>CAZJFB010000171.1:0-2526 GCA_964545145.1 uncultured Chloracidobacterium sp. | reverse complement strand
ACAAAATCGAGCAAGTTGCCGCAGTACCGGTCGAAACGCGGGCATTCGACTCCATGCGGCCCGAGCATTTCAGACGCGATAGTGGTGTCGTACGTCTGCGAGATAAAGAAATACGGAACGCCGACCGTCGGCAGGCCGGTGATCGCGGGAGATATGCGTGTATTCAAAAACCACTCGGTCAGACGTACGGGCGGATGAAACTCCGACTTTCGTCCCGTCATCTCCCTGGCGATAATGTCAAACAACTGCGCCGTGGTAAAAGGCGTCGGGTCGGCAAGTGCGATGGTCTTTCCGGTCGCCGCGGCGTCGCGTGAAAGTGCGGCAATGCCGTCCACGACAAAGTCGACCGGCACAAGGTTGAGCCGCACCTTTTCGTTGCCTACATTTACGAGTCGCAATATCGACGGCGCCTTTCGCAGATACTGAATAAGGTAATAGATGCCGTCATACTTGGCTGTCTCTCCGGTCATCGAGTCGCCGACCACGACAGACGGGCGAAATATCGCGACCGGCATCGTCGGCTTTAACCGTTCGACCTCGAGCTCGGCAAGGTACTTGGTCTCCTCGTAGAAATTCCGGAAACCTGCCTTATGCTCCAACTCCGTCTCGAGGATAGTGCCCTCGCGTTTGCCGGCAACGTAGCACGTCGAAATGTAGTTGTACCGGCGAAGGTTCTTTATCGAGCAAACGAGGTCGTTGACATTCTTGGTACCTTGCAGGTTGACGTCAAACGCGACATCCTTTGGGACTGCCAGGTCATACGCGGCGGCAAGGTGAAATACGTCGGTCGTCTCGTACTGAATTGTCTCGAGATCGGCGACCGGAATGCCGAGCGTCGGCTTCGAAATATCACCCTCGACCAGCACAAAGCTTTCGAGCGGCGTCTGCGTACGGGCCGCTATCGCCTCAGCCTCCTCCATCGCACGTTCGACGAACTGCGGCTGGACCAGCAGGAAGAACTGGCACTCCGGCCGGGCCAAACGCTCGACCAAACGGCTGGCGATAAAGCCCGGAAACCCCGTAATAAAACACGACTCTCGAAAAAGCATACTTCGGATTTCATTTTACCAAGTCCCGGCGAGCTTTGCCGAAACAATCGATCTTCGTCGCAAAAATGTGTTTACATCACAATTTTGTGTGTGTTAGAGTGTCAGGCGCGCTCGTAATTGTATGAGAATTCAGGAAATGCGGTCAGGGGCCACGCATCTTACCAAGAAGAAGGCCGAGCCCGAAAGCCGGGGACAATACCTAGATCTAAGTGCCGCGGCGGCTGCCCTGAGCCGCGTCGAGGCCGAGGAAGCCGTGGAAGAGGTAAACGAACTTGAGGAACCCGTTTGGTCGGTCGTCTCGTTTGAAGAGTGCGAGGCAGGCGGGCTTACCTATGCTCAGGCGGTCAAGCTTTTGGACGAACTCGACGCCAACCACATTCCCGGGCTCTGCATCATCACCGACGAGGCGGCCCGACGCCTCAAAAGCTAAAACTCCAGCACGACCTTTCCAAAACTAACATTAGACTCGAGATACTTGTACGCATCCACTGCATCCGCGGCGGGAAATACGCGGTCGAGATCGGGCCGCAGTTTCCGGGACGCAAACAGCGGAAGTACCTCGGCGACAAATCTCGCGACAGCCTCTCCCTTTTCGTCCAAAGTTCTGGGACGCAGAACGGTCCCGATGATACGGGCACGTTTTTGCAGCACCAGGCCGAGATCGACATCGGCACTACGTCCTGAGGTAAGCCCGACCAAAATGTGCCGTCCCTTCAAAGCGAGGCTCCTGAGGCTCTGATCGAAATACGCACCACCGACCAGATCTAGTATGACGTCGGCGCCATGTCCGCCCGTCGCGTCCGAAACCTGGGACGCATAGTCGCGAGGGTCGGTAACGACGATACCGGCGTCGAGCCCGTGTGCGATACACCGTTCAAGTTTGTCCGCCGTCCTCGACGTCCCAACGACGAACGCACCGTGAGCCTTTGCCAACTGAAGGCCCGCGAGGCCGACACCTGAGCCGACGGCGTGGATCAGAATATTGTCATGCGTCCCAAGATCGCCGAGCGTAAATATCGCATCGTGTGCGGTTATGAAAGCCTCTGGGACGCATGCCGCCTCAGCATAATTTAGGTGATCGGGGACCTTAGCGATGAGGCTCTCGTCGGTAAGTATGAACTCTGCCTGAGCTTCGCCGGCGGTGATGCCGAAAACGCGCGTCCCAGGAATCATATCTTTTACATCATCGCCGGTGGCCGCGACCTCACCCGCGAACTCAAGGCCGGGAATATTCGGCGAGTAACCCGCTGGCGGCGGATAGAGCCCGCGTGCCTGAAGCAAGTCAGCTCGATTCAAGCCCGCTGCGTGGACCCTGACCAGCACCTGCGTCCCAGAAGGCGCCGGCGGGTCGGGAACTTCACGGATCTCGAGGTGCTCCACCGAGCCAAATTCGTTTATGTAAACTGACCTCATATCAATATGATAACTTGCGTCCTAAGGATCCAAAGTGAAAAGGTGAAAAGGTGAAAGAGTGAAA
>CAZJFB010000170.1:0-2608 GCA_964545145.1 uncultured Chloracidobacterium sp. | reverse complement strand
ATGTCGATGCCGTTCTCGATGATCGTCGTCGCGACGAGAACGTCGTATTTGTAATCGATGAAATCGAGCATCACCTGCTCCATTTCCTTCTCGTTCATCTGGCCGTGGCCGATCGCGATCCGTGCATTTGGAACGATCTTCTGAATTAGAGCAGCGATGGATTCGATAGATTCGACGCGGTTGTGTATGAAAAAGACCTGGCCGTTTCGGCTAAGTTCCAACTCGATCGCCGAGCGAATGACGCCTTCACTAAATTGCACGACCTGGGTGTTGATCGCGAGGCGGTCACGCGGCGGCGTTTCGATCACAGACATGTCACGCATGCCGAGGAGCGACATGTTCAGTGTTCGCGGTATCGGGGTGGCTGAGAGAGTGAGAACATCGACCTTTTTCTTCCACTGTTTTAGTTTTTCCTTGTGTCCGACGCCGAACCGCTGTTCTTCATCGACAATGACAAGGCCGAGCTTCGGCAGCTTAACGTCGGTCGAGAGAATTCGGTGAGTTCCGATGAGAACGTCAACCTCGCCTTTACCTGCCGACTCGGCTACCGCCTTTTGTTCCTTCGAGCTTCTAAAACGCGAGAGCAGATCGACCTTGACCGGAAAGGCCGCGAACCGCTTTTTGAATGTCTCGTAGTGCTGATACGCGAGCACTGTCGTCGGCGTCAAAACGGCGGCTTGTTTGCCGTCCATCACCGCCTTAAAGGCGGCACGCATTGCGACCTCGGTCTTTCCGTAGCCGACGTCTCCAATTATGAGCCGGTCCATCGGAACGGCGGTTTCCATGTCTGTCTTCACGTCCTCGATCGCCGAGGCTTGATCGACGGTAAGGTCATAGGGAAAAGCGTCCTCAAATTCATGCTGCCACGGAGCGTCGGGCGGAAATGCGTGGCCGCGAACGAGCTTGCGTTCGGCGTAGAGCTTGAGCAGTTCATCGGCCATATCGCGCATCGCGCGTTTCGCTTTTGCCTTGGTCTTTTGCCAGCCGATGCCGCCGAGACGATCGAGAGCCGGAGCCGTTGCCTCGCCCGAGGAATAACGCGAAACGAGGTCCATTCGCTCGACGGGCACGAAAAGCTTTGCGTTGTCCGCATAGATCAGCAGCATGAACTCGCGATCCGTGCCCTGCGACGAAATGGTCTGCAAACCGTCGAAGCGTCCAATGCCGTGATCGACATGGACGACGAAATCGCCCTGCTTCAGGTCGCGGAAGTCGGAAATGAACGCCCCGAGCTTCGACTTTCGTTTTCCCGTTGTGACCTTTACGCCTGCGGCGTCCGCAGAATTCTCGCCAAAAATATCCGCTTCGGCAAATACCGTTAGCCCGTCCGCCGCCAATTCAAAGCCGCTAGAAAGGCCGCCGATCTGGATCGAGTCTTGCGGTAAATAAATGTCGTATTCGCGAAGGATCTCAGCAAGGCGTTCGGCCATGCCCGGCGTGTTGACGACGATCTGAGCTTTGCGATCGAATTCGGCGACAAATGCAGGAATGTCGCCTCGGAATTTTCGCGTAGAGCGGGAACTAATATCGACCTCAACCGCTTTCTCTGCAGCCGAGAAGAGAAAAAGCGGCGTACGGTTCGCCGCGTCGGAAGGCATGCTGCCAGCCTGCGTGTCGCTTGACAGTTGAAACTCTTCATCCGTCGCCGCTGCCGTCCGCCCGAGCGACCTGATCTCGACACGCGAAACGGCATCGAGTTTTGTTCGAAGAGTATCGGGTTCGACAAACAGATCTCCGACCTCGAGGCCAATATCGCCGGCGTCGATCACCGAGGCGAGGCTTGCCGCGAGCCGATCGTAGAGTTCGCCGAGGGCGTGTTCGACGCAGGACGCCTCGTCGATCACGAACACAAAATCGTTGAGATGATCGAAAACACTCGCCGTGAGCGGTTTAACGAGCGGCAGCAGGAATTCCCAGCCCGAGAACATCTCGCCCTCGGCGGCGAAATCGGTTCGGTCCTTGAGATTTCGCCTGAATTTCTCGTCACTAAAGCGTTCCGCGGCAAAGAACGCCCAGTCTTTCAGGTCCTGCGGCGAGGCGGCGAATTCGCGCATCGGAGCGATCGAAACGGACCGCAGCTGCTCGATGGAGAGCTGCGTGTCGACGTCGAAAGAGCGGATCGAATCGACTGTGTCTCCAAAGAACTCAATACGAACGGGCATTTCGGCACTTGGCGACCAAACGTCAACGATGCCGCCGCGCAGCGAGAACTGGCCCGGGCCGAAGATCGGGTCTTCGCGCACATAACCGCTGGCTATGAGCCTTTCGACAAGCTGTTCGGGAGGGAAGTCGGAATCGCGTACGAGATCGGCGCCGAGAAGTGCGATCTCCTTCGGAGTGATCGTTTTCTGTATCAGCGATCTGCTTGAGAGCACGGCGAGATCACATTCGCCTTTGGCGATCCGCCAGAAAGAAAGCGCGCGGCGTTCCTGAGTTTCCGCATGCGGTGAAACGCCGGAGTACGGGATCGTCTCGAAGGATGGTAGCGATACGATCGTCGAATGCGGGTCGCGGAAAGCCGAATCAAGCCAAAACTCCAAGTCTGCCGCCCAGAGTTCCAATTCGGCGTTCGATTCGGTCACGACCGCAAATCGGTTTCCGGTCTCGG
>CAZJFB010000169.1:0-2717 GCA_964545145.1 uncultured Chloracidobacterium sp. | reverse complement strand
GGCGAGATGCCGAGCACCTCGACCTTATGCTTTGCGCAGAATTCCCACATGCGGTCGGGCGTCGGGTAGTCGGGAGCGCCGTCGTAGATGCAGATCGTTGCACCATTTATCAACGCCCCGTAGATCAGCCACGGCCCCATCATCCAACCGATGTCGGTGTACCACGATATCCGCGTGCCTTTGCCGACATCCGTCCCAAACGCCATATCCTGAGCCGCCTTGATCGGAAAACTTGCATGAGTATGAGCAATGCCCTTCGGCTTGCCGGTCGTGCCGGAGGTGTAGAGGATGATGAGCGGGTCTTCGGCTGAAGCGGGTTCAACAGGAGAATCGCTCGCAGCTACGGTTCCCTGATCTAATAGATCTCTCCATTGGTGAACCTGGAACGGGCGTTCTATCCGAGTTTTGGAGGTATCGCCGCCGAAGGAAACCACGCCCATGCCGCTTGGTTGAGTTTCCATCTGTTGCTTAATCTCATCGATCTTCGTTTCTGGGGTTCCTAGTTCCCTAAGATGAATAAAAAACTCTTCACGTTTACGCTCACTTTCAGCTTTCTGAGTTCGTTGATATTGGGCCCTTTCTTCGTCGGACATAGCCTTGTAGGCTTCAATCAACTTTCTCAATTCTTCAGGAAGTTCACTCGGTCTTAGCAGTTGAGGCGGAGGCTTCGTCGCGGCAGGAACAAGAAACAGAGATTTTAGAGCCGGACACTTTCCAGCCGCCTCGAAACCAACCGGAGTTGACTGAGCGAGCTTGCCTCGTCGCGTAAAATTGGGGCATGTGAACATTGCTCTAGCGCCAACTGCGTTCATCCTGCTAACTATTGCCTCAACCCCATAGCCGCTGAAAACCGGAACCGCGATAGCTCCGATCCTGTTTATTGCTAGGAGTGCAATTACTGTTTCAGGAATCATTGGCATATGTATGCCGATTGCATCCCCTTTGCCGAGGCCTATTGCACGCAGCCCCGCCGCGCACTTTACAACATCGCTCAAAAGCTCTGCGTACGCTAGCGTAGCCTCCAATCCCTCCTCACCCTCCCAAATGACCGCCGGCTGGTCCTTCATCTCGTCCGTCTGCCAGCGGTCGAGGCACATCTCGGTGATGTTTAGACCTGCGCCTGCGAGCCACGTCGGCATCTCAACCCCGTTCGAAGTATCGAGCAGTTTTTTATACGGCGGGTCGAAGCGGATATCAAGAAACTTCAAAACCTCTTCGGTGAATTTCTCGATATCGCGGATCGAATATTGATACAGCTCGTCCCATGTCGAGACGCCGACTTGTTTCATAAATCGCGTGAGCTGAGCACGCTCGATGACGTCGGGCGTGGGCGTCCACGCGATGGGCTGATCTTCGAGGAAGTTTGTGTCGTTCATCAGTTGAATTTTATAACACGGAAAGAATTTAGCCACGTATAACATGAATTGCACGACTAAGTGGACCTCCGAATTCGTGTCATTCGTGTTATTCGTGGCAAAATATCGGAAATGAGTGACCATCCAGTAGGAATCGAGTTGCCGGGGAACCTTTTTGCGGGTAAGACGGCGGTTGTCACAGGGGCCTCACGCGGCGTCGGGCGGGCGACGGCGTTGCGGCTTGCCGAGGGCGGAGCGGACATCGTCGTCAACTATCTCGCCAATGACGCCGAGGCTGCCGAGACCGTCGAGATGTGCCGCAACAGAGACGTCGGCGCCGTAGCCGTGAAGGCTGACGTTTCGGAGTTTTCGGGTGCAAGCGAGGTCGCGCGCGTCGCTCTCGAACGCTTTGGTCGCATCGATTATCTCGTCTGCAACGCCGGCGTTTGGGACGGAGCCCCGATCGAGGACATGTCCGAGGAGCTTTGGAACAAGGTCATCAACACAAACCTCAAATCGGCATGGGCGATGACCAAGGCCTGCGTCCCGGCGATGAAGAAGCAGCATCAGGGATCGATCGTTTTTGTTTCGTCCACCGCGGGGCAGCGTGGCGAGGCAAATTACTCGAATTACGCCGCGTCAAAAGGCGGTCAGATCTCGTTCACCAAGGCACTTGCGAGCGAGCTTTGCCCACGCATTCGCGTCAACGCCGTCGCTCCTGGCTGGATCGAGACGGCAATGGTGCGGCCGGTATTTGAAGACACCGATTATCATCAAAGCGTGATCGATTCGATACCGCTCAAGCGGATCGCGACGACCGATGATATCGCACTGTCGATCTGCTTTTTGCTCTCAGACTGGTCGCGGCACATTACCGGTGAGATCTTGAACATAAATGGTGGTGCCGTACTCTGCGGCTAGTCTTGGCTTGACATCCGCGATTATGTTGTTTTAGTTTGTATAAGTCGGCGGGAAATGCCGGCGAGATTGAAAATCTGAAAACGTGGCGATTTAAGGCAACTTGCTCCACGATAAAAACTGCTAAAGCGTCTCGACGCGAGATCCTATTTTCCCGTCGACGATAAACGAAGAACTTTCTGAAAAGCTCTCGTGCAATTAGCACGAGGGCTTTTTTAGTTTTTCGATCGAAGTTGCCAAACAGGCGGAAACACGACCGGTTGGGAGTGTGCCCGCGAGAAAACTAAAAACTGGAGAAAAAAACATGACCGATACAAAATACAGTTTCAACACATTGGCACTTCACGGCGGGCAGGAGATCGATCCTGCGACGAATTCCCGAGCGGTCCCGATCTACCAGACCACGAGCTACGCGTTCAACGATGCCGACCACGCGGCGAGGCT
>CAZJFB010000168.1:0-2739 GCA_964545145.1 uncultured Chloracidobacterium sp. | reverse complement strand
CAGCGTGAGCCCCAAAACCACCATTGCAACCGTCAAACCGCTATCGCCCGCAAGAATTAATAGCCACTCCCTACAAATCTTCATAGCCACTCCTTTGTCGCGGATAAACCGCCTCTCATGACAAAGGCTCGGCAAGCTCGGTCACGCACCAAACGAGCAGCGAAGGATGCGAATTGGAACAACGATCCGCCGACAACGTCGCATTCCGATCTTTCGCAAAGATCTATGTTTTGAGATCGACTGGCGATTGTCTATACTTCTCTGCGAAAGATCAGATCAGATACGATCGTGAGGTCGTCAATTTCCATTTATCGGTGATCGAGACTGGGTTCGCTGAGCCACAGTGATGGTTGATCGTTTGGAGTACTGCACCATGCACTTGTACTCGATTTGGGCTGGACAACGAAAATATCTATTCGGAGAAAGTTTACATGCGAATTAAAAGGGGCAATTTTATTCGGGCAATGCAGTTAGGCATTATTTTCGCCGTGTTGGCTGTATTTATGTTGGCTGCGAAATGGGGGACGGCTCTCGGGATGGGCGAGGTAGGTTACGGTCCCATAAATGGGCCAGCGATCGATATAGGGAGGGCACCCTTGGTCAGTGATCGGTGGTATAACGGTGACCTCGCGGGCCAGGCTCTGCCGAATGGACAGAATTTTTCGGGATTTCCTAATGCCAAAGTTTACAGTGATTTTAATGTTACCGATGCAACCGGTTGGCATGTGAGCGCTGTTTACTCGAATAACCTTTTCACTGTGGCCCCTCCAACGTCGGCTGTGTATGAGATCCGCACAGGCGTGTCAGCCGGCAATCTTGGTACACTGATAGCCTCGGGTACCGGTACAGTCGTTCCGACGCTTACCGGCCGTTCGTTTGCCGGTTTCAACGAATACACTATAAAGATCACGGGACTTACCCTGACGCTTCCAACGGGTACCTATTTTCTTAACGTTGCTCCGATAGGTTCCGGAACCGGGAACTCATACCTGTCTTCGAGCCTGGGAGTTAATGCGATAGGTTCTCCACCGGGAAATAATCGGAACGAATTTTGGCTGAACAGTCCGTCGGCCGTTGCAGCCATCGGGCTCGCTCAGCATGGCGATTTCTCTCAAGGAGTCATAGGGAATGTTGTCGTACCGTGCGGGCCACAAAGCACAACCTATGTCGATGATGATTGGGTAGGTACGCCGCTGGGTGACGATCCCGATGGGGCCGGGCCTGCGACCAACTTCGGATGCAATTCGTTCGCGACGGTGCAGGGCGGCGTCAACGGAGTTACGACGGGTGGGAATGTGATTGTTGCAGCAGGCACATACAATGAGGCTCAGGTGCTGATCAACCGGTCGATGACGGTAACGGGCGCCGGATATGCCACGACCACTATCAACGGCGGCAATACCGCGATCCCGAATGCCGGTGCCGTGAGGATCGTTACGCCCGCGGGTGATACAGGTACGGCGACATTCTCGGGTTTTACGGTGACCAATCCGGGCCTCAGCCCCGAGACAGGCGGAACTCACGTGACTATCTACGCGCGACCGCTCAATGCTGCCGCTGCGACGAGGATAACAAACTGCCGGATCCTTGGCGTAAACTCCGCCGACAACGGTTTCTACACAATACTAAATGTCGGCTCGGTTGAATTTGATAACAACATCATCACAAATAACGCGTTTAACCCGATTGTGATCGAGAGATCAACGGGGCCAACCAATGTTCATCACAATACCATCACCGGCAACTTTTCCACCGCCTACTTCAATTTCACGTATTTTGGAACTGATGTGACCTCTCAACAGCGGGTTGCGGACAACCAGATCGATGGCAGCTCGGCGAGCGCGATCGTGTTCAATAGTTCGTACCCTGCCGTTGCCCCTTTTACGGGACGCTTCACAAACGTCTCCGTGCTGAACAACAGGATCTCTCAGTTAGGTTCGACGAGAACAGGAATTCTTCTCTATAACCAGGCTGCGGTCGGTAATGGGCCGGCCGGTGCGATCGAGAATCCGATCGTTTCCGGAAACGTGGTTACGGGTACCGGCGGATCGGGAAGCCGCGGCATTCGCATTCTGGGATTGGTGACGAACCCCTCGATTACGTCAAACGATGTACGGCAACTCGGTCGCGGATTCTCGGGCGAGGTGTCGAGTTCCCATTCGGCGACTGGCTCCCAAGTCAATTTTAATAATTTCGTGGGTAACGGAACAGGCTTTTATTGGGATGCTCCTTTCGCGGTAAATGCCGAGAATAACTGGTGGGGCTGTAACGCGGGGCCAGGCGCAGCCGGTTGCGACCCGGTTGGCGGTTCGGCTTCGGTAAATATTGACTACGATCCATGGATGGTACTCGGGGTGACCGCGACGCCGTCGCTGATCTTTACCGGAACAACGTCATCGATTCTTGCATCGATGACGAAAAACTCGGTTGGGGCGACGCCGTCGGGATCGCTTCCCAGTATCCCGGTCACCTTTGGCTCCACGCAGGGAACGATAGTTCCCGGATCCGGAACGATCACGTCTGGGACGGCTGCATCGACATTTACGTCCACGAGTCTCAACAGTGGATCGGCATGTGCGACCGTCGATAACCAACAGGTATGCACGCCAATAACCGTTACCGCTCCAACGACAACAACTGTAACTTCAAACGCTAATCCGTCTGTCTTTGGCCAGTCGGTGACATTCACGGCGACGGTAAACACGGTACCTGTGGGCGGAACTCCGACGGGATCGGTTC
>CAZJFB010000167.1:0-2804 GCA_964545145.1 uncultured Chloracidobacterium sp. | reverse complement strand
CGAATTCGAACGACTGGTGAGCTCCGTCTTCGCACGCGACGTAGCAAAGATTGCAGCGTACGCAATGCTCTTCGTTGACGTGTGCCTTGACGACGTAGTTGAGATCGAGATTTCCCCAGTCGGTCACGCGGTTCACAGACTTGCCGACGATCTCATTTACCGACGCGTAGCCTTTTGAATCGAGGTATGTGTTGAGCCCGTCGATCATGTCCTCGACGATGCGGTAGCCGTAATGCATCACGGCCGTGCAGACCTGTACCGAACCGGCTCCGAGCAGCATGAATTCGACCGCGTCACGCCAGGTATTTATGCCGCCAATTCCCGAGATCGGAATGTTGAACTCAGCGTCACGGGCAAGCTCGCTGACCATGTTTAGGGCGATCGGCTTGACCGCCGTGCCACAATAGCCGCCGTGGGCGGCCATGCCGTTGACATTCGGGTACGGGATCATCGTATCTACGTCGACACCCATTACAGAGTTGATCGTGTTGATCAGCGAGACTGCGTCGGCACCACCCTTTTGAGCCGCACGCCCGGGCGGGACTATGTTGGTAACGTTAGGCGTGAGCTTAACGATCACCGGCAGCGTCGAGACTTCCTTTACCCACTCGGTGACCATGCACGTATATTCCGGGACCTGGCCCATCGCCGCTCCCATGCCGCGTTCGGACATACCGTGCGGGCAGCCGAAATTGAGTTCAAAACCATCGGCTCCCGTATCCTGCGAACGCTTGACGATCTCGTGCCACGCCTCGCGTTTCGACTCGACCATCAGCGAAATAATGACGGCGTTGTTCGGGTACTTTTTCTTGCACTCGTAAACCTCTTTGAGGTTGACCTCGAGCGGACGGTCGGTAATGAGTTCGATGTTGTTGAGGCCGAGAAGGCGCAGCGGGCCTTGATCGAGCCCTGCGAGTCGCGATGAAACATTGGTGATAGGTTCGCCGAGCGTCTTCCAGACCGCGCCTCCCCAACCTGCGTCGAAGGCACGCTCGATCATCGACCCCATATTCGTCGGCGGTGCCGACGCAAGCCAGAACGGGTTGGGCGACTTTATGCCCGCGAAATTGATACTTAGATCTGCCATAAATTCAACTCTTTGGTTTGAGTTCGACACTGATCACGCGAATGTCCGTATCGCCGACATTTGTAACGTAGTGCGGCTGCAGTGGCCCGGACCAAAGTGCTTGCCCGGGCGTCGGCTTATCGGCGGACCCACGCGAATCGAACAAGACCTTACCTGTGTCGTCGTACCGGACAAAATCGCTGAAACCCAGTATGTACAAAACGCCCGGCCATTCGTGAGTATGAACCGGCGTTGATTCACCGGGCTTTACCAATGAATCAAGAACACGAACTTGGTCATTCTCGAGCAATAGGTCGTGGTGCTCCGGCGCGGCAGTCATCGCGTCGAGCTCTTTCGGCCAAGATGTTTCGGAAGCTCTCATCATCGATCTCAATGAGGATTTGGGTCGACCGGAGCTTTTGGCGGATCGCGCAGAATGGCCCCTGCAAATTCGACTTTCTCGCCAGTAAGCGACTCGTGTATTCCCATTGCCGCGAGTTTGCCCATCTGCGACGCGTCAACCGCTTCTTTGCCGCCGTTGGCACAATCGCCTCCGGCGAAGATCTTGGGATCCGAGGTCTGCATTTGCTCATTGACGACGACCCGGCCTTTTTCATCCACAGCCACACCTACCGTCTCGGTAAAGAACGACGCCATCTTTTGCTGGCCGATGGCTTTGATCACCTGATCGCAGGCGATCTCGCTGACCAGTCCTGCGGCATCGGTCACACGCATTGCGGCGACGCGGCCTTCGCCAAGTATTTCGACGGGCGATGTCTGCCACATGAATTCGATGCCGTCCTTACGGGCGAGTTCCATTTCGTAATCGTACGCCGGCGCGTCTTTTTCCGTACGGCGATAGACGAGGGTTACCTTCTCCGCCCCGAGGCGCTTTGCCTGCGTGACGGCGTCAATGGCGGTGTTGCCCGCACCGAGAACCACGACGTTTCGTCCAAGCGGTACGGACTCCCAATCACGGGTCTTGACCTGCTCGATGAAAGCCAGCGCGTCGATCACGCCCTCGAGATCCTCGCCAGGAATATTCAACTTGTTGGTCTCGCCCAGCCCCACAGCGAGAAAGATCGCGTTATGCCACTCGCGAAGCAGTTCGATGCCGACGTGGTTAACCGGGCCTAGAGTTTCCGACGAGCCCCCGACGACCTCGGTATTCACACGAAATTCAACGCCCATGTTCGCGATATGCTCGACTTCGGCCAGACTGACAGACTGCTGCATCTTGTATTCCGCCATGCCGTAAGTATCGAGGCCGCCGGCCTTCTCGCGGCGTTCGTAAACTGTCACGTCATAGCCGAGCCGGGCAAGATAGGATGCACATGAAAGCCCGGCGGGACCTGAACCGACGATGCCGACAGTCTTGCCGTTGGGCTCGCCTTTTGTGAAGATCTGTTTCCCGCTCGCAAGTGCAAAGTCCGTAGCGTATCGCTGCAGCCGGCCGATCTCGATCGGCTTTTTGACGAGCGTCTTTTCGACGCACGCGCCTTCGCACAATACCTCGACCGGGCAAACGCGGGCACACGAAGCCCCGATCGGGTTCGCGTCAAAGATCACCCGCGCAGCTCCCGATACGTTGCCGCTCGCGATCTTCTTGATGAATGACGGCACGTCGATATGCGTCGGGCAAGCCCGCGTACAGGGAGCGTCGTAGCAATACAGACAGCGATTCGCTTCCTGCATTGCCTCGGCCGTGCCCATTGCCGGGTTTATCTCGGCAAAGTTC
>CAZJFB010000166.1:0-2814 GCA_964545145.1 uncultured Chloracidobacterium sp. | reverse complement strand
CCTTTGACACCACAATATATGGTGATAGAATTTTCAGCACTTCGCGTATCTTTTGCGAAGTTTACCATCTCTATACCAGTGATCGTGTAAATTTGTGCCGGGCCCGCAAGTGGACCTTCCCCGGTTTGTATATTTTCTTTTCTTAGAGGAGCAACATCGTGAAAAAAATACTTGTCATCGCAACGCTGATCGTTGGCGTCGCGATCTCCTTCGGCATCGTCTCAAAGCGCGCCGGGGCCAATCCCGCGATCTTCGCGACCGGCTCGCAGGACGAGCGTGAGATCGCAAAGCAGATCAGCCTCGACATCCTGCGCGAGCGTGCAACGCAGCGTCCCGTCGGCAGGGTCGACGATTTTGAGGTCAAGGGCGTCGAGATCGACGACCTTCACATGGCCCACACGCGCGTTCAGCAGCGTGTCGACGGCATCCGCGTCTGGGAGGGCGAGGCGATCGTCCACCTCAAGGCGGACGGCTCGCTCTCGTCCGTAACTGACAGCCTGATCGACGGCATCGCCGTAAATCTCACGCCCAATCTCGGCGAAAAGCAGGCATATCGCACAGCCCTCGATATGTATGAGGGCGGCGCAAAGCAAACCGGCTCGGCATCGATCGAGATGTACATCTTTCGCGGCAAGGAACGCGACCATCTGACCTATCGCATCGAGACGCCGCGTCTCGACGGCTCGGCCGCCACCTCGGCACCGGTCGTCTTCATCGACGCTCATACGGGCGAAAAGGTATTTGAATACGACAACCTGCAGACCGGCACCGGCTCGTCGCTCTACAGCGGCACGGTGAATATCAGCACGAGCATCTCGGGTGCGACGTATTATATGGAGGACACGACCCGCCGCCAGGGCACCTTCAATATGAACAACACCGGCAACACGACGACCGGCACCGGCGGCACGCAGTCTCGCTACACCGACGCCGATGACAATTGGACGGCGACCAATGCACGCGCAGGCGTCGATGCCCATTACGGTGCGGCAAAGACGTTCGACTATTACCAGACGGTCCACGGCCGCAATGGCATTGACGGCAACTACGGTCCCGGCACGACGACCGCCGCGGCGAACGGCGTCAGCATCGTCGCTTCGCGTGTCCATTTTGGCAGCAATTACAACAACGCCTTTTGGTATCAGAATATGATGACCTATGGCGACGGCAACGGCACGACCTTTACGCCGCTCACGACGATCGACATCTGCGGCCACGAAATGACGCACGGCGTTACCGAACGCACCGCCAACCTGACCTACAGCAAAGAGTCCGGGGCCCTCAACGAATCGATGTCCGACATCTTTGGTGCTATGGTCGAGGCATACGCCGACGGTGCGGTCAGCGGCGATACATGGAAGATCGGTGAAGATGCATACACGCCCGGCACGGCCGGCGACGCTCTGCGCCGGATGGACAACCCGAACGCGGTCGGCGACCCCGACCATTATTCGCTCCGGTTGTATCAGGGATCGTGCACGCCGTCGAGCGCCAATGACCAGTGCGGCGTCCACACCAATTCGAGCATTCAAAACCACGCCTATTACCTGATGGCTAATGGCGGCACTAACCGCGTAAGCGGCGTAGCCGTGACCGGCATCGGCACGACCGACGCGGCACGCATCTTTTACCGTGCCTTGACCGTCTATATGACCGCGAGCACCAATTTTGCGGGTGCAAGGACGGCGACACTCAGTGCCGCGACCGACCTTTTCGGATCGGCAAGTGCCCAGTACAACACGGTCGCGACCGGTTGGTGCGCGGTTGGCGTAGGTTCGTGCCCGGGCACGCCGACTCCGACCCCGACGGCAACACCGACCGCGACAGCTACGCCGACGCCCTCGCCGACACCGACGCCGGGAGCCAACCTGCTCGTTAACGGCGGATTCGAGGTCAGCGCTTCACCGTGGGTGGGCTCGGGCTCGGGTTACTTCTACACCGCCAACGGCAACTCGCCCCACGGCGGCACGGGCTACGTCTATTTCGGCGTGAACAACAGCGTCAGCGGCCAGTCTTACCAGACGGTCACGATACCTTCTACAGCCACCGGCACGTTGAGCTTCTGGCTCAACGTCACATCGAGCGAGACGACCACGACAACCGCATACGATAAGCTGTTCGTCGAGGTCCGCAATACGTCGGGCACACTGCTCTCGACGCTCGCGACCTACAGCAACCTCAACAAGACCACCCAGGGCAACTACTCTCAAAAGACATTCAACGTCTCGGCCTACAAAGGCCAGACCGTGCGGATACAGTTCCGCTCGACGATGGACAGCTCGATAACCTCGACCTTCCGCGTTGATGACGTGTCATTGCAGTAAACGATCCTAGAGGACGCCCTCCGAGGGCATGTCTCACGGGGAACGGCAACGTCCGTTCCCTTTTTTTGTCGGAATTGGGGCACCGAGTTGCTCAAACCCGCGCGTTAGCAAGGGCGGTAGCGGAACTACGCTGGCTGCTCACCCTGTCGATTCCCGCAAAGAGACCTTTCATCATCCTTCCCAATGAAAAAGCCCCGCCGTTAGAATGGCGGGGCGAAATATACATCCAGCTTTATGAAGAAGTCAGTCCGTGGACATCACTGTCTTATCTGAAATCCGACCGAATAGACCGGTGTCGGGCTTCCGGCAATGAAATTCAGCAGGTAGCTTCCCGTTCCCATTCCGGTCGTTTGCAGATTGAAGATATAACCGCCAAGAGCGGCGTCGTACCGGAAGTCGAAGTCGGGGTTCGAGTTCCCGGCGTCGCCAAACTCAGTACTCGCCTGACTGCTGACCTGTATCACGCTGATCGCGTGCGGCAGCAACGCTG
>CAZJFB010000165.1:0-2876 GCA_964545145.1 uncultured Chloracidobacterium sp. | reverse complement strand
AGATCGATGTGCTCTTTGGCGATCAGGTCCGCCGGCTGCTGCACGAACAGGTTTAATTCGGCTGACATGAACAAGAGGCTAACCGGGACCGTCAGGTTCCGGATAGCCTTTCTTCGTCTTTGGCGACACGATTATTCGAAGTATCGGCCCCGATCAACAGCCGCTGATATAAAACTCGGCTTTGGTCGTTGCTATAACGGTACCGTTTCTAAGTTTCAGAAGTTTCCCGAAGATGTCTGGTGAAGCATTCCCTTCGTTAGTTTCGTTCGATACCCCCAGTTGTCCGACAAATCGATAGCTAATACCATTCTTCCTTTCCGTTTCGAATGAAATGTGGACAAGACCTATTGAGATCCTCCTGAGCTTGAATGTCCGTTGTGTGCGAAACGTTCCGCGTGGCGGGATCGGTTCCCACGGATTCCCGGTTTTCTTCAGTTCTGTCAACGCATCGTACTTATGCGTTTCGATCTCTAGAAATTTAAAGTCCTCGAAGCCTCTTGGAGGGCGTTCTCCTGACATATAATAATCGCCTGTGAGGTTGAGATCGAGGGCGAGATCAGTACCGGCACTCTCAGCCTGGTCAATTTGGAGTACGACATTGGGCTCTGGTATCGAGATCGATTCGATCGTCGGAATCGGAGTCTCAGCATGTCCCGCTAATACGATTCGAAGCTGTCGTCTTATCGACTCTATTGAGTAATAACTTGAAAGCCCGGCAATAAACGCCAAGCCTGCAATCGCCAGGTAGGCGAGATATTTGATCATGCTCATGGTTGACCTCCGCTCTTACAGTACTTATGAATATCGGCCACTCTTTAGTCGGTTGGTAGCAGGTAGCCCACGGTCCGAAAATGTGGACTTCCACAGGGCGAATCCGTGTCCTAACGGTCACTTGATCTCGAACATGGCTGTATTTTTGAGTTTACGCTGCTTGAAGTTGTTATAATCGTCACGACTTTAAGCTCGGGAACAAACGATGCCGATCCTGATCGCCGAAGATAACGAAGCTCAACGCCACTATCTCGGTGCGCTTCTCGCAAAGGAATTTCCCGACCACATGCCGGTGATCGAGGCTCCGGACGGCGAAGCTGCGGTCAAACTCGCGATCGAGCATCGCCCCGTGCTCTCTATACTCGACATTCAGATGCCCGGGCTCTCGGGCGTAAAGGCGGCCCGAATGATATGGCGTGACTTTCCCGAGGCACGAGTGATCTTTTGGACGCAGTTCCCGCACGAGATCTATATCAACGAGATCCGCAAGATCGTCCGCTCGGTCGACCCGCAGCCGACGTACGGGTTCATTCACAAGAATAATCCCGAGGGACGTCTTCTCAGATTTGTCGGCGCCGTGCTCGAGGACGGCGCGGATATGATCGATCCGGCGTTCAAGGATTCTTTCCAGCGGCCGCTGCTGACCGAGTTCGAGGCCGAGGCATTGCGTTACCTCGCACTCGGCCTGTCAAATTGGGCTATCGCCCGCAAATGCAGTCTCAGCCTGCGCGGCGTCGAGAGCCGTCTGGCGACGCTGTACGAAAAGCTGTTTCCCGACAGCTCCGCCGGCACGATAGACGAGGCGTACGACAAACTCGCTTATAATACGCGGACGCGGGCCTTTTTCGAGGCACTTCGCCGCGGGCTTATTAACAGCGACGAACTCGAAAAGGACGAGGCAGACCTCGCCGATTGGATCGGCCGCGACCGGGCACGATATCGCGATTCACCAAAGTAAAGAGAATGACCGATTCCGGCAATCGAAAGAGATACTTTGCACTCGCCGTTTGCCTCGCGATATTTCTCGCCGTTCTCACCGAGTTTCTGGCTCAGTCCACACGGCCGTCGCCATCGCCGTCAGTTTCACCAACCGGCTCGCCAACCGTTTCACCGTCTGCGACGCCTGTCCGTACGCCTTCGCCGACACCGTCGCCCGGCGCGCAAAATTTTCACCGCTGGGGCTCGATCACCGTGTTCAACGGCCTGCCGTCCGACAGTGTCAGAGCGATCGCCCAGACGCCCGACGGCGTTATGTGGTTTGGTACGGACAATGGCCTGTCGCGATTCGACGGAAGGCTAATTCAAAATTTCACGCTCGGCGAATCAGGCTCGAACCGCGTCCTGGCACTTAAGGCGGCGTCCACCGGGCAGCTTTGGATCGGGACCGAGAAAGGAGCCTTTATCTATAGCGACGCCCGCCTCAGGCCGATCGACGGAACGCAGAATGTCGGCGTGACCGCGATCCTGCTCGGCGGAGCGAACTATCTCGGCACCGATACCGGACACATTCTCCGAGTTGACGGCGGCGGCGACGCACTTACGGTCAATTCGTTGTTTCCAAACGCCTTGCTGTCACCTGACGGCAGTCCGCTGCGGATAACAGGCCTTGTGGATAAGGACGGCAAGCTGCTCGCGGGCACCTGGGGCGGCGGAGTATATGTAATTGAGAATTCGAGCGTCACCGACCTTGCATTGACACCACGGCCGCTATTTGTGAATTCGGTCGCGATCGTCAGCGGAGATCTCTGGCTCGGTACCGATGCCGCCAAAGGAATCAGCGGTATCTATCGTATCGATGGCGGAGCTCGTGCCGTCCGAATTACCGCACCGACCGCAAACGTTCTTGCCGTCGATTCGAATGAGAGCGGCATCTGGGTCGGCACCGAGCGTTATGGCCTTTTCAACCTGTTGCGATCGAAACTTACCAAGACCTACACATTCGACAATACCTCGGGCGGCCTCCGTTCCGACACGATCTATGCTCTTTTCACCGACCGCGAGGGTGTCATCTGGATCGGCACAAATCGCGGTGTCAGCCGCTTCGACCGCCTCGGGCCGTTTCAGCAGACTGTCTCTGATATACCGAACAGCAACTTTATCCGCAC
>CAZJFB010000164.1:0-2916 GCA_964545145.1 uncultured Chloracidobacterium sp. | reverse complement strand
GCTTTCTGGACGTTCACGACAACATTCGATGGCTCGACGGTGAGAAATACTTCACCTGGACGAGCGAGCGCGACGGGTGGATGCACCTGTACCGCGTTTCGCGTGATGGAAAGGAGACCAAGCCGATCACGAACGGTGATTTTGACGTAGTAAACATTAACTGCATCGACCCCGACGGCGGATACGTGTACTATATCGCCTCGCCCGATAAGCCGACCGAACGATATCTGTACCGAAGCCGGCTCGACGGCACGGGCAAGGCCGAGCGGGTCACGCCGGCCGGTTCGCCCGGACATCACTCTTACCAGATGTCGGCAGATGCAAAATGGGCGATACACACTTATAACAACGCCACCACACCGAACCGCATTTCGCTCGTTTATCTGCCCGAGAACAGGGAAACCAAACTGCTCGAGGACAATCGCGAGCTGAAAGCCAAGTACGATAAGCTCGGGCTCAAGCCGAAGGAGTTTTTCCGCGTCGATATAGGTGACGAGCAGCTCGACGCGTTTATGATCAAACCGGCAAATTTCGACCCTGCGAAAAAGTATCCGCTGCTGTTTTACGTTTACGGCGAGCCCGCCGGGACGACCGTCCAGAACAACTGGGATGGCGGCGAAGGGCTCTGGCATCAGTACATGGCTCAAAAGGGCTATGTCGTCGTCAGCGTCGATAACAGGGGCACGCGTGTGCCGCGGGGACGTAAATGGCGGCTGTCGATCTACGGCCAGATCGGCATCCTCGCCTCTGAGGACCAGAGCAAGGCCGCAAAGCGGATCCTTGGTATGTTCGATTTCCTTGACGCAAAACGTGTCGGCATGTGGGGCTGGAGCGGCGGCGGCCAGATGACGCTCAACTGTATGTTCCGTTACCCGGAGATCTACAAAACGGGTATCGCGGTGTCGTTCGTTTCCGATCAAAAACTCTACGACGCGACGTATCAGGAACGCTATATGGGATTGCTTGAAGAGAACGCCAAGGGCTATCGCGACGGCTCGCCGATAACCTACGCGAAAAACCTGCAAGGCAATTTGATGATCATCCACGGCACGGGCGACGACAATGTCCATTATCAGAGCTTCGAAATGCTGGTGAATGAACTGATCCGCAACAATAAGCTGTTTACGATGATGTCGTACCCGATGCGGGCACACGGCATCAACGAGGGCGAAAACACGTCGCTTCACCTTCGCCGCACAATGGAGAAATATTGGCTGAGTAATCTTTGATCTGAGGCCGCGTAAGCAATGAGCAATTATCCGAGCATTTTCAATGACGTTATCGGGCCCGTGATGCGCGGGCCTTCGAGCTCTCATTGCGCGGCATCGTTGAGGATCGGCCGTCTGTGCCGGGACCTGATGGGCGGTGATATCACACGGATCCTGATCGAGTTTGACCCGAACGGTTCACTCGCCACTACGCACACGGATCAGGGCTCGGATATGGGGCTTTTCGGGGGCTTTCTGGGCTGGGAGGCTGACGACGAGCGGCTGCCCGTGGCCGCAGAACATCTCACTGCGGCGAATATCGCCGTCGAATTCAGCATAGTCGATATCGGAGCATCGCACCCCAACACCTACAAGCTGACCTTGTCGAACGAAAACGAAACGCACCGTCTGACCGCCATTTCGACTGGCGGCGGCATGATCGAGGTCATCGAGATCGACGGTGCGGCGGTCTCGCTCGCCGGAGGCCAGTTCGTGACGCTGATCTATTGCACCGCCGCAGCGGATGCGGCCGCGAAGATCGAGGCCGGCTTCGAGTTCGACGACATGGCTGTGCGTAACGGTGACGTTACGTTCATAGAGATCAGGTCTCAGGCATTTCCGCCCGATCATTTGCTGGCCGAGCTATCCGCTCTTGATACCGTTTTGTCTGTCCGCAAACTGGCGCCTGTGCTGCCCGTACTGACTCGGCGGGACGTCAGCGTTCCCTTCATCACGTGCGAAGAAATGCTTGCTTACAATGCGGGCAAGGGCCTCGAGTTGTGGGAGCTTGCCGTTCATTACGAGGCCGAGCGTGGCGGCATTTCGCGTGGAGAGGTCTTCGAGCGGATGCGCGGCATCGTGCGGATCATGGACAATGCCGTACAGTCCGGGCTTCGCGGCACCGACTACGCCGACCGCATCCTCGGCAGCCAGTCTGTCAAATTCAAGCAGCAGCTCGACGGCGATCGCCTGATCGCGGGCAATGTTAATAACACTGTCATTATGTACGTCTCTGCCATAATGGAGGTCAAAAGCTCGATGGGCGTGATCGTCGCCGCACCGACGGCAGGTTCGTGCGGTGCTCTGCCCGGTGCCGTGCTCGGTACGGCGCAGACGCTCGGCCTCACGGAGGACGATACGGTCAAGGCAATGCTCGCCGCGGGAATTATCGGGGTGTTCATCGCAGCACACGCCACGTTTGCGGCTGAGGTCGGCGGTTGTATGGCCGAGACCGGTGCCGGTGCGGGAATGGCCGCCGCGGCCCTCGTCGGACTCGCCGGCGGCTCGCTCGACCGTTCGATCGGCGCCGCGTCGCTTGCTCTGCAGAATTCGCTCGGCCTCATCTGCGACCCGATCGGCAATCGCGTCGAGGCACCATGCCTCGGCCGAAACGTAATGGCTGCGACCAACGCCATTTCGTGCGCGAATATGGCACTAGCCGGTTACGACCACTTGATCCCGCTCGATGAGGTCATCGAAACGATGAAAGCGGTCGGTGACCAGATACATCACACTCTGAGATGTACTAATTTGGGCGGACTTTCCATTACTCGGACCGCAAAGCAGATCGAGGCTGGCCTGGGCAAGACGCCAAAGTCAATGTTCAAGATCTGCTGAGCGGCCTCGGACGACAGGCCGGTGAGACATTCAAACAAGCAAAAGCGTCGACGACTATTGCTAGCTATCGACGCTTTTGATTCTTCTTCGA
>CAZJFB010000163.1:0-3177 GCA_964545145.1 uncultured Chloracidobacterium sp. | reverse complement strand
ATTACAAATACGACGTTCTCGTCGCGACGACGATCATCGAGAACGGCATCGACATACCGCGAGCAAATACGATCATCATCAATCGAGCCGATAACTATGGCCTGTCTCAGCTATATCAGCTTCGTGGACGCGTTGGACGCTCGAATAGGCGTGCATACGCATATCTCTTGATACCGAGCGAACTGGAACTGACTCCGATCGCCCGGCGGCGTTTGTCCGCGATCCGTGAATTCTCTGACCTCGGAGCGGGATTTCGGCTTGCTGCACTTGATCTGGAACTGCGAGGTGCCGGGAATATTCTCGGCGGCCAGCAATCGGGACACCTCGACGCACTTGGGTTTGACCTGTACACCAAGATGCTCGAGCGGACCATCGCCGAACTCCGTGGCGACGAGGTCGCCGACGAAGTCAGCGTGTCCATCAACCTCGGCATCGATGTAGCGATACCAAAGGACTACATCGCCGAGGCGAGCCAGCGGCTTCGCACCTACAAACGCATTTCGTCCGCCGAGAGCGAAGATGCCTTGATGGCGATACATGCCGAGGTAGAGGACCGCTACGGGCGTATCCCGCGTTCAGTCGAGAATCTCTTTGAATATGCGAGACTGCGTAAATTGGCTGAGTCGATGGCAATTGTTTCCGTCGACAAGACCGCTGACGGAGTCGCTATCAAACTTGGCGAATCGGCTCGAGTGTCACCTGAAAGGCTGATGGGTTATCTCGCTGACACTGCAGGCTCAAGCTTTTCACCTAGCGGCATCCTTCGCACTTCGGTACTTACGGCCGACCCGATCAAAACTGCAACTGAGTGCCTTACGGCGATCAGGGGCTAAGCGGTTCGGTGCAATCGTTAAAGTCGTTCTCGCCGCAGATAAACAGCTGCGGCGAGTGCTCCGCTGTGAGCCGCCGTGTATTGGTCCAGACCGGCGAACGAAAGTACTTGTCCTTTGTCCAGCCTAGCTGGACTCGATTATTCCAAACGTACTTGTACGCTTCGGTCTCGTCGAAGCCCTCGAGATGTTTTGCTTCGTGCAGTAAGATCGCAGCACGCTCGGTATCGTCGACCGGATAGGTAAAGAAATCCGAATAGAGCGTCACGATCTCGAACGGAAAATTGGTCGCTGCGTACGCGTTCTCCTTTGCGACCGAGGCGTTTAGCCAGTTGTCGTTTGAGCGAAAGACCGTAAGATTGTCGAGCATAAATGCCTCGCGATCAAACCCTTTGTCGCGGAGCAATCTGATCCCGTTTCGTACCTTATACTTTTCCTCGATCGTGAGGGGTGTGGCTGACGCGACGAGAGAAAGATAAAAAGCGAGTAGCGAAGCGATACATACCAAAACGCAGATCGCCGCCCGGATCAATATCGTTCGGCCGATGCTTCGTTTGCACCGCGTCGAGCTCGTGGTCACCGACAATTCGCCTTCGCACCGAACACAAGTCGCCGCTTCCGGATAGTTTACGAGCCTGCAGTTGGGACACTTTTTGTGCATAAGCGCGGGTGAACGGGCAGCAGGAACCTGCTAATATTAGAAAAGTCTCAATAGCTCGATGTTCCGTTTATTGGGTTTTCTCAGAACCCGAACAAACGTATCTGCGTAAAAAGGCATCGAACTTGAGAGTTGCAAGATCGGCGTCCGGATACTAGAATTTCGGCTTTGGGACGTATAGGAGTTTATTTCATGAGAATTATTCGGCATCTTACACTGGCAGCGGCTGCGACGTTGGTCCTTGGCATTTCGGCCTTTGGGCAAGAAACGCAAACGCGCGTTGTCGATGAGGTCGTTGCCCAGGTCAATGACGGCGTCATTACGTTGTCGCGAATCAAGCGCGAGATGAAAGACATCATCGATACGTGGATCAAGGAGGGCAAGACCCGTGAAGAAGCGCAGAAGATGGCCGATGAAAAGCAGGGCGAACTTATCGCAAGTCTGATAAATGAGGAACTCCTTATCCAAAAAGCCAAAGAAAGCGGCCTCGAAGGTGATATTGAGGCCAGCATCAACCAGCGCATGAAAGAGATCATGGACGAGTACAAGCTCAAGACCGTCGATGCGCTCTATCAGGAAATGGAAAAGTCGGGCGTAAACCCGAACGATCTCAAAGAGAACTGGCGGAAGCAGGCAACTCGCGACCGCGTGATCCAGCGTGAGGTACAGTCAAAAGTCTATTGGGGCTTTACCAGCAAGGAACTCAAGGATTATTACGATAAGAACAAGGCTAAATTCACCAAGCCCGAATTGGTGTCATTCAGCGAACTGTTTATGGGTTATGCAGGCCGTGATGAGGCTGCCGTGAAAGAAAAGGCCAAACAGGTCCTGGCCCAGCTAAAAGCGGGCGGCGATTTTGACAAGCTTGCCAAAGAAAACGATCCCGGTGTGGTCACTCGCGGAGCGGGCAAGCTTGAAAAGCTGGTCGTGAACGACCTGGTCGATACGATCAAAAAGCCTCTCGCAGGGGTCAAGGTCGGTGATTTTACGGCACCGATCGAGGTAGATGAACTCGGCGTGGTAATCCTGCGTGTGGATGCACGCGAGAAAGCTAGTGATGAATCGGTATTCGACGAGAATGCCGTACGACTTGCAATGATGCAGGACAGATTTCCCGAGGAGCAAAAGAAGTTTATGGCTAAACTCCGTGAGAACGCCTACATAAAGATCAATGACACCTATCGCCCGATCGTCTCGCCGATCCTTTTTGCCGACGAACGAAAGTCAAAGCCGGGCGAATAAGTTGCCCGTTTCCAAAATACATAGGCCGTGCGGAGCGATCCTGCACGGCCTCTTCTTTTTTAGCGAATTATTTCCTTGATCGCGGCGTCAAATATCTCTAGCCGCCGCTTTGCTCTCTTTACCTCGGGATGATCGCCGCTGTACGTCCGCAAAAGTCGTGCGTGCTCGGTATCAACAGCGGCTCGCCTGACGATCAACTTGCCGAGTGCCTGTGTGAGTTTGCCCGTCTCCGACGGCTTGACCGCAAAGACCCTTTCCAGCTGCTTATCGAGTGAAGCCAATTCAAACCGTAGATCGATGATCTTAGGATTGGCCTCGGTGTAATCGGCAAGGAATGCTTCAAGGTCTGCCTGGAGTTCGGTTTTGCGAAGAAGTATCTCTGAGTATGCGGGAGATGACCGGATCGGCCCAGGATCACCGGCTGCCTGAGAGAACGCGGCTATCGCC
>CAZJFB010000162.1:0-3328 GCA_964545145.1 uncultured Chloracidobacterium sp. | reverse complement strand
CGGAAGAAGCTGCCGTTGGATTGTTGATAGCACGATTCTTGGGTAGGTGGGCATAGAAAAGCCCCGAGCCTTACGCTCGGGGCTGGTTGGTCACAGAGACAACCACACGTAGGCCGCGCTTCCCAGCGGCTCTACGGTGTGGATTGGTCCGGACCGTCAACAGCGGGCTCTACCAGGGCCGTGTACCGCCGCACTCCCGCTCGGGCGCCTCGGCGCCGCCGATGGGGCAGACTCCGCCAGGCGTCACCCTGACGAGCTTCGGCTATTTGAGGCCTCGCCATCCCTGCCCACCTCACTCCGCGCTGTCCTGCGGGCTTCCAGTGAGCTTTTCGACGATCTGAACCGGTCCTTCCGGCTCTGACGGGCTGGCCCTGGTGCCTGTCCTACAGCTTCTCCCTGGTCGACCGGAAGACCCGGCAGAGCAATGCGCCGAGTACCATGCCGATCAGGAACACATCTAACGCGGTGTATTCAAACCCGGAGTAGGTCATCCGAGCTCGGAGCTCACGCAGGTCCGCTCATCCCACAGCATGGTGGTGTAGAGCGAGGTGTTGACGGCGCCGCCGAAGACCCACAGCCCGGAGCCGGGCGAGAGGGTGACCTGCGGATCGAAGCTCAGGTTCCCCGTGGCATCGAGCCGCACCAGGTCGCCGGAGAAAATCGCGCCCGCGGTGGTGCCCTGGGTGTAGGTGCAGCTGGCCGAGGGGGCCCCGGTCAGCTGACCAGGGATGCGGCCGTCCCGCGGCTGAATCGTGCGGGCCGCGGTGTCGAGGATGGCCGGAGTCAGCGCGTTCGCGGGCCCGATGACGTTCATGTAGACCGCCATCGCTGCCGACTGGCCAGAGAGGCGGACCTGCCGAACGCGCACCAGCTTATGCGAGTTGAGCGGATTGAACAGCCGGGTCAGCGGCGTGCGCGCCGCGTTGACCGGGGTGGCCTCACCCGCCACGTAGGTGCCGGTGCGGAACAGCCACGCGTACTGCTGGTCGGTGAGGTCTACCAGGTTGATCCCCGCCTGGATCAACGGGGCCACACGCGAGGGGACCGGGCCCTGCATGTTCAGGGCCCGGTTGAGCGCCTCGGAGTGGTCCGGGTTGAAGTCGAAGTAGTCCGAGGCGAGGCCCATCAGTCGATGTCCACCACGACGTTCACCGTCTGCGCCCCGGCGGTCGGGTTGCGGTAGCGGGCCGACAGCTTCTCCATCGCGTTGACCTTGTACGGGCCCATCAGGGGCGCGTTGAAGATCGTCGGATAGACGCCCGCGGTGCCGCCGGCGGTGACCTGCGATTCCTGCAACAGCGACCGGTCGAGGGCCTTCCACTGGCCGAAGATGCCGACCGCGGTGCAGTTGTGAATCAGGGAGATCTTGCTGGCCTTACGCGGGATCTGATAATCCCAGCCATCGAGCGGATCGAACGACGCGCCCGCGGCGAGCGAGAAGGTGAATTGGGCCTGCGGCATCACTTCCTCCGTTTGGTGAATCGACCCTTCGCGTTGCGCGCGGTCGTCTTGCGGGGAGGGCCCCGGCGCGTCTTGCGACGCACCGGGCGAGCCGGTCGTTTCCGGGCCCTGCCCTTGGTGCCTTTCGCCAGGTGCGCCCGCTCCCGCTTGGAGCTCACGCACCCGCAGGGAGAGTCAGGCGTCACTTGTCCTCGTCGAAAATCAGGTTAACCACGCCGCCGACCTTCTTCCCGGCGGCCTCGGCTTCGTTCAAGTGCGCGATCTTCGCCTTGTACCAGGTGGCGAGCTGTTTCAGCTCCTCGGGAGTGAGGGGCCGTCCTGCCTTCGCCGCCGTCTCCTGCCGCGCCGCGCGATAGGCGTTCGACGCCTCATAGCGCAGCTCGTCGTAGGTCTTGTACCGGAGCTGCAGGAGCTTCTTGGTGACGTAGTAGGCGGCCAGCCCGGCGGCGGCCACGAGCCCCGCCTTCGCGGCCAGCTTCGCCGCGCCGGCCGGCCCACCCAGCGCTGCCATGGCCTTCTCACCGGCGGCGGCCAGCTCCCGCGCCGCCTTCTGCTCCAGCTTCGCCTGGTACCGCGACTTCTTCGCCGCCCGCGGCTTCGGGTTGCACCGGCCCGTCACCGGGTTCCGCCCGTAGGCGCACGGCTTCACGCACCGCTTGGTCTTCGGGTTCCACTCCTTCCCCTCGGGGCACTGCGGCAGCGTGGCGAATCCAGAAGCCGTACTCCCCACCGGTGACCGGCGCGCCTTGACGAGTCGGCACCTACCCGTTGCCGGGTTCAGCTCCCGCGGTCGCCCCTGACTGTCCGGCGGGCAGGGATTCGCGCTGCTTCCGCTCGGCGCAGACGGCGCAGTCGTGCCCGTGGGCGGCGGTGCCGATGTTGTCGGCCCCGGGGGGGTCGGCGGCGGTGAGGGCGGCCCCGCAGGTGGGGCAGTGCCAGTAGAACCGTCCCATGATCCGTCGTCTCCTCCGCCCGAGCTGGGCGGCTTGGGTTTGCCAGGCTGCTTCCCCGCGAGGGTCTGATAGCCGCGGGCGGCCCGGTCGATGAGCTTGCTGTACGCCTCGCCCCACTTCGCGGAGGTCCACCCGGCAGGCACCGAATCGTGGCCCTCCGGTGCGTAGGGTGCGGCGACTTCCTCGTCGAGCGGACTCTGCCGCCCGATGGCCCCGAGCACGTCGAGCGCGATTGGGTCGCCGCCCTGCGCCATCGACAGCATGAGCCGCTGCCAGTTCTGGCGCTTGCGGTACTTCTCGTCATCCGCGCCCTTGCCGATCCCGAACGCATCCGCCAGGGCATCGACCGCGGTGTCGAGTACCTCGGTGGCCCCCTTGGTGATCGTCCCGATGGGATCGCTCACCGCGCCACCGACCTTCTTCAGCACGTCGCCCACCGTCGCCTTCTCGGTGGCCTTCCGCACCTTGTCGTAGACGTCAATGGCCATTGCGGGACCGGCGCAGTGCCTCGGCGAAGCTGGAGTCGTGGGAGAGGCCTTCCACGCCTTCCGCCTCCTCGAGGTCGGGCCACTCCAGGAGATCCCCGTTTTCGTCCCGCTTCCCGCCCTTGTCCGCGCGCCGGGCCCGCGCTTCATAGGCCCCGAGGCTCTTGAGCTGGCGGGTGAGGTCGCCCCGGAGCCTGGTGAGGTGCAGGAGCTCGTGGTCCCACTCGTAGCGGAGCTCGGTGAGCTGCTTTTCGAGCTGCTCCTGCCTGCGCAGGAGCTCGGTTTCAGACGGGGCGAACAACCGGGCGAGGAATCTCACCCCGCCAAGCTACCTCAGAGGGCCTAAACCGTCAAATAGCATGATTCTTGCATCCCGGAAGAAGCTGCCGTTGGATTGTTGATAGCACGATTCTTGGGTAGGTGGGCATA
>CAZJFB010000161.1:0-3593 GCA_964545145.1 uncultured Chloracidobacterium sp. | reverse complement strand
GGACAGGCGTAAGATAGCATCTACAATACAAAAGTAAAAGATGCGGACCAAAAAAAAGACCGACTATAGGCTGAATAAAACCGACTATCTGCAGTACCTGAAGTGTCCTCAGGAATTCTGGCTCAAGGTCAACGAACCGCTCATGGCCGTTGCCGAGATCACCCTTGAGCACGAACATTTGCGGCAGCAGGGTTATGCGGTCGAACAAATGGTCAAGCAGCTTGATCGGTTTCAGCCAGACCCTGCGCGGATCGTTGACTTTCAGCGGACCTTTCAAACGGCTGAGTTGTCGGCCCGAAGCGACGTTGTCGTTACCGACACCACGACGAACGAAATAGACATATTCGAGGTCAAGTCTTCGTCTTCGGTCAAAGAAGAGCACTATGACGACGTAGCGTTTCAGCGGCTGACTGCGGAACGTGCGGGGGCGATCGTTCGGAATTGCTTTGTGATCACTTTGAACGGCGAGTATGTCCGCCGCGGCGATATCGATCCCGAGCAGTTGTTTACGATCACCGACGTTACGGCCGAGGCTACGGCGCGTCTGGCCAATACCGAGGAGCAGACCCGATTGGCGTACGAATACCTCGCGACTGTACCCGTGCCGTCGCTCGCCGAGTACTGCATGGACAAGAAGCTCGATTGCCGCTTCATTCGAATGCATTTTAGCGACCTTCCGGAATATACGGTCTTTGACATTACATTCCTGAAGCATGACAAGCGACGGCAGCTTCTCTCCGAGGGCATCGTCGATATCCGACATGTGCCGGATGACTTTCCGCTTTCAGACAAACAAAGAAAGCAGGTCGATATTGCTAAGTCCGGGTCGGTGTTAATCGATGCCGATGAGATTCACCGACGGATCGATACTTGGGAATATCCGCTGCATTTTCTTGATTACGAGACCTTCGCATACGCGATCCCGCAATTCGACGGCGTAAAGCCGTTTCAGCAGATGGTGTTTCAGTACTCACTGCATACGATCAACGCTCCGGGTGAAGAAATTCGACATTCAGAGTTCTTATCTCGCGGTGATGACGGCCCGCCGAGATCAGTCGCCGAGAATCTCCGCGAGGCGATGTCCGGCGGCATCGGGACCGTATTCGTTTGGTACGAAGCCTTTGAAAAGGGAAGGAACTCGGAGATGGCGGAGATGTTCCCGGACCTCGCGGACTTCTTTAACGAGGTCAATGATAAGACGTACGATCTTATGAAGATCTTCTCCGACAATCTGTATATTCATCCCGATTTCAAGGGCCGTACGTCGATCAAGAAAGTTCTTCCGGTCCTTGTGCCCGAGCTTAATTATGGTGATCTGGGCATTAGCGAAGGGCTGACCGCAACGATCAAGTGGTTCCGCGCCGCTACGTGGAAGAACCTCAACGACGCGGAGCGTGAAACGATCTTTCAGGACCTGCTCGAGTACTGCGAACTCGACACAAAGGCGATGGTGGAGATCTACAACGTTATTCGACAGGTCTAGACGGTTCTAATCGACCTTTGGAAGCGCGAAATTATAGGTCAATATTCCTGAGACCTTGATCGGAGTACCGGAGAGCAACGTCGGCGCAAACTTAGCCTCCCTCGCGGCCGCCTCAGCCGCTGCACGAAGCAATGGATGTCCCGACACTGCCGCTGCCTCGATCACACTTCCACTTTCGTCGATCTTGACCTGCACCGAGACTGCTCCCTGAGCCCTAACAGCGACCGCCGCAGGCGGATAAGCGGGAGCGGGAAGTGACGACGCACGGCCATTCAGGACGCCGCCGGTAACGGTCTTTGGAACCGGCGGCGGCTCGATCGACGCCTCCCCGCTGTTGGCAACGAACGAATACACAAGCCTGCCATTGATTTGGACCGGTTCGCCATTTAGCCGCGTCGGTGCGAATTTTGCCAAGCGAGCGGCTGCCTCCGCCGCGTCGCGAAGCGTCGGGTCCGCAGGAAGCGGATCAAGTTTAGACCCGTCAACATCTCGCCTTTCTCGTTGATCGTTGAGTTCTGCTGAGGCCGAAACGACATCACCGTTCTCACCGATGACGATATTCACTGCAACCACCGCGCTGATACCTGCCTCGCGCGCGGATGCGGGATACGCGGGTTTCGGCAGGCTAATTGCCTTGCCGTTGACGATACCGCCGTTTATCACCCTCGGCACGTTCTGGGCAGTCGCCGATGGCGCAAAAGCTGCGAGCAACGCCACGCAAAGGGCGGTCGAGGAGAAAAGAGACTTCATGGTTAGTTCCCTCCGGTGTTGAAATATACGAATAACTGGCCTGTGTAACAGTTATTAGACACCAAATATCGCAAAAAGGTTCCCAGATCTCTTGCGGTTTTTTTCGAACCATATAGAATGACTGCTTATGGACACCCATGGCGTCACAAACATGCTGCTCGACCTGTCAAACGGGAAGCGTGACGTCCTTGACCAGCTGCTGCCGATCATATACGACGAACTCAAACGTATCGCCGCGAGCTACCTTCGTCGTGAGCGCTCGGACCACACGCTCCAGCCGACTGCCCTCGTCAACGAAGCGTATATGAAGATGATCGACATCACCCAGGTGTCATGGCAGAACAAGGCCCATTTCATTGGCGTAGCAGCCAATCAGATGCGCCGCATCCTGGTCGATCACGCCCGTCACCACAACGCCCAAAAACGAGGCGGCGAATTTCACATCCTCACCCTCAACGAAGAGATCGACAAGGCCGACGAACAGTCGACCGAGTTGATAGAACTCGACGATGCTCTTAACGAGCTAGCCAAAATGGATCCGGTCAAGGCCCAGATAGTCGAACTGCGGTACTTCGGCGGCTTGACCATGGACGAGGCTGCCGAGGTCCTCGGCGTATCGACCATCACCGTCAAACGTCATTGGAAAATGACCAAAGCGTGGCTCTACGGACGTCTTGCAAAGCAATAGGTCGGCGGCACGCAACTGATACTTTCCCGGAAATGGTTTCGCCTTACGTGATGAAGGACGACAACGTCCTGCATTCATAACCTAAGGAGAAACTGTCATGATCAATCACATTTCATTTGGAGTAAATAACCCGGAAAAAGTGGCCAACATCCTCGCCGAGCTTTGGGGCGGCGTCGCGATGCCGTTTCCGCCGAGCCCGGGCGGTTATGTCGCGTTTGCAGACGATGGCAAGGGAACAATGGTCGAGCTCGTCCCGATCGATGTGCATCTCGTACCAGGAACCGGATACCCTGACGAAGCGACATTCACCAAAGAAACTCTTACTGAAGAGTATGAGGCGACTTTTGTCGCGGGGAACGAGTCAACGCTTTTTGGCTCGGTGCACCTGAACATCAATTCGCCACTCGACGAAGAGACAATCAAGGCGATCGCCAAACGCGAAGGCTGGCGATGCTTTACCGCAAATCGAGGCGGCGGCCTCTTTCAGTTGATCGAATTCTGGATCGAGAACCGCTTTATGGTCGAGGTTAACACGCCCGCGATGACCGAGGTTTATCAGAACATGGTCACACCCGAGGGCTGGGCACAGTTCCTGCAAATGCCGCTTCCGCCGAAATATGCCAAGAATTACGCCGGCGTGATCGGTTAGTGCGTTTGTCCCAAGCTAAATCC
>CAZJFB010000160.1:0-3694 GCA_964545145.1 uncultured Chloracidobacterium sp. | reverse complement strand
GCCGATCTCGATCGGGCGTTGAGTTTGTCGGTGGAAACGGTCAATTCGGCGGCGGCGTGACCCGCTATTGAGTGGCGGCGGTGACGGCCTGACGGGTTGCCGCTGCACTGGAGGTGAGAATGTTTGAGATAGATTTTCGTTTCAACGAGCCATTCGAGCTCGAGTCGGGCGAGGTGCTCGACGAGGTCAGTCTGCGGTGCACGATATACGGCAAGCTAAATGCTGACAAATCGAATGCCGTTCTTGTATTCCACGCGTTGACCGGGAACTCGCGGGTCGGCGACTGGTGGAACGGTGTCATCTGCGACGGTTGTGCGTTGGATACGTCCGAGTTGGCTTTCGTGTGTGTCAATTACCTGGGTTCGTGCTACGGCTCGACGAGTGCACGGTCGATCAAGAAGAGGCGTCGCGGCAGTCTGCCGATCGTAACGACGCGTGACATCGTCAGGGCTAACGCATTGCTTTTCGAGTATCTTGGCATAGGCAAGTTTCGTGCGGTCATCGGTGGCAGCGTCGGCGGAATGCTCGCGTTGCAGTTTGCCGTCGACTATCCGGAGTTGTCCGACGAGATCGTATCGATAGCGGCGACACCACTCTCGGCGATGGGCCTTGCCTTGAATCATATTCAGCGGCAGGCCTTGCGAAAAGGCGACATCGAGCTTGCACGCAAGATCGCTCTGGTTTCTTACAAATCGCCGCGGCAATTCGACGCGAGGTTCGCACGTAAGCCAAATCGAAATGGCGAAGACCCGCGAAAAGGGCACGATCACCGGTTTGATGTCGGTGGTTATCTCGACCACCATAGCGAGGCGTTTCGCGAACGGTTCGAGATCGAGAGCTATGAGATGATAACCAAAGCGATGGACCTCTTTGACCTGACGGATGCCGAGATCAGACAGATCGGGGCAAATGTTTCGCTTGTCGGCATTTCGAGCGATTGGCTTTTCCCGGCGTCGGATGTGCGTCTCCTTCGAGACCGTCTCGTTCGGCTCGGCGTCAATGCCAAATACCACCAGATCGAATCCGATGACGGCCACGACGCCTTTCTCAGCGACATCGGTGAAATGTCGCGTGTGCTGCGGGACATTCTCAAGGGCGAACAAAGGGAGCCTGCACGGCATTTTTTCGAAGTGGCCAGTGGCGTTGAACATTACACCGGAGGCATTAGAAAAGCAGCATGAGTGAACAGCGTGTGGAGCAAAGGCTGCCGTTCTGTCTTCTGAGCGGAAAGTCCGCCGTAATAACCGGGGCGTCTCGCGGGATCGGGCGGGCGACCGCGGTACGGCTCGCAGAGGCCGGAGCGAATGTCGTGGTCAATTATCTTAATAGCGAGGAAGAGGCGGAGACAGCGGCACGCGAGTGCCGCGGCTTCGGCGTCAAGGCGATCGCCGTTCAGGCAGATGTCTCGACTCCCGAAGGTGCCGAAAAGCTGATCGGTGCGGCCCTCAGTGAATTCGGCGGCGTCGATATCATCGTCGCAAACGCCGGTATCTGGGAAGGCGGCCCGGTCGAGGAGATGGCCGAGGAACGCTGGGACCGCGTCATTGACGCAAATCTTAAGGGCACATGGACCGTATGCCGGGCGGCGATACCGCACTTTAAGTCGAATGGCGGCGGCTCGATCGTGATCGTCTCATCGACCGCGGGCCAGCGGGGGGAGGCCGGATACTCGAACTACGCCGCGTCAAAGGGCGGCCAGATCGCCTTTACAAAGGCGTTGTCAAACGAACTCGCACCCGCGATCCGGGTCAACGCCGTTGCTCCGGGCTGGGTCGACACTGGCCTTAACGACGAAGTGTTTTGCGATCCGGCGTTCGTGAATCGTGTCGTGGATGGAATTCCGCTGAAACGCGTCGCGACAGCAGATGACATCGCACTTTCGATCGCCTTTCTGGCATCCGACTGGTCGCGGCACATCACGGGCGAGATCCTGAATATCAATGGCGGAGCGGTGCTTTGCGGATAATTGTGACGGAGGGCACAGATTGAGAATATGAAAAGTGTTATTCGGTCTAGAGGAGCGGTGAAACGCATGAATACGAATGATCTAGATAAGTTCCAGAGCAGCTTCAGCGCCGTACCCGTTAGTTCGTCGTATGTTGAGAGTCTCGTGGGCAATACGCCGCTGCTTGCGGTGCATTGCCATTTCAAGGGCGAGCGACGCACGGTTTTTGCCAAGGCAGAGCACCTCAACCTGTCCGGGAGTATCAAGGACCGAATGGCCTTTCACATCCTCAAGTCGGCGTATCGCGACGGCCTTATCCGAAAAGGAGACATCATCGCTGAGGCGACGAGCGGCAATACGGGGATCTCTTTCGCGGCGATCGGAAGGGCGTTCGGCAATCCGGTGCATGTCTTTATGCCGGAATGGATGAGCAAGGAGCGAATTTCGCTGATCAAGAGTTACGGGGCCGATGTTACGCTCGTTACTCATGATCAAGGCGGTTTTCTCGGCAGCATCGAGATGGCTGATGCCTTTAAGTATGAGCATGGACGCGTATTTTTGCCGCACCAATTCTCTAATCTCTCCAATCCCGAGGCCCACTACCTCACTACCGGGCCTGAGATCCTCGCGCAGTTGACACGGATCGGGTTTGAGCCTGATGCATTTGTCGCGGGCGTCGGCACGGGGGGAACGATAATGGGCTGTGCCGCATATTTTCGCGAGAAGAATCCGGACATCAAGCTGTATCCGCTCGAGCCGGCCGAGTCGCCGACGCTTTCGACCGGCCATAAGGTCGGCAGTCACCGCATACAAGGAATTTCGGACGAGTTCATTCCCGCGATCTGCGATCTCGGCAAACTCGACGAGGTGATCAGCGTTTCTGACGGCGATTCGATCCTGATGGCCCAAAAGCTGGCAGCTGACCTAGGTCTCGCGGTGGGAATTTCGTCGGGGGCGAATTTCCTTGGTGCGTTGATCGCAATGGAAAGGCTCGGCAGAGATGCTGTGGTCGCGACCGTATTCTGCGACGATAACAAGAAATACCTGAGCACCGATCTCGTTCGCGAGGAACCTGTTAAGCCCGATCACCTCACGCCGCACGTCGAACTCTTCGGCTATCAGACCATCGGAAGGGTCGTTTCCTCTTCGGCGGAAGTGAATTAGCGTCAAATTATACTTTGGGTACGGCGGGGCCGGCCGGTCAGCCCTTAGCGGGGCTGCGGCTGCCATTAGCCAAACTTGACAATCCCATAAGAAACGGTTGAACTTCTCAAATACTGTGAGCGGAACACTTACACCAGTTGTAATGAAATTTGGCGGTACCTCGGTCGGCGATGTGGCGGCATTTGAGCGTGTCAATCATATCGTTTCGACGCAGATAGAACGTCGCCCGGTGGTGGTCGTTTCAGCGATGACCAAAGTGACGGACGCCCTGCTTGCCGCATTTGAAACCGCAAAAAAAGGCGACGTTGCGGCTGCGATCGCATCGCTCGGACCGCACTTCGACCGTCACGTCGAGGTTTCGAAGCATTTCATTCCTGAAGGCAGTTCGAATTTGTTTGACGCCGAGCTGCAGTTTGCCCGTGACGAATTGAGCGATCTTTTGATACGCGTTTCCCGACGCAGTTTGCCGCTGTCGATGCTAAAAGATGCCGTTGTATCTTACGGCGAACAGCTTTCATCGAGGCTGCTGAGCGAAGTATTGAAAGCAAAGGGCGTGAACGCCCGCCATGTCGATTCCCGCCGGCT
>CAZJFB010000159.1:0-3709 GCA_964545145.1 uncultured Chloracidobacterium sp. | reverse complement strand
GGTACGCGTGTCGCGTGAGCGACCTCAAGCACCATCGAGCCGCCGCGCCGCAGTTCTTCTTTTAATAGATACGGCGCCCTGCCCGGCTCGTCTGTCTTGAGCGAATTAGAGCACACGATCTCGGCAAGTTTGTCCGTGCGGTGCGCGGGCGTCTGCTGCACGGGCCGCATCTCGTAGAGGCGAACATTTGCGCCCATCTCTGCCGCCTGCCACGCTGCCTCAACTCCGGCGAGACCGCCGCCGATCACGTTAATACTTTCGACCATCGTCCATTGATTATAGATGAAAAGTCGCGACGGCACTTCAGCTGAAACAAACTCTCTTGCCGTGCGTATCTTAATTCAGTTACACTTTGCACAATTCACGACAAAGTTCATTTGGCGGTTGCCGGAACCTCGCGAGGTTCGGTTTGCGCCTATAGCTGATCAGGAGAAACTATGCGATTTGCTGACCTATTGAAGAAAGGCCTTTTATTTCTCGCGATGTATAGCCTCGCGACGCCGCTGCCGATCCTTGCTCAGGATCCGAAGCCGGACGAAAAGAAAGACGAGAAAAGGGCCGATGAGAAAAAGCCCGAAACGCCGCCGCTACCGCTCAAGGTTGCCGAGACGATCAAGTTCACCACCAACGAGGGGACGTGGATGTCTTTGGACGTCTCGCCAGACGGTAAGTGGATAACGTTCGACATGCTCGGCGATATCTATACGCTGCCGATCGAGGGCGGCACGGCGAAGCGCATCCATGGCGGAATGTCGTTCGAAAGCCAGCCGAAATTCTCGCCTGACGGCCAGTGGATCGCATTTCTATCCGACCGCAGCGGATCAGAGAACCTTTGGGTGATGAAGCCCGACGGCACCGACGCCAAGGCGATCACGAAAGATACAAAAGCGATGTTCGTCTCGCCGAATTGGACCGAAGACGGCAGCTACATCATGGTCTCGAAATCGGACCAGTCGATCGGTACGTTTCATCCATATATGTATCACAAGGACGGCGGCTCCGGCCTGAGCATTGGCCCGCCTCCGCCTCCGCTCCCCGGGCCGGGCCAGGCAGGGCCGGCGACGCCGCGAATGAATATCATGGGTGTCCAGGCTTCACCCGACGGCAAATTCGTATACTGGGCACAGCGTACGGGAGCATTTGATTACAACGCCCGTTTCCCAATGTGGCAGGTCACACGATTTGACCGCGATACGGGCGAAATGTCGCGCATCACGAATGCCCAAGGCTCGGCGATGCGGCCCGTCATCTCGCCCGACGGCAAGAACATGGTCTATGCAACGCGCTACGAGACCAAGACGGCCCTGCGCGTTCGCAACCTCGAGAACAACACCGAGCGATGGCTCATAAATAACGTAACGCGTGACGATCAGGAATCACGGGCCACACGCGACACTTTTCCGGGCTATGACTTTATGCCGGACGGCCGTTCGCTGATCGTGCCCGTCAACGGCAAGATCGCCAAGGTCGATTTCGCGTCGGGTGCCGCGACAGACATCCCGTTTACGGTAAATGTCGAGGCCGAGATCGGGCCGCGTGTCCACTTTGACTATCGCGTCGATGACAGTGCGACCGTCAACGCCAGGTTGATACGATATCCGGCAGTCTCGCCCGACGGTAAACGCGTCGTATTCACCGCGTTTAGCAAGCTCTACACAATGGACCTCGCCGGCGGGACTCCAAAACGTTTAACGTCCGGCAGCGACGGCGAATTCATGCCGGCCTGGTCGCCGGACGGCCGTTCGATAGCTTACGTAACGTGGTCGAGCCAGGGCGGACATATCTATTCAGTTTCGGCGGACGGCGGCACCGGGCAAAGGCTGACAAACTCAGCCGCGTTCTATTCGTACCCGGTGTACTCGCCTGACGGTTCCAAGATCGTGTTCATTACGGGAGCGATCGATGATCAGCTTTACGCCGATATTCGCGAGGATCACGAGTATTCCTCGCCCGAGGAAGAGATCCTTCACGGCAAGCACGAAGGCCAGCGTGAGGTCACCGGTGCCGGCGGTTCGACGGGCACCGACCTGCGGTACATTCCGGCGAATGGCGGCGCCGCGGTCCATATCGCGCCGACACAGGGCGGCCGATTCCCGCATTTCTCGGACGACCCGAATCGCGTTTTTGTAACGACCGGCCAGGGCCTCGCGTCGATCCGTCTTGACGGCATGGACCGCCGCGTCCATATGCGTGTTACCGGAAAAGGCGCTCCGCCGCAGCAGCCCTCGGCAGGCACGATGAAGATCTCGCCCGACCGCAGCCGCGTATTCCTCGAGCTGCAGGGTAAGCATTACATCGTCACGGTGCCGCGCACCGGACGCGATACGGTCAACGTCAGCCTCGCCTCGCCAACCTCGAATGTGCCGGTCAAGAAGATGTCGGTCTTCGGCGGCGATTACCTGAACTGGGCGCCCGACGGCAAGAGCGTTTCCTGGTCGTGGGGCACCAAGCTCTATCGCCAGAATATCGACTCTGACAAGCCAACCGAGGTCGATATCACCGTCTCGGCGGCACGCAGCAAACCGAAAGGCACGGCCGTTCTGACCGGGGCCCGCATTATCTCGATGAAGGGTGATGAGGTCATCGAGAAGGGCGACATCGTCGTCACTGACAACCGCATAACGGCTATCGGCCCGACGGGCAAGGTAACGCGTCCTGCCGGCGCCAAGGTGGTCGATGTCACGGGCAAGACGATCGTGCCCGGCTTTGTCGACGTGCATGCTCACATGTGGCCGCCGCGCGACCTGCACCAGACACAGGTGTGGCAATACCTGGCGAATCTCGCCTACGGCGTGACCACCACGCGTGATCCGCAATCGGCGACGACCGACGTTTACGCGTACGCTGACCTCGTCGAGACCGGCGAGATACTTGGCCCGCGAGTTTTCACGACGGGCCCGGGCGTATTCTCGCAACTCAGTCTCGACGACAAAGATTCGGTCAACAACTACATCAAGCGCTACCGCGACGCATACAAGACCGATACGCTCAAGCAGTACGTCGTCGGTGACCGCAATGTGCGCCAATGGGTCGCGATGGCGTGTACCGACAACAAGATCACGCCGACGACCGAGGGTGCTCTCGACATGAAACTCGACCTCTCGCAGATGATCGACGGCTACTCTGGCAACGAACACAGCTTGCCCCTGCAGCCGATCTACAACGACGTCGTGCAGTTCGTCGCCAAGACCAAGACCTATTACACGCCTACGACGCTTGTCGCGTACGGCAGTCCGTGGCTCGAGAACCATTTCTTCGAAACAACGGACGTACGCAACAATAAGCGGCTCGCCCGCTACATTCCGCGCGAACTGATCAACTCGATGATGCTTCGCCGGCCGCAGTGGTTCGCGCCCGAGGAATACAATTACGGCGGCATCGCAAAAGGCGCGGCCGAGGTGGTCAAAGCCGGCGGCCGTGTAGGCGTCGGCGGGCACGGACAAATGCAGGGCATGGGCGTCCATTGGGAACTCTGGTCCATCCAGTCGGGCGGAATGTCGACACTTGACGCACTCAGGGTCGCAACCCTCTTCGGCGCCGAGGCGATCGGGCTCAGTCAGGATGTCGGCTCGATCGAGCCGGGCAAGCTCGCCGACCTGATCATCATGGACAAGAACCCGCTGACCGATATCCGCAATACGGACTCGATCCGCTGGGTGATGAAGAACGGCGAACTCTTTGAAGCGGACACGCTCAATCAGGTGTGGCC
>CAZJFB010000158.1:2689-3855 GCA_964545145.1 uncultured Chloracidobacterium sp. | reverse complement strand
ACTTTTTCACTTTCAATCCTGGGACGCATGGCTCTGTCGCTCGCAACGCGGGCTCCAGGGAAACAGGATGGTGGCCTTACCCCGGGCTCACGCCCGGGGCTATTCTTCTGCCGTCCGCTTCGCGGGCTAAGAACTTTGGGACGCTGCTTTTTCACTCTTTCACTTTCAATCCTGGGACGCATCGCCCTGCCGTCCGCTTCGCGGACTAAGAACTTGTGGACGCAAGCTCGGACTTTTCCACTCTTTCACCTTTTCACTTTTTCACTCTCAATCCTGGGACGCAAGACCTCATTCTTAACTTTTTCACTTTTTCACCTTTTCCCTTTTTCACTTTTGGATCCTGGGACGCAGTCCCATCCTACCAGTCGGAAAAGCGTGCAGCCACGTAATGATCGATAGTAATGGCGCTCGGAACCCGGGTTGAAAAAATCCTTTCAATACGTGGAAAGACACCGTATAATGGATCGTAGCCCGTTCCGGGCCGTTCCCCTCGACCGACTCGCGTTCCCACTCGAATAACAATGAAAAGACCATTTTTCCGCATTATCGCCGTGTGCGCTTTCCTGTTGGTGTTTGCCGCAGCAGCCAACGCCCAGTCGAAGCCAAAGGTAGTCGAGAAACGCGATAGGGATTCTTCGAATATCGCCGTCGTGATCGTCGGTTCGGCGGCAAAGGCAGCATGGGTCACGACGAAATTCGTCGCTAAGGACATAGCAAAGCCCGTAGCCAAGGCAGTCTTGCTCAAGGCAGCTCCGAAATTGACCATTTTTGCGTTGAAGAGTGCTCCGGTCATCGCAAAGCGGGTCCTTCCGATCGCACTCAAGTTGGCCGTTCTGTGATGTCGGCTGTATTCTGACGGTATGCGATTTACCGTCGATGAAATGCTGGCAAAACTACCGCTGCCGGCGAATGAAAAGTGGAAAGAAGGCGTTTGGGACATTGAGCCATTTGAAAAGGCGGGCGTACGGCTCGTCTTTTTCGCGCCTCGCGGCACCGACTATCAAACGTCGCACGATGAGGACGAATTTTATTTCGTAGTTCGAGGTTCCGGAGAATTGGTGATCGCCGGCGAACGATTTCCTGCAGCCGCCGGTGACGCGTTTTTCGTTGAGGCCGGTGTCGAGCACCGCTTCGAGAATTTCTCGGACGATCTGGCGGCCTGGGCG
>CAZJFB010000158.1:0-2589 GCA_964545145.1 uncultured Chloracidobacterium sp. | reverse complement strand
ACGAGGATATCCAATGGGTCACCATCACCGTCGCTGATCGAGATATTCGACTTTGAACGGGCACGGTTCGCTATCCGCCCGGCACAGTATGTCTGCGGGATGAACCCGTAGTTTGCCGGAACGACATTTGAGTATTGCTGAGGCCGGTCGATCTTAAGATATCCGGTTTCTTTATCGACCTCATATTTGACCGTATCGCGCGGCACGATCTCGATGAATACGGTAACTTCCTCGGGCGAACCTTCGCCGATCGCGATGCCGTGCCAGGGATGTGCTTTGTTTGTGCGAAACATCAGTCTATTATTTAACTGAGTCTTGAAGATGTCCAACGCCATTCTCGTCGAGCAGGCCGGTAGTTCGCTCGTGATCAGGTTTAACAGGCCCGAGATCAGAAACCCGCTGTCGGTCGAGGTTGTCGAAATGCTGACCGGTATCGTTGAAGGTCTCGACGGCAATACGGGCGTTGAAAGGGTCATCTTCACAGGTTCGGCTAGCGTGTTTGCCGCAGGAGCCGACCTAAGGGAGATAGATAAAGTCGACGTTAAAGAGGCGAAGGAGTTTGGACTTCGGGGACAACGGCTAATGAACGCGATCGCCGCGTTGCCGCTCTCGATCGCGGCGGTGAATGGCCCTTGCTTCGGTGGTGCGTTGGATCTTGCGCTGTCGTGCAGTCGCCGCGTTGCGGCACCGTCAGCTGAGTTTTGCCATCCCGGCGTAGGGCTCGGGATAATTACGGGCTGGGGAGGAACGCAGCGTTTACCCCGGCTTATCGGGCAGGCGGCGGCACTGGAAATTTTCATGACGGCTCGCCGCGTTAGTGCGGCCCAGGCATTGCGGATCGGTTTGATCGATGAGATCGGTGACGATCCGCTTGCGGCGGCTCTGCGGCCCTAACGACGGTCAACCAAAATCGTGATGGAGTCATTCGGTAAAAAGCTTTTCGTTCCGATGTTTGTCTTGGCGGCAATGTCTTTTGCTGCCTACCATGGCGAACCCGTCGCATCGGGTCGAACAAGCGTCGAGGCCGCAGCGACGCCTACTCCGGCGTCAAAGGCCACCGATGCCGTCGACCGTGGCACGAGCACTCCGTATGACGGCGATCTGTCGATATTTGAGGATCCCGAGCGCGAAACCAAGCTCCAGATCGCCCGCGTTATGGACATCCTCAAGATCTCGGGCGACCGGGCTGTTGCTGACATCGGTGCCGGGTCAGGCTGGTTTACGACGCGGGCCGCACGTAGGACGACTGGAAAGGTATTTGCGGTTGAGATAAATCAAGCGTATATCGACCACATTCGTAAGCGTTCCGTCGAGGAACGGCTTTCGAATATCACGACAGTTCTGGGTAAGTATGACGACCCGATGCTGCCGCGCGACTCGGTCGATGCGGTACTTATCCTGAAGACGTATCATGAGATCGCCGAGCCGATCACCTTTATGAAAAATTTAATGCCGGCACTTCGAAAGGGGGCACTAGTCGGCATTATTGATCGAAACGGCAGCGGCAGCGACCACGGGCTTGACCGTGACAAAGTGGTCAGCGAACTGAAGCGTGCCGGTTTTACCCTGAAAGAGGAATACGATTTCGTTAAGCCGGACAAGATGGACTATTTTCTGATCTTCGAGGTTGGTAAGGACAAATGAAAGTTTCGTTATTAAAACTGGCACACGCCCGTTCGGGCGATAAGGGCGACACCGCAAACGTGGGCGTTATTGCCCTCAAAGATGAATTTTATCCGCTGCTCGTTCGCGAGGTTACCGCCGAACGCGTCAAACAGCATTTCGGCCCGATGGTTAAGGGCGGCGTCGAGCGATTTGAGCTGCCGAATCTCGGCGCGCTCAATTTTCTACTGCACGGCTCGCTCGGCGGCGGCGGCACGTTAAGCCTTATGACCGACGCGCAGGGAAAGACCTTTTCAACGGCTTTGCTGCGAATGTACATTGATATACCCGACGACGAAGCTCGCGGGCTCGGATTGATCTGAACAACATTATGATTATGACCAGATACGCTCTTTCGCTGATCTTCACTGCTTCTCTCGTTTTCCAATCGTTCGGGCAAACCGCGAACGGTCCGGTCCTTATGGGATTCTCGGCCGGTTCTTCCGCGGCCCAACGTTCTGCAGAGGCAAAGTTTGACTCGTTCCTCAAGGCCGACAACCTCCGTGAATGGATGAAGCGTCTATCCGCGAAACCGCATCATCTCGGTTCGGCGTACGGTAAGGAAAACGCTAAATTCATCGAGGACAAATTCAAGTCGTGGGGATTCAAGACCGAGATCGAGGAATTCGAGGTATTGTTCCCGACGCCAAAGACGCGGATCGTTGAGATGACCTCGCCAGAGAAATTCACACTCAAACTTAACGAACCGGCGTTGAAAGAGGATTCGACATCGAGCCAGCAGAAAGATCAGCTGCCGACCTATAACGCCTACTCGATCGATGGTGACGTAAGAGGGCCGCTTGTGTATGTAAATTACGGGACACCGGCCGACTACGAGGAACTGGAGCGTCGCGGCATCAGCGTCAAGGGCAAGATCGTGATCTCGCGGTATGGCGGTTCGTGGCGCGGCATCAAGCCAAAGGTCGC
>CAZJFB010000157.1:0-3916 GCA_964545145.1 uncultured Chloracidobacterium sp. | reverse complement strand
TGTAGCGGCGCACACTGATAAACGGTCCGACGCGCAATAAAGGCCGGTTTCCGACGCACATTATCTGAGACGGAACCGGGCGTCCGGCGCACAATCGTTGAGACTCAACGCACATTCAGTGAGACGGACGCACAATAGACGAGCGGTGGCGCACGATGTCTGTCATCGCGTCAGAAGCCGCTGATTTTTGCGCGCCTGATAACCGTTTCGATAGACGACATGCTGTGCATAATGCGGCCAGAAATCACTCCAGCCCATTGGTCGGCGAGTGATCCTTTTGCCTGCCAACCGTTGGAGCTGATTTGACAACAGTACCCGTCTTAACGGTCGCAGCCGACCGCTAGCAAGATGGCGCGTCGCTCGCCGAAAACGCCGCGGGTCGTATGGTGGGTTGAATGGCACAGGCGACTTCAGGCAGCTGTAGTGGGGAACAAATGATCAATGGTCCTTATTGGGGTATACCCCAGTAAGGCGCCGGCATGAGACACTTTTTGCGTCTCAATAGGGTTGCTCGAAGAATTTTGAGACGCTATCGTTCTCGAGTCTAGACCCTATCGGAACAATATGGCTGCCTACGGTTACGCTCGCGTCTCCACGATCGACCAGGACCTCACCGTGCAGCGGCAAGCATTGCGAGCGGCCGGATGCAGCGTGGTGCGTGCCGAGAAGGCAAGCGGCAGCCGACGCGACGGGCGCACCGAGTTGCAGGTGCTGCTCGACTTTGTGCAGTCCGGCGACACCTTAGTCGTCACTCGTATCGATCGTCTCGCGCGCTCGCTGAAGGACTTGCAGGACATTGTCCACGAGTTGAAGAGCCGCGGCGTCGCGCTACGTGCGACCGAGCAACCAGTCGATACCAGCACCGCCGCCGGCAAAGCGTTCCTCGACATGCTGGGTGTATTTGCCGAGTTCGAGACCAATCTGCGGCGCGAGCGCCAATTGGAAGGCATTGCACAGGCCAAGGTCCGCGGGGTCTATCGCGGGCGCAAGCCCAGCATCGACATGGCCGAAATCAAACGATTGCGCCAGCAGGATGGTTTGGGACCGACCGCGATTGCTCGCCGCCTCGGGATCGGGCGCGCTTCCGTCTACCGGGCTTTGGGAGCCACATGATGGCGGCGAGCGTCGTCGTGCCGATCGAGGCGCTCGCGACGCTCCGCCGCCGACTGGCCGCACTGCCAGGCCGTCATCCGCAGCGAGAAGTCTTGCTGTCATCAACCGCTGAGCTTTACGGGGTCAGTCGCGCAACGCTGTATCGGTTGCTGCGCGGTGAGCGGCGCCCCCGCGACGCGCATCGCGCTGATCGCGGCACCCCGCGCGTCATGCCGGCGACGGAGATCGAGCGCTGGTGCGAGATCATCGCTGCCATGAAGGTCCGCACCACCAACCGGAAGGGACGCCATCTCTCCACTGTTCGCATCCTCCAGCTCCTGGTCGAGCACGGCGTGGAGACACCCGACGGATTGCAGAAACTGGCGCCGGGCCGCCTGACCGCGTCAACGATCAATCGGCATATGCGCCGGCTCGGCTATGACCACGACCGCATGACGCGCCAGCCGCCGGCCGTGCGGTTTCAAGCCGAGCAGTCGAACGCGCTTTGGCACTTCGATATGAGCCCGTCCGATCTGAAGCAGCTTGCGGTGCCGTCATGGATCGATCCCGACCGGTCCGGCGCCCCGACACTGATGCTGTTCAGCGTGGTCGATGATCGTTCCGGTGTCGCCTACCAGGAATATCGCTGCGTCTACGGCGAGGATGTCGAGGCGGCGCTCCGCTTCCTGTTCGCCGCGATGTCGCGCAAAGCCGACGAGGCAGATCCCTTCCAGGGCATCCCGGAAACGATCCACCTTGACAATGGGCCGGTTGCGAAGTCGGCGGTGTTCAAGCGCGTAATGGAAAGTCTTGGCGTCGAGGTAATCGCGCACATGCCAGCTGGCAGCGACGGCAGGCGGACCACGGCGCGCGCCAAGGGCAAGGTCGAGCGTCCATTTCGAACGGTGAAGGATGCGCACGAGACGCTCTATCACTTCCACCAACCGGAATCTGAGGAAGAGGCCAACCGCTGGCTGGCCCGCTTCATCCGCACCTACAATCTTGGTGACCACCGCGCTGAACAACACAGCCGGACCGACGATTGGCTCAGGCATCTGCCGGCGGAAGGCCTGCGGCAGATGTGCACGTGGGAGCGGTTCTGCATGTTCGCACGCGAGCCCGAACGTCGTGGCGTCGGTATCGACTGCCGACTGACAGTGGCGGGCGTCACTTATGAGGTGGATCCCGAGTTGGCTGGCGAAACGGTCGTGGTCTGGTGGGGTCTCTTTGACCAAGAGCTCTGGGTCGAACAGGGGGAGGAGCGATTTGGTCCTTATCAGCCGATCGGTGGTCCTGTCCCGCTGCACCGTTACCGCAAGCATCGCAAGAGCCGGCGCGAGGCTCGTGCCGATCGGGTGGGTGATCTGGCGCAGCTTCTCGTGCTGCCGCGCTCCGCTCTTGCCGGAGAAGATGACATTGTCCTGGTTGGCGCAGGACCGGCCGCTTTGGCGGACCAAGTTCCCGTCCGCCCGTTCCGCGACCCCGATCCATTTCACGAACTGAGTTTCGCGACCCCGCTCGCGGCCAAGCGTGCGATCGCCGACGAGATCAGGCTGCCGCTCGGCAAACTGTCCGATGACGACCGCCAATTCATCGACGCGCTCGTCGCGCGTACGCTCTCGCGTCCCGAGGTGATCGCCGCAGTGCGCCAACGCTTTCCGCAGGGCCGCAAGGGAGGCGTTGGATCATGCTGACGGAGGTCATGCGTTACTACGGCCTCGCCCGGCCCCCGATCGACGCTGGTTTCTATGAGACGGATCACCACGTGCAGGTATTGCGCGACGTCAAAGCTGCGATCCTGGGTGGTCGCCTGGTCGCGCTCACCGCGATCATCGGATCAGGCAAGACGATCCTGTCGAGGCGTCTGCGTGCCGAGCTGGAGCGGGAAGGCCGGGTGATCGTGTCGCGATCACTGACGGTCGAGAAGGCAAAGATCACGGTGCCACTGCTGATCTCAGCCCTGTTCTACGACCTGACGCCGGACAAGACGGTGACGATCTCCAGCCAGAGCGAGCGACGTGAACGCGACCTCCAGGACCTGTTCAGGCGCGCCAAGAAGCCTGTTGCCCTGTTCGTCGACGACGCGCACGACCTGCATCCGAAGACCCTTGTCGCGCTAAAGCGGCTCACTGAAGTCGTTGTCGAAGGCGGCGGTCAGCTCTCGCTCGTTCTGCTCGGTCATCCGAAGCTGAAGAACGACCTGCGCCGGCCGCAGATGGAGGAAATCGGCGACCGCACCACGGTGTTCGAGTTCGGCGGCCTGCGCGATCGGCAGCGCGACTACATCGACTGGGTGCTGAAGAACAGCGTTGAGGAAGGTGTCGCGCCTGAAGATATCATGACCGAGGCGGCGGCAACTCGCCTGGCAGCCAAGTTGAAAACGCCGCTGCAGATCGGCCAGCACCTGGTGCGCGCGTTCGAGGCAGCCTTCGAGATCGGCGCCAAGCCTGTCGACGAGAACGTGGTCGAGGCAGTGCTGTCGTTGCGGATTGACGACCTGGAACCTCGGCTGACCCGGAGTGGCTACGATGTCCGCAGCCTGGCCGAGCAGTTCGATGCAAAACCCGCCGAAATCCGCCGTCTACTGCGCGGCAACCTCGATCCGGCACGCTCACGCGAGCTGATGGACGAGATGCGCGCCGCGGGGCTGCCGACCTGATCGTCGGAGGCGTGCGCCAGCGGTGGTCTATTGCGCGTCCGTCTCACCGAATGTGCGTTGTGTCGCAGCTAATGTGCGTCGGACGCCTGCTTCCGTCTCAGATAATGTGCGCCGGAAATGGCCATCTATTGCGCGTCGGGCCGATCATCATTGTGCGCCGCTACA
>CAZJFB010000156.1:0-4072 GCA_964545145.1 uncultured Chloracidobacterium sp. | reverse complement strand
TGACCGGCGAAGGCATCCGCACCTGGCGTGCCGCACGCCGCCGCCGACGCCGAAAAGGCCAAGAGGTGCAGACCGCGGAAGAATATTAACGCAACGCGGTACTCGCAGAAGAAACGAAGATGAAAGAGGCTGCCCTTTCGGGCAGCCTCGCTTTGTATATTCGCTATCTTCAGATAACTTTATACACCGTCGGGGATGATCTCAACCTTGACGTTGAACGTCCCCGAGTTGTCATCGAGGTTTCCTTCGTTAATACCGAGGAAGAGAGCTCCGTCTCGTGTTGCGGTAAATTCTCGCGATGCTCCGATATAAATGAAATCGTTGTTGTCGTCGCCGATCACGGCGATCAGAGCCCCGGTAGCGACGTTCTTGAGCAGCTTTTGAGTATCTTCGATCGACGGGTCGCCACTCGGCGTCGTCGTGCGATTGCGGCCTAGCGAGACCTTGCCGTCGCCGGTTATGCGGATCCTCTGGCCTTTCTTTACCACCCAGCCCGAGTTGGTCCATCCGTTGGCAGTCCCGTCAGCGGTGACTTTGATCGTCCAGACGATCGGGGGTATTTTTTCGCCCGAAGGCTGTTTAACAGGCATGTTGTTCACGACTACCGTGCTTGGTTCCTCGGGATCGTTCCGAACGACAGGCTCTTTGTATGAAGCTGTGCGATTAGTGACCGCCGGCTGCACATCCTCGAACTTGATCGACTCGACCTCTGAAGCAAGGAAAGTCATTTCACGCCGGCGTGTGCCGTCACCCATCGCGATGATGAACTTGCCGCCACCGAAGCTCACTATCTTTCCCTTGATGATGCTGCCATCCTTGAGTCTGATCGTGTCGCCGAAAGCGAGCGCCGCGACAGCGAGTATCAGGATCGACGAGAAAAAAGCCCGGGCGAGTTTGGTGCTAAGCCGCATAATTCCTCCGCTAAATGCTGAGACGATAAAGTGATCTGAAGCCGGACATCGCAAAAGATACAACTCTGGCCGTTTTGGCCGGATTAGAGATGAAATTTGATCGGATCGAGTTGTAAAAATTGCGTTCGAGGCGCAGCTTCATTCGCGATACTACACAATTTTCTTCAAGTTGTAAATGAATATTTGCCTCGTAGGTCATTGTAAATAATATAGTTCGAGGCAGCTGTGGAAAAGTATGTGGAAATATCTGCTTGCCGGTTTGTCTGTCAGCGCAAAAGGCACCGGCGAACTGCTTTCAGCCCGCCGGTGCCTTCTGTCGAACAAATCAAGCTGTGGCAGCCTACCTGTCAGGCGAACGCCTCAGCTCGATCCTCTGGATGCCTTTCGCCTGCATCGGCTGGACTCCGGTGACGGTTGGCTTGTCGTCCGCAGTCAAGATCTCTTCTTCAAGAACTTCTCCGCGAAGCCGGATCGTTGAGACCAGCAGAAGGTTATCGTACTTGAATGGTGAGATCAGCGCGTCCCCAAGGAGTTTAGCTGACAGTTTTATCCCGTTGCCCTCGTCGACGTACAGGTCGGCCGCGCCCGTACCGCGGCAAAGTTTGTAGTCCTTGACCTGCTTGACCGTCCCTGCCTCTGAGTACGTTGTCTTCCACATCGTACAGGTATTATCCAAGGCTGGAAAAGCGCCTATCTCAAGTGTAACGTCGACCGCCGGAGCGTCCGGCTTAGCCGGAAAGTTCGTCAGTTTTCCGGTCCATTTGCCCTCCCACGCGGCCACGGGCGAAGCGGGCTCGGGCTTGACCTTTTTGACGTGTTTGTCATACCAGGCCAAATATCTCTCGTAACGGTCGCGAACGTAGCTCGGTCGCGAAATTCCGTGGTTCTCATTCGGATAAATGATCAGCTGAGTTTCGATACCGAGGCTTCTGAGTGCCTGATACATCTGCTCGCTGCCCGAGATCGGTACATTGAAATCCTTTTCTCCGCCCAGGAAAAGCGTCGGGGTCTTGATACGATCGGCATGCAGGAAGGGATACGACAGCTTCTGATAGGTCTCCCAGGCCTTCGGGTCCCATGGCGGCCCGATCTCGTTGTCATACTGCGTGATGTAATGATCGGTACCATAATACGAAACCGTAAAGGCAGTTCCGGCACCGCTGGTCGCTGCCTTAAAGCGGTTATCGCTCGCGATCAGGTAGTCTGTGAGGATGCCGCCATAGCTCCATCCGCCGACACCCATTTTGTCCGGGTCGGCGACGCCGATCTTGATCACGTGATCCACGCCGGCATGAAGATCTTCGACCTCAAGTTGGCCCCAGTTGGCAAATATCGCTCGTGAGAACTTCTGTCCGCGTCCCGAACTGCCCCGGTAATTGACCGCAAGCACCGCGTAGCCATTTGCCGCAAAGAACTGTCGTTCAGCCGAGAAGGAATGCTGGTCCTGGGCGTTGGGCCCGCCGTGAATACGGAGCAGGAACGGGACCTTTGTCCCCTTAACGTAACCGGCCGGATAAGTAAGCAAACCGCTCACCGGCGTTCCGTCCCTGCTTGTGAATCGCATTTCTTCGGTTGCCGGCCAGTTGATCTCGGCGAAAAGAGCGTCGTTCTGATGCGTGAGCTGACGGAGTTGGCCGTTATCGAAGGCATAGACCTCAGTCGCCTTATTGTCGCCGCCCGAAAGGGCCGCGATACGGCCGCCCGAGTGGTCCCAGTTCGAGATGACTACCGGCGAGGCCATCAGCCTCTCGACCTTTCCGGCCGCGAGATCGACCCTTGCGGGGTATACCGACATATCATCGGTGACCAGTAGGTTGATCGATCTGCCATCGGCAGAATAATATGCATTTGAAACGCCGCGATCAAGGTCTTCGGTGGCCTTTACCCTGACAGGTGCAGAGCCGCCGTCCGATGCAACAGTGGTCAGGTGCGACATGCTATAGGCGCCATATTTCAGCTCGTCAGATTCGAAAAAGGCAAGGGATTTGCCGTCCGGGCTCCATTCTGGCCGTCCGCCGCGGCTTGTGTCAGGCGTGATCTGTTTCTCGGCAGAACCCGGTTTTGCGTCGGCAACATAGATCTGCGATCCCGGATCTCGATCGGGGTCGGGCTTGTGGTTGCTTGTGAATGCGATGCGGTTGCCGTCGGGCGACCAAACGGGTGTTCCTTCGTCCCATTTTCCTTTTGTCAGCCGGTCGAGTTTTTTGCCGGCGATCTCGTAGAGGTAAATGTAGCTTTTTCGGCCCGAGACCAAATAGCCCTGGCCGTCCTGTTTGAACTTGTACCGGTCGAGAACGATCGGCTTTGGCGGTTTCGCAGCGGCGCCTGCAGCCGGCGTCTCGGCAGCGTCGGGATCGGGGTCGCCGATCACCATCGCCAACCGCTTGGAGTCAGGTGACCATTCGTAGCTTTGGAGCCTGCCCTTGACCTCGGTCAACTGTGTAGCCTCGCCGCCGCTGCGGTCGAGTATCCAGACCTGACTGCCACGGTTCGGCCCGGGCCTCGAAGAGACAAAAGAAAGATATTTGCCGTCAGGGCTCCATCGAGGCGAAGTTTCGCTGTCGCTCGAGAATGTGATCTGACGCTGCGTATTGCCGTCCCAGCTGACCATCCAGATATTCGAATCCGATTTATCGGCCTTTACGTCGATCGTTGAGACCACATAGGCGACCCATTGGCCGTCAGGCGAGACCTGCGGGTCGCCTATATTCTTGATCTTGAATAGGTCGTCGAGCTTGAGCGGTCTTCCTCCGGTCTGCCCGGCTGCCATGAAACTCAAACAAAGAAATGCGAACAGTATCGATACCGATCTTCTAAAAGCCATATTGTGTATACTCCCGTACCTAAGCCATCGGACATAGAAAAACGGTCAAAAAGGCACCTACCAGGCCACAGACTTAGTTGAAATTCTCAAAATGTAAAGCTAGTTTGGAGTCAGGGTAACACCCTAACAAGACCAAATCAATCAGACCGGGAATTGAGGTTTCTTAAACTAACCTAAAGAGAAACGGGCATCTCGCCGAAAATGGCTGAGATGCCCGTATTTACTGGAGCCGGTGAAGGGACTTGAACCCCCGACCTGATGATTACAAATTCTAATTCGCGGATTTGCACTGAATGTCACCGAGTGTCATAGAGTAATATTTACAACAACTTACAAG
>CAZJFB010000155.1:0-4382 GCA_964545145.1 uncultured Chloracidobacterium sp. | reverse complement strand
TCAGCTTGCCCTTCTGATCGTGACCCAAGAGGTGCACTTACTACTTGAATTCAGTCTATCGAATAAATTACGCTTGCATTCTTGTTGCATCTGTAGTACACTTAACAAGACTTGGAGGCTACTTCCCTACTTATGCAGCTTGACTGGACCATGTTACCGAGGGGCGACATACATCCTGCGAGTTCGCGCGTCTATGTGACGATGAACCCCAAAGGCGAGATCGTGCTCAACAGCACGGCGTTTCAACGAATGGGAGCACCTGAGGCGTTTCAGATCTTTTTCAACCGGACAAACAACCTGATCGCGTTAAGGCCGGCATACGCGGCGTCGAAGAACGCCTATCCGGCACGCAAACGCGGCCGCCGCGACGCCCGTGTGGTTCGTGCGTATCGCCTGCTGCACGAATTTGGCCTGCGGGTGCCCGACACGATCGAGTTCCCCGACGCCGAGATCGACCGCGAGGGGCAATTGGTCCTCGACCTCCGCACCGCCCGAGTATCGCCCCGGGCGCATTCACAGTGTCGGAAAAAGCGACAAGAGGCCATCAAGGCTTAGGAATGCCAAGGTCCTTACAGATCTTAATGATCAGTTTTTCGTTGATCTCTGTGTGGCGTGGAACTGCCGAGCGGCGATTTTGTGGAGGGTTGTACCACCACGAGTGACTTCCACCCTCGCGAATCAGCACGCAGCCATGATCCGCCAGATGGCGAATGAAAGCGCGACGCTTCATGCCGCGATCAGTGCCTTTTCAAATCCCGCACCGGCCATCTTCCGAGCATCTTCACGGTTGAACTCCAACGCCTCGCCAAGCGTGATCCGAAGACTCTCCAACAATTCTTCACGCGTGGTTCCCTGACAGTTGACGCCCGGAACCTCTTCGATCCAGCCGATCCACCAGTCGCCATCCTGCTTTACGACCGCTGTGTACTCGTTTTTCATAGTCAAAGAATACGCCAATCCGATAAAGTGAGTCTAGCTGACCGATCGACAGCACCGCGTTTCGAGAGCCACACCTCTTGTTATCTCTCGACCCAAATGTCGCCACTTCGTGGCTTTGCACTTTCCGGGACATGATTCTCTTACATACATTCGGTTCCTATAAAACCCCAAGATACGGAACGTGTACGCGATCAAAAATCAGGGTGTATAATGCCGCTGGAATGTGAGCGAGTCGCTTTGCGTGCAATGAAGAGTACTTGGCAGCGAGGTATCTACAGCCGTGCTATTAGATCAAATCCGACGATCGATGCCGCGATGATCCGAATGCGACAGGAACCCGATCTCGCTGCCTCGGCATCCAAGGTCATAAAGGAGGTGCTCTAATTGTGAGAATCATCAATAAAGTAGGCCAGACCCCATTCTTCTGCTTTCGATAGTCGATTTTGAACGAGATCAACTAAAAACATGAAGATTACTATTTCTGTTCCCGATTATAATCGATTTGAAGGACTTCGGATTCCGTGGGTCGATAATCATTTTATTGAGGTGTCCTTGGACGAAAACTGTGTCTATATTCGTGCAAATTCGGAAGGACTTGAGACGTTGGCTCGGCAGATGTTGACTCTTGCGCAGATTGATGTTCCAATTGGCCGACATATTAATCTGACCGATGAGTCGGGACTCGTTCTCGGTTCGCTCGATCTTGAAATTCATAAGATAGAGCCTTGAGGAGGGACTTAGGGTAAACCCGAATTGGGGAATCTACGAAGTTAAGTCTGACGGAAAAGACGGGGTCTGACATGCCGGGTATGATCGCTACGGCAACCGGAATATCACAGCCGGCACGGGGCAGACGAATCTTTCATTTGAGGCGAGCACGAACAAGATCACGACGAGCGGATATACCTACGACTCTGTAGGAAATACGACCGCCGATCCGAGCGGGATGACGTTCACGTATGACGCCGAGAACAAGCAAACTCAGGTCTCGAATGGAGGCACTTTGGGGGCGTATCTTTACGACGGAGACGGAAAGCGGGTCAAGAAATACAACACTTCGCCGACGGATAACCGGCTTTTCATCTACGACGCGGCGGGCAAACTGATCGAGGAACGCTCGACGACCGGGCAGTACGCCATCCAGACGAGTTATGTATATGCCGGTTCGCGGCTGCTTACCGTCGAGCATGAGAAATCGAGCACGACGAGCTACCTAACCGCCGACCACCTCGGCAGCCCGCGAATAAACACCGACGGCAGCGGCAACGTCACTTCCCGCGACGACTATCTCCCTTTCGGCGAATCGATCACCTCGGCTATCACTTCGCAACGCACCTCCGGCCTCGGCTACGTGGCAGATTCCGTCAGGAAGCAGTTCACCGGTTACGAAAGAGACGCGGAAGCCGACCTAGATTTTGCGCAGGCTAGAATATACTCGAATTCTCAAGGGAGATTCCTTTCTGCTGATCCACTGCTAGCCTCGGCCTATGTCGCTCATCCACAAACATTCAATCGTTACAGCTATGTTCTGAACTCTCCGCTAACTTTGACCGATCCTGAAGGACTCGCACCTGTGACTGGGAGTGCATGTGGCCAATGGTGTGATAGGGACGCACCTTATGTAGATGGATCGTCGTTTCGTGGACGGGATGCAATGTATGACAATCTACTATCGTCGTTAGACTCATACTCAAGTCATTCGGCGATACTTGGAGCATCTCGGCTACTATCCGGATTTCTCGCTCGCATCACGACGATTCGGATGTCAGTGTTCGCATCGCAGGAGTCCACGTTGTTTTCGCGACTATGGTCCAATCGTGCCAGTAAGGACGGAACTTCGGACATACTATTTGATGCGGATGGAAACCCAAAGTACAAAAACCAGTGCGCAATCCGTCTGACATATGCGTTTATGTTCGTTCCAGAGATAGCGTCTGAGTATTTTGCAAGCTTCAGAGGTCTCAAGGATCAACAATTTGCTATTCGCGCAAAAGATTTAGCGAAATGGTTGCCGAGAGTATTTGGGCCTCCGATAAAGGTAACGGGATCCCAAAAGACAGAATTTCTTACTGGGCGTAAGGGTATTGTATTCTTGGACCAATCTCCAGGAACCCGAGATCCAGGTACGTTTAACCATATTGATCTTTGGAATGGGTTTCAGTTTTCAAGAGGAGATTACCGATGGATAGAACTAGCGAGAAGTGTACTATTCTGGCCAGTACCATAAAAATGCTGGGTTTACTATGTAGCTTCGCGCTCTTCTCTTGTCTTGAGGGTAAGGAAACCGCGAATGCTTCATTGGTTAGTGGGGATTCAAATCCTGTTTGGCTACGTGTGGACAGTTTCTTCGTTGCTCTGTCGAATAGCGAAAAAGGGTGCATATTGCTGCATAAGAAAGGAAGTGAGCAACCGGATTCTATCCTCATAGGCATAGCGGCTCCGTGCGATTTCGTCCGAAAGCCTGGAAATTTATCTGAACCACTTTCTTATGTGTATGGACTGGACCGGATTGTAATGATTACTGGTGGTCCAGTTGATACTTTTCGCAAAGACGCGTTTCAGCCAAACGGTTGCGGGACGGAGGTGAGAGCTTTGGTGGTCGGCTCCGAAGGGATTCGGGTTAGCGAACGGATTGAACTTGGAGCAGACCATACCGTCTGTCCGTCCGACGGCCTCGATGAGGTGTTTTACGCGACCGTCCCGATAAATTGAATTCTGACTCGATTATCGTACAAATGCCGAGGTTGTCGGGACAAGGGTTTCGGCTAACGTAGCGGCAGGCAGACGGTCGATGGACATCCTCGTCGATTACGGCGGCCAGCTGTGGAATTTTGAGGTGAAATCTGGTGGAGCTCAGCGAACGCTGGCTCAGGTTACTAAGGACGCGGCGATGGAACAGGGGGCAAAACTGATTGGCAGAAACATAGCCGTCGAATTGCGCGGGCAAACGAGGAACATTCAGACGTACGTATATCGAGTGCCATGAACGAAGAACGCGAAAACCTGAAAATGTTGCGAAAGCTATTTCGCGCCAAGTTCGCCGAAAGAATCAAGGAACACGGGTTTGATAGACACGGCAGCGGAATGTACTACGAGAAGACGGACTTTGGCAGAAAGGGCGTAATGATTATTGATTATTTCCGGTTTGGGGCACTCCATATAGAGGGCAATATGGCAGTTACTTTAACCGACGTTGAACGTCTTCTTTTCGAGTATCGGACGCAGGTGCGAGGCGATATCGATATCCGTACGCCGAACATCGCGACAGAGAAGAGGACAGGGTCAGAGAAGAGGACAGGGTCAGGCCTTCGATATTACGATTCGTTGACATCGTGTTTGACTTGGGACTAAACTCGTCGTCGAAATGGCTAGAAAACCGAGACTCGAGGTTGAGGGCGGGCTGTATCATGTGATCACGCGCGGCGTCGATCGGCGGGATATCT
>CAZJFB010000154.1:0-4393 GCA_964545145.1 uncultured Chloracidobacterium sp. | reverse complement strand
CGGTTCTTTCTGAGTTCGTCGCAGATGGCCTTAGCGGCTGCCTGGGCTTCCTCAAACGGCCATACTTTTCCGCCGGTTTCTTCCGCAAGCCGCATCATGACCGACGCTGCCTTGGGCTTGTCGCGGCGATAGGCACCGCCCGTGCGATCCGGCAGTTGAATGCCGTAAACTGTGACATTGTTATTCTGTAGTTCGGCGAGCATCGTGTCGAACGAAATCTTGCTGCCGCGGTCGAGGCCGTCGCTGATTATGACGATAGCTGTCTTTCGCGTGCCGGGCATCAGCGGGAGCAGTACCTCTTTCATCGTAATGTTGACAGCGTCAAACAGATACGGATTGCCCTTCTTTCTAAATGTGGCAAAGGACGCCTCCATCTTTTTAGCGTCGTCGGTCCACTCCTGTATGATCTCGGCCTTTTCGTCATACGCGAGCGTAAACAGCATGTCGCCGTCAAAGATCTCGTAGGCAAATTCCATCGCCGCCTTTTGCATCTTCTCGACCGAGGTCTGCAATGTCTGCGAGTTATCGACGAGTATCACGATCTTTGATGGGCTCGGGTCGATCGTGAAGTTCTTTATCTTTTGTTCAACGCCGTTCTCGTATAAGAACAGGTTCTCGATCTTGATCGGGTCTGTCTTTCCGTCTTCACGCGCGGCGGTGACCGCGATCACGGTCCCCTCGGTGTTCGTTCCCTTGTTGCTGCGATTTGACTGGGCAGATGACACGCCGGAGAGCACAAGGGCTCCAAGCAGTACCAGAATTGCCGTTTTGGGTGCGATGGTCATTCTTTCGCGGGCTTTGGCGTCGATTCCTTTGCCGCCGGCTTTGCGTCGTCCGATGACTTTGATGCGCTTTCGCCGCTTGTGGTTGATTGGCCCGAGGAACTTTTATCAGCCTTTTGCCCTGCGTAGTCGGTTACGTACCAACCCGCTCCCTTGAACTGAAATCCCGACAATGACCACTGCTTCTCAAGCCTGCCATGACATTTCTCGCACGTGGTCAATGGCTCGTCTGACACGCTCTGGCGCTTTTCAAAGTGTGCACCGCACTGCTGACATTTGTATTCGTATATCGGCATACAACACTAACTTAATAACTCCGCATCCATTATAAAGCATTGCATCCGTCAGTATTAATTCTGCGAATACTCTGATTCAAAGGAAAAGCACCATAATGAAGGTCATCATCATCTTGTCGATATTGTCGCTGGCGGTTGTTTCCGCGATCGCTCAATCAAAGCCGTCCGAGCTTCGTCCGGTCTCCGGTATCGACCTCAAACGATACTCAGGTCAATGGCACGAGATCGCAAAATACCCAAATCGATTTCAAAAGCAGTGCGTTGCAAACACGACCGCGACCTATACGCTCAAGAGAAATGGCCGGATCGAGGTAACGAACAAGTGTGTCAAGAAAGACGGCACCACCGAGGTCGCGGTCGGCGAGGCCAAGATAGGTGATAAGGGGAATAACGCAAAGCTCAAGGTCCGTTTCGCTCCCGGCTTCATCTCGTTCCTCCCGTTCGTGTGGGCAAATTACTGGGTCATCGATATCGCCGATGATTACAGCTACAGCGTTATAAGCGAACCCGGGCGAGATTATTTCTGGATCCTGGCCCGCTCGCCAAAAATGGATGACGCGACCTATCAGGAGATCGTTCGCAAAGCTGAGAAAATGGGATTTCAGCCGGCCCGCATTGAAAAGACCCCTCAGAACGCGGAAATTCTGAAGGGTTCCGTATTGATCAAAAATTAGCCGCTATCACGCGACGGCAGCCGCCTCATCCTCGTGTTCTGCTAGGAATCGCTCGGCGTCGATCGCCGCCATGCAGCCGGTCCCGGCAGCGGTCACCGCCTGGCGATAATACGAGTCCTGTGCGTCGCCGCACGCAAAAACTCCGGGCACATTCGTCTTCATCGACTTACCCTCGGTGATCAGATATCCGGTCTCATCCATATCGAGGACGCCCTTGAAGAGGCTCGTGTTCGGCTGATGGCCAATGGCGATGAATACGCCCTCTGTCGGAAGAACCGTGGTCTCGCCGGTCTGGTTGTTATACAGGGTAACGCTTTCGACGCCGGCCTCTTTGGTGCCGTGGATCTCTTTCAACTCAGTATTCCAAAGGACTTCGATCTTTTCGTGAGCCAAAACGCGCTCCTGCATTATCTTTGACGCTCGAAATTCGTCGCGACGGTGGATGAGAGTGACCTTTGTGGCAAACTTGGTCAGGAAAAGTGCCTCTTCCATTGCGGTATCGCCGCCACCGACGACAACGATCGGCTTGCCGCGAAAAAAGAATCCATCGCACGTTGCACACGCCGAAACGCCGTTGCCGCCCAGACCCTCGGGCACCGGTGCTTCGCCGGGAACGCCCAGCCATTTCGCCGACGCACCGGTCGAGATGATAAGGGCGTCAGCCTTGATAACGGTCGTGATCTCGGTACTGTCCTCACTCTCCTTGCCGTAAAGCGTGAAGGGCCGCTGGCTCAGGTCGACGCGGTCGATCCAGACGTTGATGATCTCGGTCCCAAACCTGAGCGCCTGCGAGCGAAACTGCTCCATCAGGGCCGGGCCCATGATCCCATCGGAAAATCCGGGGTAATTCTCGACGTCCGTTGTGATCGTAAGCTGCCCACCCGGCTGCGGGCCGTCGATGACCAACGGATCGAGCTCGGCCCGCCCTGCGTAGATCGCGGCTGTCAGGCCTGCCGGCCCGGAACCCAGGATCACCAATTTTCTATGGATCTGCTGCTCACTCATATATGATCTTAATGCCCAAAAAATGCTTTGATATTCCCAATCTGTATAGTATAACTATCGTCTAATAGGTTCGCCTAATGAGTTGGCCTTTCGCGTTACGACCCGCCGGCCGCGGCCTCCGAGGCTTTGCCAAGGGCTGTCGATCGTCCGTAAATGGTTACGTTTAAGGACTTTTCATGGTAACATTTGCCTAGTATTCACGTTACCGGACCTGACTCGATACGACATGACCTCAATGCAGCCTCAGTTCGAGGAAAAACGATTTGCCCTTCGCATGGCTCTTCGCCTGCCGATCGTCGTATCAGGCAGGACGAACGACGGTGCCACATGGAGCGAGCCCACGGAAACAGACGATATATCCACCCTGGGAGCTCTCTTTCAGCTGAACCAATCGATCGCTCAGGGTGAGAGCCTCTACATTCGGTCTCACAAGCCCAATGGCGTTCCGGTCGAAGTAAAGGCCCAGGTCGTGCGTGTCACACCGGCCAGCTATGGCACATCGCGCGTCGGCGTCGCCATAGAGGAGTCGAAAGAAAGCTGGATGCGTCTCTTCGTTGCGTGGGTCGCAGACGATAACATCGTCGAAGGCGTCGCCGAATAGAAGTGAGAACGTCGAAAAGTGAAAAAGTGAAAGAGCAGTAGCCATACGGAGCCTCTTACCTTTTCACTTTTCCACCTTTTCACTTTTTTACTTTATATGTACGAAACCATCACACTCGAGCGTCGCGGCAAGGTCGCGATCCTGACCATAAACCGCCCCGATAAGCTCAACGCTCTGAACAACAAGGTCCATTCCGAAGGCGTTGCCGCTCTCGATGAACTGCGAAAAGACGATTCGGTCCGCGTGCTCGTCGTAACAGGTGCGGGCGAAAAATCCTTCATCGCCGGCGCCGACATCAGTGAGTTCGAGGGCCAAACGCCCGTCACGCAGCGCGATAACTTCCACGAAAGGTCGCTTTTCAATACGATCGATTCGTTTCCCAAACCCGTGATCGCGATGGTCAACGGCTTTTGCCTCGGCGGCGGTAACGAACTTGCGATGGCGTGCGATATCCGCATGGCGAGCGAGAACGCCCGATTTTCTCAGCCTGAGATAAACCTCGGCATCATGCCCGGCGGAGGCGGCACACAGCGTCTTACGCGGCTTGTCGGCGAAGGCCGTTCGATGGAGATGATCCTCACCGGCGACATGATCGACGCCGCGACGGCGGAGCGGTTTGGCGTGGTCAATCACGTCTATCCTGCCGACCAACTTGAGGCAGAGACAATGAAGCTCGCTGAAAAGATCGCCGAAAAGGCTCCGATCGCACTTCAGCTCTGCAAAGAGGCAGTGAAATTTGCCTCGAGGTCTAACCTCGACGAAGGCCTGCGACGCGAGGTCGACCTGTTTGCGATCTGCTTTTCGACCGAGGATAAGAAAGAGGGCGTCTCAGCATTCCTCGAAAAGCGAAAGCCCGAGTTTAAGGGTCGCTAGGGGCTAAACTTGACGCGCCCGTGTAATTTCGTTAAATTCAGAAGTTCTCGCATTTTGCGCTTCGCAATTTGCATTGAAAACATGGGGACGTAGCTCAGCTGGGAGAGCGCATGAATGGCATTCATGAGGTCAGGGGTTCGATCCCCCTCGTCTCCACCAATC
>CAZJFB010000153.1:0-4511 GCA_964545145.1 uncultured Chloracidobacterium sp. | reverse complement strand
CCGCGAAGGCGGCCGCACGGTCGGTGCCGGAACGGTTTCCGATATTGTGGAATAAGGAAGATCGTTGATGGTTGATCGTGGATAGTCTTCAAAACGACACCACGATCAACGATCGATCGAGAACGAACGATATGTTAAACGAAAAGATCCGCATCAAGTTAAAAGCATACGATCACCGCGTCCTGGACCAGTCCACGGCAGAGATCGTTGAGACGGCAAAACGCACAGGAGCGAGGATCGCAGGCCCGATCCCTCTTCCGACGATCAAGAACAAATGGACAGTTCTCCGTTCGCCGCACGTGGACAAGAAATCACGTGAGCAGTTCGAGATCAGGACGCACAAGCGTCTTATGGACATTCTCGACCCGACGGCTGAGACCGTCGATGCGTTGATGAAGTTAGACCTGCCGGCCGGTGTTGATGTGGAGATCAAGGCGTTTGGCAAGAGCTAGTTGAAAGGGTTGCGGAGTATCGAGGATATGATCTCTCTATGCCCTGGCACTCTGAAACTCAGTAACTCTGGTACTTAAAGTTATGATTAGCGGAATCATTGGAAGAAAGTTGGGCATGACGCAGATCTTTGCCGAAGATGGCACTGTCACTCCTGTGACGGTCATTAAGGCTGGTCCTTGCGTCGTAGTTCAGACTAAAAGCGCGGCGGGGCGAGACGGTTATAACGCCGTACAGCTTGGCCTTGTTGAGGACAAGCCGGTCCGACTCAAGAACGTATCGAAGCCGCTCCAGGGCCACTTCGAAAAGACTGGCGGCGGCCTTCCCCCGACCCGGGTGCTCAAGGAGATCCGTCTGACCAGCGAGCCCGAAGCAGCTATCGGTGATCAGGTAAAGGTCGATGTATTCGCCGACGGCGACAAGATAGAGGTTGTCGGCAGGTCGAAGGGCCGCGGCTTTGCCGGTACGGTAAAGCGTCACAACTTTGCTCGCGGGCCTGAGTCGCACGGTTCGATGAACGTTCGTCGTCCGGGTTCGATCGGCCAGTCGGCTTATCCGTCGCGTGTGATCAAGGGGACGCGTTCTTCCGGCCACATGGGCGACGAACGGGTAACCGTTAAGGGCCTCACGGTTGCCAAGGTCGATATTGACAACAATCTTTTGATGGTTCGCGGTGCAGTACCCGGCGCGAATGGAAGTTTGGTGATTGTAAAGAAGAGTTAAGTAAGAGTGACGTCCTCAGACGTTCACGAGTTCACGCGTAATCGCGTAACTCTTACAGGAGAAAGTTATGCCTACCGTAAAGGTTCGCAATTTAAAGAATAAAGAGGTCGGCGAAGTTTCGCTGTCGGATGCCGTTTTTGGTGTCGAGCTTAACGAGTCCCTGATCCATGCGGCCGTAATGAATTATCAGGCCAATGGACGACAGGGTACGTCGGCGACGAAGACCCGCGGTAATGTGTCGGGTTCGGGCAAAAAGCTCTGGAAGCAGAAGGGAACGGGACGCGCTCGTATCGCGTCGCTCCGTTCGCCTTTGTGGAAAGGTGGCGGAAACGTCCACGGCCCGCAGCCGCGCGACTGGTCATATCAGATGCCCAAGAAAATGCGACGCGGTGCGTTGCGCTCGGCTCTGTCTGAAAGGCTTCGCGAAGGTAATCTGATCGTCGTTGATCAGGTTGGCCTCAAAGATCCCAAAACGAAGGATTTCTTGGCAGCTCTCGCAGCTCTCGGTCTTGTCGAGAACGGCAAGAACGCAAAGACGCTGATCGTCGATTCGCTCGATAACGCGAATCTTGTGTTGTCGGCGCGCAACGTTCAGAAGACAAAGGTCACGAACAGCTTTGGTCTGAATATTTACGACATCATCTATCACGAAAAGCTCGTGATCTCGCAGGCCGCGGTTGAAGAGCTCACAAGTCTCCTCGATCCGAAACGAGAGGGTGCCGGTGAAGCCGAGGTTGTCGAGGCAAAGCCTAAGGCAAAGAAGGAAGCTTCACCTAAGGCTGAAAAGCCGGCGAAGAAGGCGAAAACTGAAGAAGTCGCAGCGGAAGAAGCTGCCGTTGAAGCCGCTCCGGCCGAGGAAGTCTTCGCTAGTGAGGAAACTCCGGCGGTCGAAGAAACTCCTGCGGCGGAAGTGACTGAGGAGGCGACGGACAATGAGTAAGTTAGGTGTTTGGGACATTTTGAAATCGCCTGTCGTTACTGAAAAGAGTGTAATTCTCAAGGAAGATTCGACTGACGAGAACAGCAGCCGAAAGGCGGGACAGGTTTTGACCTTCAAGGTTGCTACCAAGGCCACCAAGACTGAGATCAAGGGAGCGGTGGAAGAGATCTTTAACGTAAAGGTTGCAGCGGTCCGCACGGTCCAGTACGACGGCAAGATCAAGCGACGCGGCCGTATTGAAGGTCGCCGAGCGAACTGGAAGAAAGCCTACGTCACTCTGAGGAAGGGTGAGCCGATGGTGGATTACGCGGAAGCGATCTAAGGAATGAGGATCTCCTACATCGGGATCCGAGATTGAGCTATGGGAATCAAGAGACTAAAACCAACATCACCGGCACGTCGTTACCAGACGTACCTAACGCGTGATGAATTGACCCCGAACGCAGTACCCGAAAAATCACTGCTCGAGGCCAAAAAGCGAATTTCAGGACGCAATAGCGACGGCCGTATCACGATCCGCCGCCGCGGCGGAGGCCACAAGCGTTTCTACCGTATCATCGACTTTAAGCGTGACAAGGCCGGAATCCCGGGTAAGGTGTCGCAGATCGAATACGACCCGAACCGCTCGGCTCACATTGCCCTGATCACGTACCTCGACGGCGAGAAGCGGTACATCCTGGCACCGGTCGGCCTCAAGGTCGGCACACAGGTGCTAAGTGGTGAGGAAGCAGATATCCTCCCGGGAAATGCATTGCCGATCAAGAATATCCCGCTCGGTACTGAGGTTCACAATATTGAGCTTCGTCCGGGTAAGGGCGGCCAAATGGTCCGTTCGGCCGGTGGTTTTGCCCAGATAGTCGCGAAAGAAGGTGATTATGCCCAGCTTCGTATGCCCTCTGGCGAGGTCCGCCGCGTCCCTGTCGTCTGCATGGCGACTGTCGGCCAGGTCGGCAACACCGAACACGAAAATGTTTCGCTCGGTAAAGCAGGCCGCAGCCGCTGGATGGGCAAGCGTCCTAAGGTTCGCGGTGTTGCGATGAACCCGGTCGATCACCCACACGGCGGTGGCGAGGGCAAAACGTCGGGTGGCCGCAATCCGGTGACCCCTTGGGGACAGCCGACACGCGGTTATAAGACACGCCGCAACAAGCGTACAAACAACATGATCGTGAAAGACCGGAGGAGAAAGTAATTTCAAATCTGCGATTTGAGATCTGAAAAAGAGATATGCCACGTTCATTAAAGAAAGGACCTTTTATCGACCTTAGTGTTCAGAAGACGCTTCGCCGCATCTCTGACGGTGGCCCGAAGCCGCCTGCGATCAAAACCTGGTCGCGACGTTCGACGATCACACCGGAAATGGTCGGGTTGACCTTCGGCGTTCACAATGGCAAGCGTCACATTCCGGTCTTCGTGACCGAGAACATGGTCGGGCACAAGCTGGGAGAATTTTCGCCGACCCGAGTCTTCAAGGGACATCCGGGCACCAAAGCGGAGAAGATGGCCAAGAGGAAATAGGCGGTCAGCAGTTAGCGGTCAGCAGTCAAAGATCTACTGCTCGCGGCTCAACGCTTACCGTCAACCATAAGAATATGGAAGCTGTAGCAAAAACAAAATATCTTAAGGGCAGCCCGCGGAAGGCCCGTCTTGTGATCGATCTGATCCGAGGTGAGAATGTCTCGCGTGCTCTTTCGATCCTGAAATTCACTGACAAGAGAGCGGCAGATCCGATCGCTCAGTGTCTGAATTCGGCGATCGCTAACGCCACCTACAAGGCCGAGCAGCAGAATATCGCCATCGACCCGGACGATCTATGGGTAAAGACCTGCTTCGTGGACATGGGGCCGACAAAGAATCGCCGCCGCATGCGTCCTGCTCCGCAGGGACGTGCATACCGTGAACAGCGTCACTATTGCCACATAACCATCCAGGTCACGAGCGAGGAAAAGCCGAAGACCGAAAAGGAATTGATGGCAGAGGCTGCGAAGGCACGTAGGGATGCTGCTCCTAAGCGGGAAAAGAAGAAAGCCGCTCCGAAGGCAGAGAAGGTCGAGGCAAAGCCGGTGGAAGAGACGGTAGATGTTCCGGTTGAAGAGGTCGTAGAGGCCGCAGCAACTGAGACCGTGGAAGAAACCCCCGTCGAGGCCGTTGCCGACACAGTTGAGGAATCTCAGGTTGAGGCCGCATCGGAAGAAGCGGCTGATGAAGTCTCAGTAGAGGCGGTCACGGAAGAGGCTGCTGCAGAAGAAGCACCGGTTGAAGCCGCAACGGCCGAGGAAACCGCAGATACGGACGCGGACGGAGAGGCCGGCGAGGAAGCTCAGAAATAGGTAATTATGGGACAGAAAGTTCATCCATACGGCTTTAGGGTCGGATACAACAAAGATTGGCACTCGCA
>CAZJFB010000152.1:0-4602 GCA_964545145.1 uncultured Chloracidobacterium sp. | reverse complement strand
GCCATGTGATCCACGGTCTAAAGACCGTGGCAATTTACAAGAGGCTCCGGGGGTTGAGCGATGGCGGTTATCGGTCGGGCATAGCCACGACCGCACTGCATTGCGGCATAGCCACAAAACGTTCAACCTTCAGCCGTCGCTGACGCGACGCGGATATTGATTCTCGTGCTGACCGTGGGTTGTCACCCACGGCTAAGATCAACCGTCGCAACGCGACGAAGAAGTCGCAAGCCTCGCTCATCCGGCTTTATGAATTGCCACTAGCTTCAGCTAGTGGATATTGTTATCTCCTAGGTTCTAGGGCTTTAGCCCAAGGTTCGGCTAAAGCCGGAATTCAGGTGGCCATGTGATCCACGGTCTAAAGACCGTGGCAATTTACAAGAGGCTCCGGGGGTTAAGCGATGGCGGTTATCGGTCGGGCATAGCCACGACCGTACTGCATTACGGCATAGCCACAAAACGTTCAACCTTCAGCCGTCGCTCCGCGACAGTCCCAAATCGGTGTAGAATGTCGGAACCATGATATCCAGGGAAAGATTGAACGAGATCGGCGAGAGATACGGCGAGTATTCGAGTTGGGCGATCTGGGATCGTGACGACATTCGCGACACGACGCTGATCGAACAAAATTCCCACGAGCTTAGAACCGATGTCGTGATGGTTGGCCTGAATGTATCGGCGGATATTTCGGGAAAATGGTGGACGAACTTTCACGCCGGCCGCAACGATCCGAAGCTGCGGCTGGCGTTCAATGAAAGCCGTTTTCGCGGCGCCTATATGACCGACATCGTAAAAAGTGTCGTTCAGGTAAACGGTGCCGAATTGATGAGGGGAATTCGCCGGGGAGAGATCGATATCATCGAACATATTAAGCTGTTCGAGGAAGAAATGGCGTTTGTCGGGGCCGATAGGAGTACCCTTTTCCTAGTGTTCGGAAATGACGCCGGCGGGTTATTTGAAAAATATCTTTCGTCGTCGTTTCCAAACTTTGTCCTCTGCGAGCATTTTGCGTGCTACCGCAAAAAAGAAGACTGGCTTCGAGATATGTGGACTGCCATCGATCTAACCTCGCCCGAATAGATGATGGCACTCGCCGTATTATGGCGGTGCGGATTGAAGCAAATCTAACTAAATGCAAAATGAGGCGGGCTGGTTCTTGTCCAAACAAAAGTGAATATTCACGACACTTCAGAACGGTGCGACCGACGACCTGCGCTTGACTCAAGGCTAAACTTCATAGATGGCCCCTTTCCTCTCGTAACGACCCTTCATCCCCAATCGAATCGCGAGAATAGTAGGCCCGCCCCTAATTCCTGCTCTTGACACCCAAGAGCATCAACCGCATTATTATTGAGCGGAGTCATGACATGGGCTATCCAACCGTAGAAAATTTCGATATTGCCTTCGTTGAACGCACGAGAAAGAATCTGGAGGATTGTAGGGCGGGATCACCAATTCACAACGATTTCACGATGCTCCTGAATAGCCTTCTTGGACTTGTGATCGTGCCAAACGAGGTCAACATTAAGGGAAAGCGTACGTTCCATGAAAACCCTTTCGAGAAAAAACTTTCCGAGTTTCCCGTCCTAAAAGCCATTCTTGAAGGACCTGACGTAAAAATCGAAAGGGAAGATGGCAAGCCGTATACGCAACGGAAATTTTGCTGGCTTACCGGGACGCGTAATGAGCTTTCGGTCAGGCAGATTACGCTCGGGGCGTTTCTTACAAGAATCAGAAATGGCGTGGCCCACTTTGGGATAATGCCGACAAAGCACGGCGTTAATAGTTGGGAAGGAATAATTGTAAAGAACTTTCCGTCGCCGAAGACTAATCCCGCCTTTAGCAATCTTGAAGTGTATTTGGAACAAGAGGAAATAGAGAAGATCGCTTGCGTGATTGCGGACGAGTTTCTTAAAAACGCACGTTACCAACAGAACCCGACGGCAAAGTCAGAGACAAAATAATTGCAAAATCGCCCGTTTGGCTCTCGAAACCGAAGGCTTTGACTGTCGTTATTTCGAATCGCTCCTCGCTTGACTTAGGTATTGTAGAGCCGCCTCCGCTTCAGCGATTGCGAATCCCAGTGAGGTTTCAAGTTCGGAAAAATCTTTATAGTAATCCGCCTGTTCGCGCCTTCTTTTCAAACTGAGGCCTTTCGAATGGATAGCCTTAAGCGTCTTGCCCCTCCCTTCAAACTTATCCCACATAGGTTTGTGAGAGTTTTGATAAGAACTGTGTTGATAACCTAACTGATTCTCGGCAAGATCTTTAGCCAAGTTGAAAATACAATAGTACGCTCGACTGATTGCCGAACGCTTGTTCGCCTCATCCGGATTGGTAGCTAATTCTTTGGCGAGTTGAAGGTAGTCAGTCCAGTCAAAAGACATATCTACTTAAGAGTAATAACGGGGCCGTTTATGATTTGGCCCGACCGTTCAAACCACCATTCTTCCTCAAAATTCTCGAGCGCCGACATCTGCTCATCCGCAGGACGTCTGGAGTGGATTAGCAAATAGAGTTGTCGTTCCCGGGGATCATACTCATCATTCATAAGTTCGAGTTCAAACGTAGCGTCCGAACCAAAGAACTCAACCAAATGGAAGTAGGTTTCAACTAATAAATCCTGCAGGGAATAATTGTTCGTGAGGTAACGGTCGACTATCGGAAAATCGTGGAATAGATAAAGCTGAGAGACTTGTCGTCGAATGTCCTGATAAACGTGCGTTCTGGGCGTCCAGTAAAGGCCGCAGGAGTCATAAAGAGCTTCGTCTGCGGTGTTACCGCCGGCCGAGAATGATGCGACCGACACTGTGAACGCTTGAAAGTTCCCGCCGAGAATCCATTCGTCGTAGAAAGGCGAAGAAGCTTTCTGCATACCCCAGTACCATAGCCCCAATCCCGCTGCAGAGCTACCTATCGGAAGCGATCCGGCCTTTGATACAAAAATCTCGATTTGTTCGTCGGGTTCGACCGTGCATAAAGACGAGGGTATAGTCCAAGAACTGTCGGGCCGTTTTATGTCGGTCAAGCGTATTGGCTCTGATGATGTTACACGGCCGCGTTGATGCAGAACAGACGCGTCAAGAACTGCGTCATCGGACACATAGTCAGTCATCTCCGTCGAGACCATAAGTCCAGGACGGAAAACGACACTTTGCTTGAATTCAGTCGTTGTTGTCACAAGATTAAATTAAATTAGGTCTTCAACGATTTCCGTCAGCATCTTCCAATCGCTCGCTGCACCGTCGAGTATTTCTTTGACCGTGCTCGCATCAGCCGCTTCGATGTCCCGATGAAAATTGGCTGAAGCAACAATTCCTTCAAGCCGTTCACTGCTGTCCGGCTTTTCAATATCCGCCGCACCTTCCGAGATAGTTACAGACAGCAAACCGTTTTCGATGTCAAAGCCACATATGACGCTCGCCCCAGCGAGGGGATATTTGCCGGCTACTTGCTTGTCCGGTAACAAGAAATTCTTTCTGATGTATTCCGCCCCGCCCTTAATATCCTTGCTAATGGTCATAAAGTTAATGCCAATAGCCGTGAACGTGAGGTGCTTTTGAATTGCTAAAAACCTCTTAGCAATATCGCTTATCACGGATGGGTTGTAAGTTCCGCCTACCACATTGTCGGCAATAGTAACTTTGTTACGTTCGACCTTAAATATGTATCTACCGCCTTGGAAGGCAATCTGTGACAAAACGTTACTATTGAGATTTCCGACGACCTTCCAGCCCGTTGGCACGATGCCCTTCTCGATCAGCATGTCTGCTGTAAAGCTGTTTGGTGAAAGTCCAGTACCTACTAATACAATCGCGGAGTTGATTAACGTTGGTTTCGCTTTCTTTGCCATTGTGATATCAAGGTTGAATCCACTACCAGTCTAGCACAATCAATACTGAACCAATTCTAAATTGAGATGCGTTAACAGCTCTTCAAAATAACATTAACGATATGTCTGCGCAAGGAAAAAGTCCTGCCTGTTTCCGGACAGAGCCCAGTCAAAAAAGTAACTTGCGGGATTTTAAGCCCGGGAAATTTACACTCTCAATCCCATGCCGCGGCCCGATCACACCCATCCCTTTTCTCGAAATCCACGCAGCTGCGAGCAGAAGCTTTTCATTTCGTTTTCGAGGCCAAGCGTCACGCGGCAGTGGTCCTCCATCGGCGGGAATGGGCGGCCTACACGAATGTTCTGTGCTGCCATTCTCTTGTTGAAATCCTGTATCTTGCCGTTCAGCTTGAACATGACAAAATTCGTTTCGGACGGAAGATGCGCGATCTTGAGTTCATCCAATGTCGTAAGCAAGATCTTGCGCGAACGCTCATTTGTCGCAAGGCTCTCTTTCAAGAAATCCTTGTCACGCAGCGAAGCCGACGCGGCCGCCATCGCGAGGTAATTTACTCCATTCCCGGTGGAATAGGCCTCGAGACGATCTCGGGTCGCCGGCGTCGAGATCGAGTAACCTTGCCGCATGCCCGCCATACCGTATACCTTCGAGAAAGTGCGGGCAACGATAATATTGTCGCTCTTTGCGGCATGCTCGGCGAACGTATAAAACCGCGGGTCCCGTGCAAAGTCGTAATATGCTTCGTCGATGA
>CAZJFB010000151.1:3370-4614 GCA_964545145.1 uncultured Chloracidobacterium sp. | reverse complement strand
TCGACGAGAGCGGCGGCGCGGGCGGCTTTGATCAGCCAGCCCTGGGACGCGGCGGCGTTCAGGTCGTAGGTCGGCGTCCATTCTTCATGGAGCGGGGCGAGGCCCGCTGCGTCCTCGAGCGCGGTCGCGGCGAGAAGTTCGGTGAGTTCGTCCTCGGTAAGTGTGGGCTCGGCGTCCCAGGCGGTGAGTTGTTTCAATTTATTTAGATATGACATACGTTCTTCTTGATAAAGAGAGAATGGAACACGGATAAACACAGATCAGAGGGATAAACACGGATAAGCACCTTAATAATCTTCCTATCTGTGTTCATCCGTCCTTTCCGTGTCATCCGTGGTCCAATAGCTTTACGCCTTATCAGCGATCAGCATCGCGAGGCACTCGGGGCGGACGACCTTGGCACCGTAGACGTGAAGCCCCTTAACGGCGTCGCCGAATCGCTTCTCGGGCTTGTACGTCTGCACATCGACGATCTGCTAGACATAACAGCACGCCATAGAGTGGCCGGCCATGATCTTGTACTTGGCACCGGCGGTGTTTGGGACGTTATTTGACTTGAGGATGGCAAAGCCCGCGGCCTCGCCGACCTCGCCATTTTGCAGGCGGCGTTCGCCGGGCATCGTGCCCGAGCGGACAAATCTATCGTCCTTTAACAGCAGGCCGTGAAACCACGCCGGCACGACGACAAATCGCCCGTCGGTCGGCACGCTCGCCTCATCGAGCAGCACGCCGAGATCGACGAGATACTCGTAGGCGTCGTCCTTTGTCGGCACCTTGGGCGTCGCGACCGAGCCGATCTTATTGCCGCCCGGCACAGCTCCCTCGAGCGTCGATGCGATAAAGGTATCGGCATGGTCGCGCAGCTTCCACGCCGAGCGCCGCATCGCCTCGTCAAGCACGTTGACGTTCTGCTGAGCGCGATCGACGCTGTCCACATAAAAGTTAAAGTACTTCGCCTGGTCGATCACGAGCGTCGTTTCCTCGTCGGTCAGCGATTCGGGATCGGCGATGTCCGTGTCCTTGGTGTAATCGTCGATAGTGACGTCGCCGATCGACGCGATCTTGACCGTATTGCCGGCCTCGCGTATCACGCCTTCGTAGTCGCGGTTACAAATGTCGCGCTGTCCGTAAACGAGCGCCTTATCAAGAGCGGTGAGCAATCTCGCCGCCCAAACTGTGGGAATGAATTCTAATGCCATAATCTCCTTAAGAAAGTTAATAGTTAATAGTGAACAGTGAATAAT
>CAZJFB010000151.1:0-3270 GCA_964545145.1 uncultured Chloracidobacterium sp. | reverse complement strand
TGTTCGTTGTTCACTGTTCGTTGTTAGTTGGAGAGCACGCGTTTTACCTCGTTCCAATCGAGCTTTGCGATGTCCTCGGGCTTCATTTTTGCAAGTGCGGCCCGCGTCAGCAGCGGCGTGTCCGTCTGGCCGGCACCGCCGTCGATCGACGCTGGGACGCGCGTCCCAAACTGCTCTGGAAACTTCGCCCGAAGGCTCGCGATCAGCTCAGCCGAGTTGACCGGCTTGCCCTCGTCGTCGAACAAGAGTTCGTGTCTCAGCGCGTCCCAGAGAAGCTCGGGGGAACGCGCACCCGACTTTCCCAGCTCCGTCGTCACCGAGGCTTGCGCGTCCCTGAGGCGTATCGCCGCCTTGAGCTGCGCATTCTCGGTCCGAAGCTGCTCCACGTCCGCCGCGGGCGGTTGAAGCTGAGACATCTGCGTCTCAGTTTCCTGGGACGCAGCGGCCGCGGTCTGTTCTGTTAACGCACCCGCTGATGCGGGCGGTTCTGTCTGTTGTTTTGGTTTCATAATCATCATTTTCGTGCGATAATTCGTTAATTTTCCGGTTCTACCTGATTCGTATGTCGGTGATCTCTATGGATCGCGAGGAAGAAGATCAGCTATGACTGAGGCAGTCAAAGGTCCTGTCCTCCTTCGATTCTTAAAATGGCTACTGCTCATTTTTGGGTCGCTGTACTGCTTCAGTCTTCTCACCAATGTAGGTTCAGTGGTGCGATCACCTTCTGTCCGGGGTCTTGTCGTGGCTGCACTTAATTTCGGGGCGGTGGTACTGTTCATGTCAGGTGTCACGGGTATCGCGAACCGGAAAAACTATGGCCGTTGGTGTGGAGCCGGGAGCTTTGCGATACTCTCCATCATCGCGTTCTCAGCGCTTGATCTAGTTTTTTCGGGTAGCGGTTTTGAAAGCCGCTACCTGACACAGACACAGACCGTCATATTAATTTTGGGTCAGGTCATCCTTTTTGCCACGGCGTCAGCCTACTTGGCATTCAGTCAGAGCGTGAATGATCATCTGACGCCGACCGATAAAACGATTGCGTCTGAACCTCCGCCGCCTCCGAGCTTCGACGGTCAATAAGAACCAGGTCGGTTCTGGCCTGGCAATACGCAGCCAACCCGGTCGCTACCGCTCCCGGTTCTGACACCTCCGCAGGTGGTTCTGTCTGCTGTTTTGTTTTCATATTCTTGTGTTTTGTGTGAGAATTGCTTGTTTTTTGACCAAGCAAAAATTGTTTCCGGAGGGCCTTAATGCATCGTTTCTTTCTCGTTCTCGCAATTGCGTTCGTCTTTTCACTTTCCGCATATGCCCAGCAGGCATGTAAGGAATACGGCCCGGTCGGCGCCGTCCTTTCGATGTGCCCGCCCGCTGGGACGCAGACTGTCAAAAATGAGGGAGAATTGCACTCGGGTTTTGTTAGGTCCGACTCGCCAAAAGCGCCGTTTGCCATGGCGATGAGCGAGTCGACGCTGACCGAGCCGCTCGGCGAATTTGGTTACGAGATGATCGTCGCGGCGTATACCGACACCAAGTTCTCTAACACCGTTCTGCTCGACGTCGGAGATTTTCCGTCCGCAAACGGTGTCCGCGGACTCCGCCTTGTCTTTGACATGGAGGGAATAAACAAAGTGACCAAAAAGAAAGACCAGATCCGGCAGATCTACTACATTTACGGGGCCGCCGGCGACATCAAGATCACATTCAACTCGATCTTTCTCGCCGCCGACACCGCCGCCATGAAGGCCTCGGACGAGGCGATGAAAACGGTCAAGATCAAGAAATAAGGTCAACATTTCCATTTGTGTTCACCGCGTAAGCGGTGGGATGAATCAGGCGTCGCTATGGGCGACGCACGAATATTCCGTTCCTCTAACCGTGGGTTGAAACCCACGGCTACCATCAAACGTCGCTACGCGACGAACTCTCAAGCTGTCGCTTGAGGATCAGATTCTCGAGCCGTTCGCGCTCGGTCATGGGCGACGGGTCTTCCCACTCGGTAATTAGTTGCGTCCCAGGCTCTCCTTCGATCGCGAGTGCGAATGACATCACGTCTGCCCAGACCTCGCCAAATGCGGCCTGACGGTCGCGGACCTTGGCGAGAAAGCGCGTTTCGGACCGCTTGAGCGATTCGCCGCTCGCGGCCTCGTGCGACTGCTGCAGGAAATAGTGCAGCGGCGTGCCGGTCACCGACGCGATATCGACGCGAAAGCTGTCCTTGACCTGCAGGAACTGCTCCAGCCGCGTCGTGTCAAAATCGCCGAATCTGGCGTTGGCGTCCGTCGCGACCCAAAGGTTCTCGATACCGTTCTCGAAGGGCGCCTTCGGCCTGCCCTGGTCGTCATAGTCGACCTCGATGCCGGCGACCCAACGCTGGCGAAACGCCGAATACTCCATTGCCACGAGCATATCGAGGACCGATTTATTCAAACCGTCCTGCAGCGGAATGGCCGCCTCGAGCTCGCTGCGCCCGTGCGTCCCAAGATCTGCGTTGTTGGCGAAATGAAAAACGGGGACAACGCCGTAGGGGTTCGCTACCGCGAACGGTCTGGAGTCGTGAGTCTTGAGTCTTGGGTCCTTCGACTCCCGACTCGCGACTCGCAACTCCCGACTCGCGAAGGGCTGGAAGCCCGACGCGTCCGGCAGCGCGCCTTCGCTCTTTGCCCTCGAGATGTACTTTTCTATCCGGTCGGGATAGAAGAGATTAAGCCGAATGTGTTTGTCGGCGTCGAGCCAGTATTTGGCGGCGCGTGTGATCACGCCCGGCGAATCTTCGTCGTAGGTGACCGAGATCTGGGACGCACGGTTTGGGAAGATCGCCGCGCGTCCCAAAGCATCGGGCCAGACGATGACATAAGCGTCACCCGTCTTGAGCACCTCTTTATGCACCTCGCCCGAGCGGACGGTCATTCGGTTACGGTGCCAGATCCGCCGAGTTGCAGAGTCGACGGAGTTAGCAGAGTTTGCCGAGTTGGAGGAAGACTGAAAACTTTCCTGTTTCCCTAACTCTGCAACTTCGTAACTCTCAACTCCGAAACTCATTATCCGCAGCTTGTCGCGGACCGCGTCGCACACGACGGGGCAGAGATTTAGGGCGAATTCGCGAAAGAGCGTGCCAAATGTACTTTCAAATTTCTGGGACGCAAACTTCAGGTCGTGTTCGCCGTTGTAATAACGCTCGGGCCGCTCGTAAACAGCCGCCTTAGTGCGAAGGTCGTCAATTGATAGTTGTAGGTCGTTGTTCATTGATGTTTGGTATTTGCTCTTGGGCCT
>CAZJFB010000150.1:0-4735 GCA_964545145.1 uncultured Chloracidobacterium sp. | reverse complement strand
TCTGGGTCGACCCCGACAAGATGCGTTCGTACAACGTAACGCCGGCCGAGGTCTCGGGCGCGCTGCGAATTCAGAATATGGAGTTTCCGAGCGGCCGCCTCGACGAAGGCCAACAGGAAACGAGCGTTCGCACCGTCGGCAAGATCAAGAAGGTTGACGAATTCAGCGACGTGGTCGTCGCGACCCGCGGGCAGTACCAGGTAAAGGTCAAGGACCTCGGCTACGTCGAGGACGGCGCGCAGGAGCTGCGCAGCGAAGCGCGTCTCAACGGCCAACCCGCGGTCACGATGGTCGTCGCCAAACAATCCGGCCAGAACACCGTCGCCACCGCTCGGGCAGTTAAGGAAAAACTGAATGAGATCATTCCGACACTGCCGAAGAATTATCAGGTCCGGATCATCGGTGACAACTCGATCTTCATCGAGAATTCGCTCCATGCCATCGAAGAGCATCTCATCGTCGGATCGATACTCGCGGCTATCGTCGTGTTCCTGTTCCTCTGGAGCTTCCGCTCGACGTTCATCGCCGGCCTTGCGATCCCAACCTCAATTATTTCAACATTTGCGTTGATGTACGCCATGGGATACACGCTCAACAGTATCACCATGCTTTCACTTACGCTCATGGTGGGTATCGTCATCGACGACGCCATAGTGGTGCTTGAGAACATCTATCGCTTTGTCGAAGAAAAGGGAATGAACCCGTTTCAGGCGGCGATCGAGGGCACGCGTGAGATCGGCCTCGCGGTGCTGGCGACGACGCTTTCTCTGATGGCGGTCTTCGTGCCCATTGGCTTCATGCAGGGCATCGTCGGCCGCTTCATGTCGTCATTCGGGCTCACGGCGTCCTTCGCGGTGCTGGTGTCGCTGATCGTTTCCTTTACGCTCACGCCGATGCTGGCTGCACGCCTCATCAAGGCAAAGACCGACACGCATTCGCCGCCTAAGGAAGAGGACGAGATCAAGGGCGACGGCGTGATCGAACACAAAACAAAGTCCGACAGCCATTACACCGGATGGTTCTCTATCCTTGACCGCATTTACGCGGTGATGCTTCGCTTCTCGATGGCGCATCGCTGGGTGATCATCGGGCTTTGCATCCTCGTCTTTTTGAGCATCGTGCCGCTCTTTATGTTTGTCGGCAAGAACTTCCTGCCCGTTGACGACCAGTCGCAATTCGAGGTATCGGTCCGAGTGCCTGAGGGTTCGAGCCTCTCGGCGTCATCGCAAATGTTCGAGCGTATCGCTGCCGAGATCCGCAAATTGCCCGGTGTCACCGACACTCTCTCGACCGTGGGCGGCGGACAGCAGCAGGTGGTGAACGCCGGTACGATCTACGTAAAGCTGGCCGACATCAAAGACCGTTCAAAGTCGCAGGAGCAGCTAATGGCTGAGACCCGTGACCTGATCGCAGCTAAGTTCCCGCCCGATCTTAGGACGGGCGTGCAGCAGGTACAGGCGTTCTCGGGCGGCGGTTTTCGCAATGCCAACGTCCAGTTCCTGATCGCGGGCCCTGATATTGCCAAGCTGACCGAGTTCTCGGAAAAGATCATCGCAAAGATGAAAACGATCCCCGACGCCGTTGACGTCGATTCGACCCTGATCAGCGGCAAACCTGAGGTCCGCCTCGAGGTCGACCGTGCGACCGCGGCCGATCTCGGCGTGCGTGTCGGCGACGTTTCCCAGGCACTGAATACGCTTATCGCGGGCCAGGAAGCGACGACATTCGGTGCCGGCACCGACCAGTACGAGGTGCGTGTGCGTGCGATCAACCCTTTCCGAACGAGCCTCGAGGGACTCAAGCGGGTGATCGTCCCATCGGCAAAGCTTGGCTGGGTGACGCTCGACCGCGTTGTGACCTCATCGTCGGGAACCGGTCCGAGCTCGATCGACCGTACCAATCGCCAGCGTCAGGTGACCCTGCTTGCCAACACGCGGCCAGGCGGCTCGGCGGCGAGCATCACCTCGGCGATCGACAGCTATGTAAAGGAGCTCAACCTGCCGGTCGGTTACCGCACGGGCTACGTCGGACAATCAAAGGAAATGGGCAAGGCGGGATTTTACTTCCTGCTGGCGTTCGCACTGTCGTTCATATTCATGTACATCGTGCTGGCCGCGCAGTTCGAATCATTCATCCACCCCATAACGATCCTGCTCACGCTGCCGCTCTCGGTACCATTCGGCATTTTCAGCCTTTTGGTAATGGGGCAAACTGTGAATATCTTCTCGGGGCTTGGCCTGCTGCTGCTGTTTGGCGTGGTCAAGAAGAACGCGATCCTCCAGATCGACCATACGAGTCACCTGCGTTCGCAGGGGATGTCGCGCTACGACGCTATCATCCAGGCAAATCGCGACCGTCTGCGACCTATCCTGATGACGACCATTGCGCTCGTCGCGGGAATGATCCCGCTCGTGCTCTCAAGCGGAGCGGGTTCGGGCACAAACCGCTCGATCGGCGTTCTCGTTGTCGGCGGCCAGACGCTGTGTCTGCTGCTGACGCTGCTCGCAGTTCCGGTCTTTTACTCGATCTTTGACGATCTTGCCGAGATGCGTTTGTTCAGATACATCACGCGGTTCTCGGATTGGCTCTTTGGTGGAATTCGCAGGAGGTTCTCGGCGGCGACCAGCTCGCTGTTCGGCTCGCGGTGATGAACGCGAACGCAGTCTTTTTTATTCTTTTATGAAGCGGCAGATATTTACATTCATATTTATTGCTATCGCTGCCTCGATCGCCGGTGCGCAGACGGCTACGCCAACGCCGTCGCCCGTACTCCCCGATGACCTTAAGGGTGTTCCGACCGTTGCTCCCGACTATCGATCCGACGAACGTACGCTGCCCGAGCTTGGCCGGGTCGGCGTGGACGTGCTCAAGCAAAAGACTTTGACGCTGCGTGAGGTCATTGAGCTTGCTCTCGAGAATAATCGTGACGTCGAGGTCTCGCGAAAAACGGCCCGGATGGCCGAGTTCGATCTCGACGGCGCCCGCGGAGCCTTTCAGCCGCGGCTCTCGGGCCAGGCGTATTACGACCGCACCACGACGCCGAATGTCAGTATCTTTTCGAGCAATCAAAAGACGACCAACGGCACATTGCTCGGCAATGCGACGCTCTCAAAGCTTTCGTCGAATAACGGTACCGTCTATTCCGGATTTTTTAACAACCAGCGACTGACGACCGATAACCCGATCTCGATCCTCAGCCCGCAGTACAATTCGAGCCTCGGATTCTCGGTAACGCAGCCGCTGCTACGCGGACGCCGGACAGACCAGGCACGCCGCACGATCGAGATCGCCAAGCGCAATATCGAGCTGACCGACACTCAGTTTCGCCAGCGGTCTATCGAAACGGTCGCCGCCGTACAAAAGGCGTATTGGGACCTGACCTTTGCCTTAAGAAATCTCCAGGTCCAGCGCGATGCGGTTCGCGACGCCAAAGAGCAGCTTGCTCACAGCCGCCGCCTGGTCGACGAGGGCCTGCTTGCCCCGATCGATGCCGTAGCGGCGGAGACGCAGGTCGCCAATTTTGAGCAGGCTGTGTATGACGCACTTAACGGCGTGAACCTGGCCGAGAATCTGCTCAAGAATCTCGTTTCACCTAACCGCTCGAATGCCATTTGGAACGAGGCTCTTGTGCCCGTCGAGCCGGTAGAATTTGCCGTGCCCGCTACCTCACTGACCGAGGCGATGACCCTCGCTCTCGACAATCGTCCCGAGCTCGACATCAACAAGGCCCAGAAAGACATCAACGCTATCGACCAAAAGCTGTACAAGGACCAGACCAAACCGCAGGTCGATTTCTTTGCAAGCGTATCCGAGAACGGCATCGGCGGTTCGCGGAATGCGAATTTCAGCCCTACATTTCCGACCGCGTGTTCGATCGATCCGACGTCACCGGCATGTGCGCAGCAGCAGGCAAATCTCGCATTGCTCACCGGAAATCCGTTTCGTGGGATATTCGCCAATAGATACCCGACCCTGAGATTCGGCATCTCCTTCAATCTTCCGCTATTTGGCGACAAGGCCGCCGAGGCCCAGTACGGTAAGTCTCTCGTCGAGGCTGAACGCATCGAGGCACAGCGTGAGCAGATAGAGCAGGGAATACAGGTAGAGGTACGAAACGCCCTGCAGGCGGTCCGCACCGCCGAGGCCAGGCTTCGCTCAGCCGCGATCGCACGTGAAAATTCCGTCAAACAATACGAGTCGGAGCAGCGAAAACTCGACGAAGGCCAGTCGGACATTTACAAGGTGCTCGAACGCCAGACCGCTCTCGCAGCCGCCCGGAGCAACGAACTTCGCTTTCGTACCGAGCTCAACAAGGCAGTTGCCGAACTGCAGCGTGCGACCGGTAACTCCCTTGCGGCCAATGACATAGAGACCAAATTGAAGAAATAGGCCCCGCCCTCTAGATCGATCGATAGAACCGGACAGGAACGCCGATGGCGACGGTAGCAGCTATGGCGGCCGTATCGGAAATCTGCGACAAAGTCGGAATTCTGATACAAAACTGGAATTCTGCTACATTTCTGGAATTCTGCTACAAAGTCGGAACTCTGGTATTCCCATCGCTCAAATACGGCGCTATGTTCGCTGTGTATGAACTGCTGGCTCGAGATAACTGACACTGACGGAAACCCGAGAACGCTTGCGATCACTCTGCCCGAGATGCCGGTCGACGAAAAGGCTGCCTTCGTCGAACACGTCTGCGGCGTATTGCTCGACAGCCGCTTCGGGCCGCAAG
>CAZJFB010000149.1:0-4811 GCA_964545145.1 uncultured Chloracidobacterium sp. | reverse complement strand
TGGGTCGATAAGATCTTTGGCGGGGCCGTGCCGCAGAATTTCCGTCCTGCGATCGAGAAAGGCATCATCGAAGCCGCGGCCTCCGGCGCTGTCGCCGGTTATCCTCTCGTCGATTTTAAGGTGACCTTGATCGACGGCAGTTACCACACGGTTGACTCGGACGAACATTCATTCCGGGCCGCGGGCCGCAAGGCGTTTCGTGCCGCGATGGAAAAGGCAAAACCAACGCTGCTTGAACCGATAATGGACGTCGAGGTATTTACGCCGCAGGAGGTTTCAGGCGACATCATGGGCGACCTTAACAGCCGTCGCGGCCGGGTTGGCGGTATGGAAATGCGCGGCAAGCAACAGGTCATCAAGGCCAAGGTGCCGCTCTCGGAAATGCTCGATTACCAGTCGAAGCTCAATTCCGTGACGCAGGCCCGCGGCTCATACCATATGCAGTTCTCGCATTACGATCCGCTGCCGGGCAACCTTGCTCAAAAGGTGATCGACGAGGCCGTCGCGTCCGGTCGCGTTAGAGCGCACGAAGAAGACGAATAGCACTACGGTACATTGCGCACGGCCCGGGATCGAAAACTCTCGGGCCGTACTAGCCGTAATAGTTTCCGACAACACCTTTTTTAGATCCGCCTTGCGGAAGAAAGTTTTAGGAGTACGTATGAAAAGACATCTTATCTCTTGTATCTCGCTTACATGTCTGGTTGCAGCAGTTGCAATTACGGCGGCTGGACAGGTCCGTCCGCCGGTTCCACGTGCGAGCCAAAAGGCTAGCGTAACCCAGACGATCGGCACCACCGACATTTCGATCACTTACAGCCGCCCGGCCGTCAAGGGACGAAAGGTATATGGAGACTGGCCGGCGGCGGTCGCCGGCGAGGCCACCCTCGACAACGGCAATACACGTCCAAAGGACGCTCCTTTGGTGCCGTGGGGACATGTTTGGCGTGCCGGAGCAAACGAAGCGACGTTGTTCGTTGCCGCGGATGACGTCCTGATCAACGGCCAGCTACTGACCGCCGGGAAATATAGTTTTCACACTATCCCGGGCAAAGATGAGTGGACGTTGATATTCAATAAGGACGATGGACAATGGGGTAGTTTTTCTTATGATGCCAAGAAGGATGCCCTTCGCGTCAAGACAAAGCCCGAGTGGGTAGCTGACTCCAAAGAGTTTCTGACATTCGGTTTCGACAATGTCGGCGACACCTCGGCAACTGCTTACCTTCGTTGGGAAAAGGCAAAAGTTCCCTTCACGGTCGAGGTCAAGGACGTTGTCGGCTCGACAATGAAGCGATTGGACGCCTACGTTGCCGCTGCAAAGTCCGACGATCCCGGCCCCGCAACCAACGCAGCGAATTATGCGAAGGCAAACAAGCAGGCCGAGGCAGCGGCTAAATGGTACGACGCGGCACTTAAGGCCAGTGACGAGCAGATCAAAGCCAAGGCCAATTTCGCCAACCTCGGCCGCCGTGCGAACATCCTGGTCGCCGCGGGCCGGATGCAGGAGGCTCTCGCCGCAGCGGAAAAGGCTCTCGAGGCTGGCAAGGCCGAGAAAGCAGACACCGCCGCCCTCGAAAAGCGCATTGCGGATCTGAAGGCCGGAAAGCAGTAGCAAACCGAATCGTTATGCTCAATATCAAAGGCACGAAAGGGACGACTCGATCCCTCTCGTGCCTTTGGTCTATCAGGCAATATCACTAGGCCTTTTTATGGCACATCATGCACTGGGTCTGGATCGGGCCCTTAGCCGCGGCATTGGTCTTCCTGACCTCGGTATGGCAGCCCGCGCAATTGCGATGCATTGCGTTCTGGTTATTCAGCGAGACCAGCGCGGTGCTTCCCTCATGTTTGACCTCGGGGATCGCATCCAGCAGTTTCGGTTTCTCTCCGGCCTTCGAGTGGCAGTCACGGCAGCCGACAACGCCGGACCCTTTCGCATCCTTTGCAAATAGCTCAGCCGTCAGCGTCGTGGTCCGGTCGGCAGGCCATGCCGTCTTGAGCGGTGGATGCTTTGCGATCTCGGCCGCCGGCTGTGCGGTATGGTGGCACGAGATGCAGGCGATCGGAGTTCCCGGCGAAATATTGTATGCACCGCCGTTATGCTTTGCGTGGTTAAAGGTGACAGCCCCAAGCTTAGAATCCTTGCCAAGGGTGATCACCTCAGGCACTTTGGGTTCATCTGCCTGTTGAGCATGAGTGCGGCTCCCTGGACTGTCGATAGTCAGCAAAACCGCTGCTGTCGCGATCAGAAGTGCGGTGGCGAACAAAAATATGACCTTCCTCATCGAAGTTCCTCCTTGTTATTTTGATGCCTGTATTCTAGCCGAAGTATAAAGTATTTTGGAGTGACCCGCGTCACATTCGCCGTGACCATCTATTTGCTGGCAGATTTATCCCACGCCGCCTTGGCGATCGCTGCAATTATTGCCTCACGGGTCTTCTCGTCAGCCGCCGAGTCTGAAACAAAGACGGCGACGGCAATACGTTTACCGTCCGGCAGTAAGATGATGCCGATGTCATTTGTCGCGGCCGTGACGCCGTTTTGTGTGCCGGATGTGCCGGTCTTATGTGCGACAGTTGTCCCCGCGGGCAGACGTCCTTTCAGGCGAAACTGTCCCGGGCCGGAATTGACCATGTCCCGGACCAGGCGGTCCCAGGGACTTTCCTCGCCGGGAACCGTCTCGGCCGCTCGGCCCATACTGCTCACCGCAGCCAAGTACCTCAACAACTCGACCGATGCCATCGGCGTCGACCAATTGTCATACTGAGTTTGCCAGTCGCGTCCGATCTCTTTTTCGGTATTGACCACCTTCATCCCGGTGACGCCGATCTGATCGACAAATGATTGGATCTCAGCGGCTCCGCCCGCAACACTCATCAGAACGTCGCTCGCCGTTCCGTCGGATTCCACCATGGCGAGGCGGATAAGCTCACCGATCGTGAATTCGCCGCCATTCGGACTTTGGTCTCTCAGTGGAGAACGCTGGCCCGCACGGACCATATCGTCCTTTGAGACGCCGATCTTCTCGTCGAGGTCCAGCTTCCCGAGCCGGATCTGGTCCATTACCGCCATTGAGATCGGCAGCTTGTAAACGCTCTGCATCGGGTATCGCCCATCGGCGTTCAGCAGGGCGGCCTCGCCAGTTTCCAGCACGACGGCGGCGGCACCGACTTTGCCCTTTGCCCCTTCGGCGATCTTTGCGAACGCGGCTTCAAGCTCGGGGTCACGCTTTATTTCCAGCCTGGGCAGCGGCGTAGCGACTGCGGCGGGCGGCGGCGTGGGAAATTCGATCGGAACGTCGGTCTTGAATGAGCACCCGAACGCGGCTGCCGCAGTAGCGATGGTCAAAATTGTCGTGACGACTTGTCTCAATCTCGCCTCCATTCACACCAAAGGCCGTCAGTTCAGCAGCGTCCCTTTGATCCCGCACGCGATCGAGTAAACACTGTCGCTGGTCGCGACGATCATATTCCCGCTACGGTCAAAACACAGGCCAACGATATTATTGCCCGCGACAAAAAGCTCTGCAGACTCACCGGACGGATCGACCTTGACGATCCCGTGACGGCCCTGGAAACACGCCGCAGCGTACAGATTCCCATCTGCATCGAATGCCAGCCCCTGAGGGCGACCAAGCCCTTTGAAGAATCGTGAGGCCTTGCCTTCCCGGTCGACCGCGTAGATCGAATCATGGCTAGCGAGGCCGGGCGCCGTCACATAAAGCCTGCCGTCCGGGCCAAACGCCAGGTGATACGCGGCGACCGATTGCTCGATAGTAGCAAACGGGACCGCTGTCGAATATTCGCTGACGCGATAGATCGTCCCGGCACGGTCGCCGACATACATATCGCCATTAGCGTCGAAGGCGATGCCGGTCGCGATCCCGAGCCCCGCCGCATGTACCGTCGCCGTGCCGTCGCGGCTGACGGCCAGCACCTCGCCCTGAGCTCGGTTCGTAACGAACATCTGGCCGCCCTTATCAAAGGCGATCCCTGTCGGGTTTAGTACGGGCTCAGGCAGTTCGTCGAGGTAACCGTCAGTCTCGAGCCGGAACAGGGTCACCGGCAAATGCTGTCCGCGCGACCCCGAACGCGTCAGAATGATCGCGTCATCCGACGGATCGACCGCCGGATTTGCGACCATATGCATTTGGTCGGCGATCTCCCGGCCCACGGTCATCTCAAAGGTGTTGCTGACCTCGCCGCGGCTTTCCAGATGCGCCAGCGTCTTGCCCTCACCTGCAGAGTCCGGAACCTCGGCAAGCACCCGCGTCGCCGACGAAGCCACAATTCGGCAATTTGCACCCGCGACGTAACAGCCGTCGGCAGAGTTTCTCTCAGGGCGAAAGCCCTCGCACTCGATCGCGATCTCGCCGCCCGGGATCGCGAAAGTTGGGTCGATGTTCTTAATAGTGACGGATCGCTGCATTTGATGAGACCTAGTTTACGATGCGGTATAGGCTGTGTCGAATTTTCAACTTTTTTGCATCCTGCTGCGACTACTGCCCCTCAATTCCCAACTCCCGCCCTCTGACTGAGAATGCCCGCCACTGCGTGATATGCTGCGAATAAGCGCCGCAGGGGTTGATCATATCTTCGCTTTTTCACATTTCCACTTTTTCACCTTTTCACTTATTCACTCTCAGCGCAATTTCGCCTGTAAGTCATTTGTCCGGACAAGTGTCGGACAGTGTCCGGACAAATGACATACCGTTCAATTTTTTTTGTTAGTAAACATTCACATTTCCTCAGTATTTTTGCATTTTCGGCAAAAACACGTATTGAACATTAGCACATCTGTTGCACAG
>CAZJFB010000148.1:0-4904 GCA_964545145.1 uncultured Chloracidobacterium sp. | reverse complement strand
AGAAGAGAAATAACGAAACTATGAAGATCAAATTGCTTAGATCCGTTCTCATCGTTGTGGCCCTTACCGGTGTTTTGGCGATAGCGGCGGTCGGCGCCTCGGCGGCGCCGATCCGCTTTACCGTAAAGGTCGCGGACAAGATCGACGGCGTCACTGCTCCGCTGTCCGGAAGGCTGCTGATCTTTATGCGAAAAGATGACGGCAAGCCGACCGACGGTTTCGGCCCTGACAGCAGCGACCCTAACGCTGTATGGGTATCCGGCACCGAGGTCGCCAACCTTGTGCCGGGAAAGCCGGTCGAGATCGATCCGGATGCTCTGTCGTTCCCTTCGGCGTTTGCTTCGGCTCCGTCCGGAAACTATCAGCTCTTTGCCTTGCTCGATCGTGACCATTCGTACACGTATAACGGTCCCGGCTCGGGCGACGTCTATAGCGAGGTCGTTAAGGCGTCGTCGCCGTTCGCGACGGCCGAGCTTACGCTTTACAAAGCGGTACCTGAACGAAAGATCGACGTACCAAAGAATGCACGCATCATCGAATTCGTCAGCCCAATGCTGTCTGCATTTTGGGGGCGGCCAATAAAGATGAAGGCGTCGGTCATACTGCCGCCGAGCTATGAAAAGTCAAATCAGAGATATCCGACCATTTATAACGTCAGCGGTTACGGCGGCACTGTCTTGAATCCGCTTCGCGGTGCAGCTCAGCGAGAAAAGGAAATGGTCGAAGGCAAACGGCCCGAGATGATCAGCGTCTTCCTCGAAGCTCAGGTCCCTCTCGGCCACAGTGTTTTTGCCGACTCGGCGAACAACGGCCCGTGGAACTCGGCCCTCGTTAAGGAATTCATCCCGTATCTCGAAAAGCAGTTTCGAATGGACGCGAAGCCGAGCGGCCGCTTTCTGACCGGGCACTCGTCCGGCGGATGGACGACGCTTTGGGTAATGGTCACCAATCCCGATTTCTTTGGCGGCACGTGGTCAACATCGCCCGATCCGGTCGATTTCCGCAACTTTACCGGCCCGGACCTTTACTCGAATTCAAACGTCTATGCCGATGCCAACGGCAAAGAGTACGGGTTGGTCCGCGACAAAGGCAAGGACCTCGCAACCTTTAGGCAGTACGCCCAACAGGAACGAGTACTCGGCTACTACGGTGGCCAGATGGCCTCATTTAACGCGGTCTTTTCGCCAAAGGGCGATGACGGCCAGCCGATGAAGTTCTTTGACGTCGACACCGGCCGCATCGACCCGAACGTGCTTAAGGCCTGGGAAAAGTACGACATCTCCCGCCTTTTACGCGAGAATTGGAAAACGCTCGGGCCAAAGCTCAAGGGCAAGCTGCACATCATCGTCGGCACCGCGGATACTTTTCATCTCGATGAGTCTGTCCGGCTGCTGGATGCTGAGCTCAAAAAGCTCGGCAGCGACGCTGAGATCACGTACCTAGAGGGCAAGACGCACTTTGACCTGTATCAGGACGGCCTGATGGAAAAGATCCAGTGGGGCATGTACAAAGTCGCCCGGCCGAATGCCAAGGCTGCCGGTAAGTGACTTCTGCTTCATACGGATATCCGCATCTGCGGCAACCGATACGACACCCCAAGCGAGCGACACGACCTTTTTGCTGAGGTCGCTGTCGCTCAAATTTAATTGTCAAAGATCGATCAGGCACTGTGATCAGGCTCGCATTTCATCAAGCGGGCCGGGTCACACGTGCCAAAAAGGGCCGAATGACCGGCCAAATATCCATGGCTCCAACCTAAGCTGCGGAGCCGAACAATCTCTCAAGCACTGCGAAGGCGTCAGCACAGCCTTTGGTGCCGCTTTTTTCCGCGAGGTTCATTCGCAGACGGCTGAACGGCCTGATGTACGGATGGACCGACAAATAGTGCGACGCGGGCGTGTGGCGACGAATTATCTTGGCGATCCTTTCATAGTTGCCGGGAATGGACGTGACCGGAGCGCTCTTGCTGCCCGTTCTTTTGAAGATCGTCCTGATCACGCCGCCGTCATCCGACGCCTCCGAACGGTGTACGGCAAAGCCCGCCTTTTCGCCGATGGCCTCAAGCGTCTTGATGTTGAAGTTGTACAGATGCGCCTGGTGAAAGCGATGGATCGGGGCGAAGCACGTGCCCTCGACATTTGGCACCTCGACGGCAAGATAGCCGCCCTCAGCGATCGCGTCGTACAGCTTGCCGAGAACGAGTGCCGGATCGTCAAGGTGCTCGAGTACGTGATGCATCGTTACAAGGTCAAAAGCCGTGTCGCCCGCCTCGATCTGCTGTGCAAAGCCGATCCTGATCGGCAGCTTCAGGTGTTCCTGAGCAAAACGTCCATAGCCCTCGTTCGGCTCGACGCCGCTCGCGTCAAAACCTTTCTTTCGCATCAGAAAAACAAATTCTCCGCCGCCCGCACCGACATCGAGCACGCGTGCACCCGGCTCGACGAGGTCCGCGATCTGCCGATATCTGTGCCCGGCGACCCTGCCGGCACGATAGACATGCTTGAGCTTGGGCGTAAGGGTTCCTTTGTACTCGATGCGGTAATCCTTTGAATAATAGTTGCGGATCTCGTCCTCGTTCGGCCGCGGGTCGGACCAGACGAGGCCGCAGTTTTTGCAGATCACGGTCTGGAGTTCGTTGCCGTCGCGGTCAAGACGGCCGATCTCGTCGGCGTCGGTCCCGCCGCAAAGGTTACACGGAATTGTGCAGTTCACACTCGCCATCTACTTTGTCCAGTCATCTGCCGCGTGAACATCGACCTTGATCGGCACTTTGCTCACAAACTGCTCACCGGCCCGCAGCATCGCCGACTCCAGCTTTGCCGCCGCCATCTCGGCGTCGGCCGCATCGCACTCGACGACGATCTCGTCGTGGACGATATTTACAAGCATTGCTGATGTACCGCGAATGTCATCGTGGAGCAGCCGCAATGCGCGCTTTAGAATGTCGGCCGACGTACCCTGGATCGGCATATTCTTCGCGTAACGCTGTGCCGCACCTACCGACGAACGATCGTTCGGGTCAAAGGTCATCCGCGCCAGCCTGCCCGATGCCGTGCGTGCCGAGCGTTCGGTCAGTACGTTCCTCGCGGCGTTCCTCAGCCACTCGTCCATTCGCGGATAGGTCGCGAAGTACCGCCGCAGCGTCTCCTCTGCCTGCGACTGGGTCAGCCCTGTCATCGACGCGAATCGCGACGCGCCGATGCCGTACACGACGCCGAAATTGAGCCTCTTGGCGAATGACCGCTGGTCCGGCGTCACGTCCTCGGTCTTGATGCCAAAGACCTGTGCCGCCGTCGTAGCGTGAAAGTCCTGGCCCGAGACGAACGCGTTGATAAAATTGGTGTCGCCCGAAAAATCGGCCAATATCCGCAGCTCGATCTGCGAATAGTCGGCGATGACAAGCTTGCGGCCATCGGGAGCGCGGAAGCAGCGTCGGTACTCCTCCTCGTGCGGTATCTGCTGCAGGTTCGGTCTCGAGCACGCGAATCGTCCGGTCGGCGCTCCGATCTGGCGAAAATCCGCGTGAATTCGGCCCGTCGCCGGCTCGATAAATTCGAGAATGTTCTCGCCAAAGCTCTGGCTCGCCTTGGCGGCCGCTCGATACTCAAGCAGCTTGCCGACGACGGGATATTCGGCAGCCAGCGGCTGCAGCTCCCACGCACGCGTCGTATTTGGCACGGGCACGCCGAGATTCAGGAGTGCGTTTGTCACCTGATCGACCGAGTCGAGATTGATCTGCGGAGCTCCGAAGAGCGATGCCTGGGCGACACCGGCCGACAGCAGATGCTGCAGTTCGCGGGCCGTCCTTTCCTGCACCTTCGAGACTTTAGCAAGCTGCTCACGCCACCGGTCGGCGTCGAGATAAAAGCCGTTAAGCTCCATCTGGGCGATCGGCATCACGCACTCGTTCTCAAGCTCAAGGACGTCGGCCAGCCCGTCCGCGACGATGCGTTCGTCGAGCTTTGCCTTGACCTCGGGCATAATGGCCGCGTCCTTTGCGGCATATTCGATCTGCGACTGCGAAAGCTCATTCGCCGACCAATCGCTGACCTGTTCGGTCTTGTCGAGTGTCCGGCCGAGAAAGAACTGCACGACATCCGCGAGCCCGTGGCGCCTGTCGCCCTCGCCCGCCGCGACCAGGATGCTTGCAAGATATGTGTCGTAAATGCCGCCAACCTCGACACCCAGATGATGCCTAACCCAGCTAGTGTCAAACTTCGCGTTGTGTGCGATCTTGACCTGCTTTGTCGAAGAAAGCAGTTCCTTGAGCGGCGCTAGCTCCGGATTCTCCCGCAACACCCTAACTGACTCCGGAATACCCTCTCCCGTCTCCCGTTTCCCGTCTCCCGCCTCGTGTCCACGGGCAAAGGCACGCAGGTCGATGACCTTCGTCGCCCGCCCGTCGCTCAACTGCACTAGCCGAAGCTCGCCGCGATAAGGATCGAGCTCGGTCGTCTCGACGTCAAACCCTAGTGCCGTCGCCTTTTTGAGGTCGTCACACGCTTTTTTGAGCGTCTCGGGGTCGTTTACAAGTTGAAAATAGAGTTCCATAAATAGTGCCGCCGCCTGTATCAGTGGCGGGCACCCGCGTCTCGCGGGCCGTGCGGTCTTCCAGTAATAGACATTCTATCGCGTATGCTGCCCAGACTCACCGTCCGCTCCCAATTTGCCGTCCGCCGAGTGCCGGCATCTTCGCCTTTCTGTCCCATGTCCCATGTCCCGCGTTTTTCCCACACGATATTTGCTGCATTTTTACGTCCGTCGGGATCTAATGCCCGCATGTTCTAACCGCGGATAACGCCGATAACCGACGATCCGCCACAGAGGGCACAGAGATCTGTGAGATAGGCTCTTTCACCTTTGCACCTTCCGACTCCCCTGTTCAGCGTTCAATGTTCAATTCG
>CAZJFB010000147.1:0-4914 GCA_964545145.1 uncultured Chloracidobacterium sp. | reverse complement strand
CGGAGGTTGACCTGGCCAAACAGTGTCTCGAGGAATGCACCAAAGCGGTGAAGTATCGGTACGAGGTCTTTGTTGTCCTTGGTAACTAGGATCTCTTCGATAAACCGCTCGACGGTCTCGGTGTCCTTGTAGAAGAGGAATTTCGCGGTTCCGGCGATGAATTTACGCAGTGCGTCGCGCATCTCGTCGATGTGAGCTTTTTCGGGCTCGACCTCGGCCTTCTGAACGAGATGGACGACCGACCAAAGTTCCGCCCGAAGGGCTAGCGACTGGTCGCGTTTGAGAGCGAAATTGGGGAATATGCCAAAGACATCGGCGGCGGGATCGATCATCCTGGCAAAGCCCGCCAGCATTTGCTGAAAGCCCTCGTTCAAAAGAGCGTACGCCGTCTCCATTCGGGCATAGATCGAGGGCGACGGCCGTATGCCGGCGAGGCCCGCGAGTTCCTGCGAATATACCTTCTTTAGCTCGATCGATGCCGTATACGCAGCAGCATCCAACGAAGAGAACATCTCTGCCTCCTCGTTGGGAAAATTGCCGAGACGATTGTTGATGTAGTTTGTAAGCTCGTGGACCTGCTCGTTGATCCTGGCAAAGATCAGCAATGCGGGCTTAAGCGGCTCATCGGCCTCGAGCATTCTGCCGACCAGACTCAGCGACTTAAGTATCCTGCCGAATTTGGGCAGCACCAGTGCGAGTTCCGACTGCTCCTCGGAAAGGAATGAATTCGTGTTCGCAAGTTCGCGCAGCGGTGACGGAAGATACTCATCGCCCTGCTCCTCGGCGAGGCGGATCAACACCGCGAATGCGGCAACGCTTGACAGCCGCGACGACACGAGAGATGACCATGCCCTCCACTCGGCGGGGCCGAGTTTGGCGGCATTCGTATAGCCGTTGGCAAGCATCTGCAGCCGACGAAGTTCGTCGCCTAGTTCTGCGATCTCGCCAAAGGTAATGCCCCAGGTTACGGACGCCTGCCGCGGGTTAACGCCGCTGCCTGAACTGAGGATCCGTGAGGAAATAAGCGAACATCGCTGCAGTGCTGAGTTGACCAGGCGGAATTCGCGTGAAGTGTCAGGGTCGCCGCTTCGGTCGCCGTGCTCGCGAAAAACCTCGTGCCCGATCGCTAGAAAGCTCTCGAGGCCCGACAGCCACAGCCCGAGTTCGGTGACAAGTGTTTCGTTTGAGGTGCCGGACATCATCTCTTTGCTGCGCGCCGCGGCCGGGCCGCTGTTACGGACACGAATATCGACTGGTTCTTCCAGAAACACTGCTGCCACTTGGGACGTGATCCTCAATAAGAATGAATCTTGTGCGGCCGGGAAAGGTGCGGGAAGGCCGCTACTTCATTTATACCGTGATTTAACAGTGTTTGGCAATAGAAAAGTCTCCTGACGAGCATTATACTCTCTCTAAACGATGTCAAAAACCATCCTTCTCGCTACAAACAATGCCGGAAAGGTCGCCGAGCTTCGCGAAATGCTTAGCGGTTTGGATATCGAGTTCGTCGGCCTCGACGCCGTGCCGGGGATCGAGGAAGTGCCGGAAACCGGACTGACCTTCGCCGAAAATGCCCGGCTCAAGGCTGTCGGATACGCCCGCCAAAGCGGCATGACTGCCCTCGCCGACGACTCGGGCCTCGAGGTTTTTGCCCTCCATAACCGTCCCGGCGTCATGTCGGCCAGGTACGGCGGCGAAGGGACAAGCTTCGCTGAAAAGATGGAAATGCTTCTCGCCGAGCTAAAATTGGCAAAAAATGTCGACAGACGGGCAAAATTTGCCTGCGCAATTGCCATCGCCGACGCTGAAGGCCGCATTTTGACTGAGTCAGAGGGAATATGCGAGGGACGTATTGCGCTAAGTCCAATTGGCAGTGAGGGTTTCGGGTATGATCCTCTTTTCGTACCGGACGGCTACGACCTTACATTTGGGCAGTTGCCCGGCGCCGTGAAGCGAAATATCAGCCATCGGAGCCGTGCTTTTTCAGAAATAATCCCATTTTTACGGGATTTTATTGATATTTGACTTGACGCGGGGCGCGTGGTCGCTTAGAATTCGACACTTGGAATCGTTTCTTAAGTGAAACACACGGGGCGTAGCACAGCCTGGTAGTGCGCTCGCTTTGGGAGCGAGAGGCCGCAAGTTCGAATCTTGCCGCCCCGACCAGTCAGCTGTTCTAGATTGGAAGTTTCCCCTAACTTTTTGCAGCAGCTCTCAGGGCGGCAGAACATTCACTCGGGAAGACTTAATTTATTCAACCAAAACTGGAGGTTACTTAAAATTATGGCTCGTATGACACAGACAGAAATCATCGGCAGCTTGGCCGACTCGACCGGTTGCAAGAAATCGGACGTCAAGGCAATGTTTGACGCTCTCGCGGCTCTCGCTACTAGCGAGGTCAAGAAGAATGGCGAATTCACCGTTCCGGGCTTTGGCAAATTGAAGAAGACGCACCGCAAGGCTCGCGAAGGCCGCAACCCCGCAACGGGTGCAGTGATCAAGATCCCGGCGAAGACCACCGTCAAGTTCTCGATCGGCAAAGCTATGAAGGACGCCGTAGGCTAGACCACAGCATCCTGTAAGTGTTTTTTATGGAACCGGCAAATCTTGTGGTTTGCCGGTTTTCGCATTCTTAAAAAAGGTCTGCAAATCGGCGAAAAAAAGTGTTCACTTTTTAGTATTTCTTTGTTAAGATTCTCTTACAGTTGAAAGACGGCCTCAAGAACCGCTTTCCCGGCAGCAATTTTGCTGGGCGTTTCAACACATTCTGCGGATCGGCGTTATGTTTCGTGCCTTTTCGCAGCGTCCCCCGACACGGTTCGGGTACGATGACACTAATTTGAAACAAAGGAGAAGATAAAGTGGCAGCAGCTAGACCAATGACCTTGCAGGACAGAGTTCTGCAGATTGACCATATTCAGGCACGTCGGTTCTCGAAATTGACCGGCGATGCGGTAGAGATCGCGGCGGAGGGCATCATCAGACACCTTAGGGCATGCGCCCGAATGGACGTAAACCCGGATGCGTCGGCAGTTCGTGAGATCATCGATGACGCCCTGAACGGCAGACGAGTTTTTGCCGAGACTTCAAACGACCTATTGGCCGCCTAAGTAGTTTTAATATCTTTTAGCAATACAAGTTTTGACCGTCCTCACGGACGGTCTTTTTTTGCGGCTCAGTTCTTCAGCTTCAGGCGATAGAGAACATACTTGCCGTACTGTTCCCGGTCGGTCCGCTCATACCATTTGTCCACGCGGTCGAGATATGGCTCGAGTTCCGTCGGGGTCACCAGGAAGTCAAGCCTCGGTACGCCCGGCCGCCGTGCGTCGAAGTTCCTGACATATTCGGCGTACTTACGCACCTCGTTGTCTATCTCACCGTACGTAAGCGGTTTGTATTCGGAGTTTAGCCTGTCCGTGTGCCGCCCCCAGCCAAATAAGGCGATCATAGAGACAAAGTCCTCGCCCTTTTTCATGCCGTCGGCAAGCTGCCTGTCGCCGACGCCCTGATATAAGAGCTGCTGATAGTACCTCTCTTTGCTCTCCTGCCAGTCCAGCCCGGGGAATACGTGCTGATGCCTAGCCCACAACACCGACTGCGGAGCGATCGTCGGCAGGTCGTCTCCCTCAGCGATGCCTAGATGCAGCACGACCCGCTTGTACCGGTCAGGATCATCGGCAGCGATCTCGGTCAGGCGACGGCCAACGGGCAGGGCCTCGTCGCGGAGCACGTTAACCTCGTCGAGTACGCGCACCGTGTAGTGGCACTCCACAAAACCCCATCCCGCTGCTATCAGCGCCAGGACGGTCATCGCGAGCTTTGGCGCGGCACCTTTTGTCTCGTTAGCCGAACGCCAGATCAGGCCAAATGTGACCATCACCGCCAGCCCGGCGACGTAATTGCCAATGAAGACCTGATAGTGGATCGGCTGCAGCGACTGGCCGGTGATCACCTGCTGATTGAAGACGATCGCGGGCGTCAACGCCAGCGAGATCGCAAAAAGTGTAGCCCGGTCGCGAAGCCGGAACATCTTCATCGCGATGCCGAGTGCGATCACGGCCAATACTACAAAACCGATCAGCTCCGGCACGCGCGTCAGGTCGAGGGCCCGCGTCCGCACCAACAGCTGGACGTCATCCATCGTGTGCGATCGCCTGGACAATAGCCACGCGTAAGGAGCCAGCACTGCGGTACACCCAACGCCAAGAAGCAAAAGCCGCTTCATGTCGCTCCACATGCCGTCAGGCCGAGCGATGATCCACAGCAGGCCGACACAGCCCAGCCAGGCCGCCGCTGTCGTCCAAACATAAAAATATGAGAAGACGGTATAGCCGAAAGCTATCGCCGCAACGGTCAATAGCAGCAGGTCTTTTGTTATCGGCCCCGGACCTTTCGAAATATCATCTTCGCGAGGTTCGCGGATAAAGACCTTCCAGGCAATTGCGGCCAAAAAGAAGAACGCCGGGAACGCCATTGCCGGGATATACCGGCGAAATCCCGGAAAGTAAGGATATGAATAGCTGATGCCGAGTATCTCGCCTATCGCTCCTTCGCCCGCAAAGAGCGCACCTCCGGCCAGTACGGCCAGACTGCCCGCCATTGCAAAGATCGAGTCGCCGGTGATCATTCCGAGCAGCCAAAATATCGCGAGCGCGGTCAGGAATGCCGCTACCGCACCTGAGATCGTCATCGCCCACGGTGCTCCAACGCCCAGAACACGTGCCGGAATTGCGATGGTCATCGGGCCGGCGAATTGGATCGAAAAAAGTGATTCCGGCTGCGGGCTTTCGGGCGAATCGTCACGGCCCGTGTAGGGGTCATTCTTGCGTGGCCGCCCGTCGATCAGGGCTTTGAGATATGAAGCGTAGGCTACCTCGTCAATGTCGTTGTATGCGTAATGCCCGTTCCATTCAG
>CAZJFB010000146.1:0-4972 GCA_964545145.1 uncultured Chloracidobacterium sp. | reverse complement strand
GCTACGTTCAGTATCTGTTTTTCCCGGAAATGCAAAAAGGCTCAGCAAATCGGAATGTTTATGCGGAAAAACGAACAGGAACTTTGTGGGACAGCCATATTTGAGAGTATAGAGAGTCGCGAAAACAGGAAGACGCGATGGCGGCACAATGTTACGTAAGCCCGCGGGTAGGCAGAGGTGGTATCGAAACGAAGAACCAGAAGGCCATTGAGGCCGCGATCTTTGACAACTTAATATGTGGAAACGTGAAAAGGTGAAAGAACTGGCTCCAGGTGCTCGCTCTGGGACACTTAACTTTAGGACAACACACCCAGTAAGTATGGACACTTCAGGAAACTGACTTACTTGGGGAAGCACCTTTTCCCGAAAATAGATAGGCTGCATTGGCGGCAGGGCAACAGCACTACTGACTCGGGAGCTTTGCGATCTCCGCCTTGGTCCAGTCGCACAGTGCCTTTCTTTCCGACTCGCTCAGAGCGGCGTCACGGTGGATCCAAAGGTATGACGGCAGCGGCATTTCGGCGGACTCGACCTGTTCGCAGATCTCTTCGAGCTTTTTGACCTTCTTTTTGGCGTTGTAAGTGTTGAAAACGCTCATGTTCAGTTCGTGCTTGCCGTCCTCGATGTGGTCTTTGAGAAACCAAGCCGCTGGCTGAACATTTGAGTACCAGGGATAGACCGTCTTGTTCGAATGGCAATCGTTGCAAGAGCGGCCGAGGATCAGGGCGATATCGGGCGACACAGCAACTGCGGTTTCGAGGGTTTCGCTCTCATTGATCGGCGGATTTGTCTTGTCGATCCTGAAAAATTGGATTGCGATCAGTCCGACCGCAATCAGGATCGCCAGTACTTTTATGATCTTCTTTATCATGACGTTTTTGGTTGATGCTACTATAACCCTGAAACAGTGAAAACGCTCGCGAAACAATATGCTTATTTCGCCCCGGCCGTTCGCCGAATCCTGATCCTGTCAATGGCGGCGGGCTTGGTGTTGACCGCGTGGTCAACACAGACGCTGGCCAATGGCCCTTGTCGCGTATTTATCCCCGAAAAGCTGCGAACTCCCGAGATCATCCGCCAGGCAGAGAGCGTCTCAGCAGTGTTGAGCGATCTTTCAGCACGCCGCGAGCGATTTCTGGCGACCGGCGGACTGATCGAGATGTTTCCGGCGATCTATTTTCATACGACGCAGGTGCAATTCTCAGAAGCCGTAAGGAATGACCCGGCCGTCGCCGAAGCAATGCTTGGCCTGATCGTAACATTTTACGACGCCTACCTTTACAACCGGTACGCTTTTGATAATGGCGGTTTGAAGGCGGTCGAGCCACACTGGAAGCGATACTATCAGCGTGCAGCCGAAGAGGATCGATCAAAGAAGACATCCACGCTCACGGTCTTTGCGATTTCCCTTTACGGCGTCGACGCGCACCTTATCGATCTTGCCCGCTCTGTGCGCTTTACTATAGAAAGAATGACGGCGTCACGTGACGATCTTCAAAGAGCCTACTTCAAACTCGATCCAGTCTTTTTTGAGGTCGGAAAGACAGCAATGAAGGACCTATCGGCAACAAGAAAGCTTGAGGATCGTTACGTATCTATCGAGCGGCGGCTCGGACTCGGTGCACGATACGTGATCACAGCGCGAAAGCAGTCATGGAACGAAGCGGTCGCTAACGGCCCGCTCAGAGCGACGGCACCGCAGCCGGTTCTACCGCGTATGGCGGGAAATCGTGATTTCTTTACATTTAATGAAAAAGAGACGTGCACTAAACCGAAATGATGTGTGCAATAACGCTTGACGCTGCGGCATCGAGTAAAATGATCTTGACCAAATGCTAAGGCCGACCGTACTTGCAATTCCGTTATTCGCGCTTATGATCGCTATCGAGGCGATCTGGTCCCATATTAGGGGCCTCGGCGAATACCGGGACAAAAAAGACACTTGGAACAATATCTTTCTCGGGTTTATGAGCATCGTCTGGGGAACGTTGTTCGGCCTCGCGACAGGCTATATCTTCATCTTTTGCTATGAGATAGCTCCGTACAAATTCCCTGCAGACGCTTGGTGGACATGGGTCGCACTATTCTTTATAGACGATCTTGCCTACTACATATTCCATCGAGTCAGCCATGAATCGAGGCTGTTCTGGAATTTTCATGTCGTGCATCACTCTAGCGTGCAGTACAACTTAAGCGTAGCCGTCAGGCAGAGTTGGTTTTCGGGGATCCTTCACTGGTTGTTCTATGTGCCGATCATGCTGCTCGGTTTCGCACCGTGGATGTTCGCCCTGATGCATGGGTTTAATCTCATATATCAGTTTTGGATCCACACCAAAGTGATCCGTAGGCTTGGCCCTCTCGAATATGTACTCAACACGCCGTCGCATCACAGGGTGCATCACGGGGTCAACAACCCGTATTTGGATAAGAATTATGCCGGCGTGTTGATAATCTGGGACCGGCTATTTGGGTCCTTCGTTGAAGAGGCCGAAGAGCCCCGATACGGCATTATTAAGCCGCTTAAGAGCTATAACCCGCTGTGGGTCAACCTGCATGCATGGTGGGAGATGTATGACGCCATGAAACGGCAAAAAGGATTTGCCGCAAAGTTAAAATGCATATTCGGCTCGCCTAATATGGACCTGAAGGCAACGTATGAAAGCAACGACGCTAACTTCATTATTTCTCCTGCTTTTCCTCGCAAGCGGCGCGGCTGCCCAGTCGGTGATAGTGACCGGAAAGAAGATCACTTACACTCGCCCAAAGCCGATCAGCGAGTATAAGAAGACCTTTGAGATCAACTGGCCGCGTATCAAGGCCGGGTCGACAGCCGTAGCGAGAAAGATCGAGGCAGAGATCAGCTATGAAAAGGCCTTTGGCTTTACGGTCGCCGAGGAAATAAAAGACGTTCAATGGCTTGAGAGTGCTGACTACAAGGTTATTCATAATAGCAACGGCCTGCTGTGCATCGAACTCTCGATCGAGGGCAGCGGTGCATATCCCGACGGGAGCACAAAACGGATAGTTGTCGAAACAAAGACCGGCAAACGTGTCCTGCCCGGCGAAGTTTTTGTGTATATCGGCGGACTGGTCGATATGATCGGCAAGGCCCAGAAAAAGGAGATCGAGAAGGCGATCGCCGACATCAGGGCCGATAAAGACGCGGACGAGCCTGAGCCCGAAAAACTGTTTCAGACGGCGGGCTTCAGGATGGACAACCTTAAGGGGTTCGCGATAGACGCAAAGGGCGTGACATTCTTTTACGATTACGGCTTTCCGCACGTGATCCAGGCCCTCGAACCGGACGGCGTCTATTCATTTACTTGGGCCCAGATGAAGCCCTATATCAGGGTCAATGGTGCACTAGGCCGGATGACGCGATAGAATAACTTTTTATCTTATGAGTGAAAGAAAGATCCGAGTGCTAGTAGCCAAACCCGGCCTTGACGGCCATGACCGCGGTGCCAAGGTCATCGCCCGTGCGTTGCGAGACGCCGGCATGGAGGTCATCTATACAGGCCTCAGGCAGACGCCTGAGATGATCGCATCGGCTGCACTGCAGGAAGACGTCGACGCGGTCGGCATCTCGATCCTCAGCGGCGCCCACAACACGCTCTGTCCCCGGATCGTCAACCTGCTTCGTGAGAACGGCATGGATGACACGCTCGTCCTGGTGGGCGGCATCGTGCCTCAAGAAGACATTGACGGCCTGAAGAAGGTTGGCGTCTCGGAGGTGTTTCTGCCTGGCACCTCGACCGAGGACATCGTTAGATTCATCAACGCCAACGTTCGTTCCGCCTGATCATATGAAACAAACAGTAAGAGTAGCAGGCGGCCAGGGTTTTTGGGGCGATCTATTGACGGCTCCGGTCGATCAGGTCCGAAACGGCCCGATCGATTATTTAATGCTCGACTATCTGGCCGAGGTCACGATGTCGATCCTGCAGAAGCAGCGGGCCCGCGATCCGCAGGCCGGATATGCGCGCGATTTCGTCTCACTGATGCGTGAGATATTGCCCGATTGCGTCGAGAAAGATATTAAGGTCCTTTCGAACGCCGGCGGCGTAAACGTCGCGGGCTGCGCGTCCGGCATTCGTGATGCTGCACGCGAACTCGGCCTTTCCGGAAAGGTTCGGATCGGTGTCGTTACTGGTGACGACGTTCTGGACAAGCTGGACGGTTGGATCGCCGACGGTATCGAGATCAATAGCATGGACGACGGAACGCCGCTCGCATCGATCCGCGACAAGGTCCAGTCCGCGAACGTTTATCTCGGAGCCGCTCCCTTGGTCGAAGCTCTCGGCAAAGGTGCCAATATTGTCGTTGGTGGACGGCTTACCGATACCGGGTTGACACTTGCTCCGCTGATGCACGAATTCGGCTGGAGCTTTGACGATTGGGACAAGGTTTCAGCCGGCACGATCGCCGGGCACATCATCGAATGCGGGGCCCAATCGAGCGGCGGTAATTGCCAGTACGATTGGCAGTCGATCCCCGACATGGCAAATATCGGGTTTCCAATAGTTGAGGCATCACCGAACGGTGAATTCGTCGTCACTAAACACGAAGGCACCGGCGGCCGCGTCAACATTCAATCTGTCAAAGAACAGCTTCTCTACGAGATGGGCGATCCGCACGAGTACATCACGCCGGATGTGGTTGCTGATTTCGCGTCTATCCAGCTCACCGACGCAGGCAAGGATCGGGTCAAGGTCTTTGGCATCATCGGCCATCCGAAAACAGATTTCTACAAAGTCTCCATCGCCTACTCAGACGGCTGGAAGTCAGTCGGCACTCTTGTCTATTCCTGGCCAGACGCCTACGAAAAAGCCCAAGCCGCCGACCGTATCTTGCGCGAACGCCTCGACCGACTAGGTCTGAAATTCGATCTCGTATTGTCTGAGTTCGTCGGAGTGAACGCTACGCACGGACACCTTGCTGGCGAGCCCTCGCCCGACATTCCCGAGGTGCA
>CAZJFB010000145.1:0-5028 GCA_964545145.1 uncultured Chloracidobacterium sp. | reverse complement strand
TCACCGGTTTTCGAGTCCTCGTTCCGGGACAAAAGGGCCGATCTCAGCCCCGGCCTGTCGCCGAAAACGCCGGAAACCACCGGGGCGACCAACTACACCCAAAACCACAGTCGCGCAGCCCAGATCGCTATCACCAACAAAACCCGATAGCAACCGCCGCCGCCCGCCGCAGATCTATCGACAGCAAGCCCCACAGAACCGATATATTCTCTGTATCCAAAATTTGAATCAGGGCTTTTCCGGTTCGCCTACCTTTGCGTCTTTGACCTCGGTCTCAAAGCGGCGATAATCGCCGTATTTAACGAGGTTATTAATATTGATGCCGGCAAATAAGATCTTGACCTCGAGATTGATGTCGGCTCGGGATGGCAGCCACACCTCGTTATTGACCAACTCATTCTCGATCGTAAAAGAAGCACCGCGTTTCGCCTTTGCCAGAAAATTACCGGTGCTCTGTGTTAACGTCGCTTCGAGACGAATGATCTGTTTGGTTGCCGTGTCGACCCAAACGGCGCCGCTGCATATTGAAAATAGTTTCTCGTTACGGGTACGCGGCTTAAATGAAGGATTCGGCTCATAGTCGAAAACGATCACGTCGCGGCCTCCAAAGCGTTCGCGTCGCGGGTTTACCAGCACCGAGCCTTTGAGCGCATCGGCGATCGTGATCCGCTGGCCCTCGCCATTTGGCTGGCCCGCACTGCCGGCCCCTGTGTCACGCTGGCTTATTTGTTTGCGTTCCTTCTCGGCGATCCTTTTTTCGATATCCTCGACTTGTTTTTGGGCATCACGGTCTTCTTTTGCCTGGTCAGATGCCGATAACGGCCTGCCGTTCTTCTCTATCGTGCGAGTGATGCGGTATCCCTTGTAAAAGGTCAGAGCCCTCTTTTCAGAGCCCTTTTCTACGAAATCGCCATTCTTGTTCAGTTCGCGCTCGATACGAGTTTCGGTGTAGCTGTAGTTCTCGAGGATCGCGTCAACCCTGTCCGTATTGGCACGGATCTCGTCGAGTAGTCTTGGGATATTAGGAAGCGGTTCGTTCGACACGACCGGAAAGTCGAAAGCCGAGCGAGCGACCGGCTGGCCATACGTGGCTGAGGCGAGTCTAATGTCGTAAGTTTCGCCATCGGACGAATATTTGATCGTGAATGGCGTCTGAATACCATTTATCGAGCGGTGATCAGAGTAATCGAATGCTCGGGCCATGCCGCCAAACGGCATTTCCTCGCGGACAAGAAGGCCGCTGCCCGTATCAAAATACATCTTGATCCTGGCTCCTTTCGCGGTTGTCATAACTACAACGTTTGCCGGCTTACCTTCGAGCTGGGCCGTTCCGCCCGAGGTAAGCTTTGCCTTTTCGTCCTTTGCTCTGAGCCACATCGAACTCCGGTAAAGGGCCTCAGCCTGAAAGTCGCGGGCGGCTTCGCCCGTCATCGTCCGAAGGCCGTTCTTAGAATCGCGCGTCCAGCTCGATTTACCGTTGTAGCCTGACGCGTATTCAAAGCCGCCGATATCGAATGCCTCGTTCACGAAGCCCGGCTGCGAGGCGGTAATCCGCCAATTTCCCGACGCACCGTCGGAAAGCCGGGTGATCTTTCCCGAGAACTGACGTGTAGTAATTGCTTTGAGTACCTTTTCGCCGCCGTGAGCTTTTGACGCAGTGCCGACCACTTTCGACGCCGATTGGGAATAGCCGGAGGCAGCGAGCAAAAGAATGAGGACAAATACAAACCGTGAATTCTTCATACGTTCTGTAGATAAGTGTACAAAAAAGCGGCCGCGATGGATTCACGGCCGCGAATGATTTGGATGTTGAGAAAGGCTCTGCCGGTTGCGGGCCTAACCGAAAATATTACGGACCTTGTCCATAAATGATTCGTCCGAAAAGTCCGAATCCTCTATCTCCGCGAGCTGTTCGAGCAGCTTACGCTGTTCTTTTGTCAGTGATTTGGGTGTTACGAGCGACACCGCGACAAACAGATCGCCCTTGCCTCGGCCGCCAAGATTCGGCATGCCGTGGTTCTTGATACGAAATACCGTCCCGGTCTGCGTTCCCGCGGGCACCTTGAGTTCCTCTTCGCCATCGAGCGTCTTTACCTTGATCTCGGCACCGAGGGCCGCCTGCGCGAATGTGATCGGGGCGACGGAATAGAGATTTTCGCCCTGGCGTTCAAAGCTCTCATGCTCGCGAACGTGAATGACGATAAAGAGATCGCCTGACGGCCCGCCATTCACGCCGGCCTCGCCCTCGCCCGTGACACGAAGCCGCGAACCGGTCTCGACACCGGCAGGGATCTTGATCTCGATGTTCTTTTCCTTTTCAACACGGCCCGCACCGCGGCATGACTTGCAGGGCGTGCGAATGATCTGGCCCTTGCCCTGACAGTTAGCGCAGGTCCGCATTACGCTGAAAAAGCCCTGCTGATAGCGCGTCTGTCCGCTGCCGCCGCAGGTTATGCAAGACTCGGCATGCGTGCCCTTCTCAGCACCGCTGCCATCGCACTCACCGCAGGTCTCGAGCCGCGGAATGCGAAGCTTCTCGTCCTTTCCCGTCGCGGCGTCCTCGAGCGTGATCTCGAGGTCGTACCGCAGGTCCGAGCCGCGTTGGACCGACGTACGGCGCCCGCTGCGTCCGCCAAACATGTCGCCGAAGCCGAACATGTCAAAAATGTCGTCAAAATTCGAGAATCCGGCGTCAAAACCGCCGCCTGCACCCGCACCGACGCCTTGATGGCCAAAGCGGTCATAGGCCGCACGCTTTTGCGAGTCTGAGAGTACGGCATATGCCTCGGCCGCCTCTTTGAATTTCTCCTCAGCCAATGCATCGCCGGGATTTTTGTCGGGATGATATTTTACAGCCAAGGCACGGTACGCCTTTTTTATCTCGGCCTCGCCTGCGGACTTTGAAACGCCCAAAACTTCGTAATAATCTCTCTTCGCCATCTCAGTTTCGTCAAATTTTGACATCCCAAACTTCAAAAACGCCAGCCCATCCGTGAATGAACTAGCGTGTTTATATTCTGCGATAAATGCGAAAGTTTGACAATCCCCGTTCGGCCGTTCAGAAACGCGTCCGATCGCCTGCAATGATTTGAAGACCGCGACGGGGGAGAACGCACCGGGACCAATACAGAAGAAATTGCTTGACAATCGCGCAGGAAGTGGAATAGATTTCGAATATTCCAGCTTCATGTTAGCTAGAATGACCATTTCCACGGTTGTTTAGCCTGTCTCACCGACTACAATCTTTCTGTCGCAAGAAATTCCCGCCCTCCCGCGAGAGCAGAAAGGAGGAGATAATGAAAAGAATTTCAGGTTTGTGCCTCGTTACCGGATTCCTACTTTGTCACATTGTGTCGGTTGCCGATGCGCAAGAGAAACTTCGGATCATTCAGCAATTGCAGCCAGAGAACTCGCCCGCCGTCGTCGTTAGCCGAAGGGTAGGGGAAAGGTTGGTCGATCGCAAATCTGAAAATATTCACGGAATCATGGCCAGCCGTGATTGGCTAAGCCAGCTTACGTTCGATGTGAAGAATCTCTCAAATAAGAACGTTACTTACATCAGACTAGAATTTGTAATTCCTAAAATAGGCCAAATGGTGCATAACGGCCGGGTAGTTCGTGTGGCTTTCGGAAATATGGTGGCAAGCGCAGCCACGGGTAGCAAGGATTCGCGTAGCCCGCTCGAACTATTAAAGCCGGGTGATGTGGTGAGATTAAAGATTAGTGATTTAGAGCGTACAAACCTGGAGACTTACCTTAAAAAGTATGATGCTGAAGACGTCGAACAAATAAGAGTGGACATTCGAGAGGTGCATTTTGATGATGGAACGGGTTGGTACCTTGGACACGAACTAAAGCAAGATCCCTCAAATCCCAAAATATGGCGCTCAGTAGGTCAAGGCCAAATCAAGTAGTACGTATGATAGGTTTGTGTTCACCCCTTCATGTGGTCAGCCACAAACTTGCGGCAACCGCGCCTACGATTGGGGTTGCGTGTCGCCTCTCGTAGAGAATGAACATGGATTTTGTGTTCCAAGTTCCCCGGCTCCAGACTCGACGTGTCCATACGGCTACATAGCCCAAGGGGCCTGCACATGCAATTCGGCACCAACGCCAACGCCAACGCCGACTCCGTCAGGACCGGCGTGCGAAGGGGCTCAGATAAAGCCTCAGTGGTTCACCTACTGCGGGGAGCCGTGGACGGAGGACTTACAAGACTCAACATATTGCTGTCCACCGAATGACGGCTGTGCTGAAACGCACGGCCCAGGTTGGTTCAAATGGGATGGAGGAAGCACCTGTGTTCCACCGGAATGCTTGGCCTGTAAAATGAATGGCGGCACTTCGTGTATCAACGGAAATTGTTGGACACCTGTGTTAATTGATGTTCTGGGAAATGGTTTTGACCTTACAAATCTGGAGAACGGGATAAGGTTCAGACCCGAACCCGGGGCTGAAAAAATTAAGACTTCATGGACCACTGCGGGAAGTGATGACGCATGGCTCGTGCTAGACAGAAACGGAAACGGAAGTATCGACGATGCGACAGAACTCTTTGGGTGCGCTACCCTACAACCCGACCCCGAACCGGGGCGGATAGGGAACGGTTTTATCGCTCTGGCCGAATTTGACAAAGTCTCAAATGGCGGAAACGGAGACGGTTTAATCTCGAAAGACGATGATGTTTTCAATCGACTTCGTCTTTGGAGAGATTCAAATCATGATGGTCGTTCGCGAAATTCTGAGTTATTTCGGTTAAGAGATTTGGGTCTACGAAAGATCGACTTGGACTTTCAGGAATCTCGCAGAACTGACGAGCATGGTAATAAGTTTAAGTATCGAGCTCGTGTCAAGGATGCCAATGATGCGCAGCTAGGACGCTGGGCTTTCGATATTTTTCTACTGTCGGGCGATTAAAACAAGAGGCGGGCAAGCCCGCCTCAAAATAACAACTTGATCGAAGTTTTGGCTAAGCCATCGCGAGCATCGCGGCGGTGATGCGGTTTGCAGCGCTCTCGACCTTGCCGA
>CAZJFB010000144.1:0-5615 GCA_964545145.1 uncultured Chloracidobacterium sp. | reverse complement strand
TGACCATTTCCCTCGCTGACGAGATCGGCTACTGGCCGGCACCGTCGGCAGACGGCGATCTAACCCTCTATCTGACGTGGAGAGGATTGGCAAGCAACCGTGTCAGGCTCGGCTATGGCCAGATGGGCGGCAGTCTCAAGAGCAGTGCCTCAGACCGTCCTGCACCATTCTCTCTTACGCAGGACAAGGCAAAGCTGAAAGCATACGCCGCGACTCTCGCTCCCGAATACGTCGGCTACCGTTGGTCCGGCGATCGAATGAGATTTCTCGAGCAGGCCGCCTTTGGGCAGAATACGGCACTCGACAACCGCATTCGACGTATCGGCATCCGGACGTGGCTCGCCGAGCAGTTTAACCCGACCACGGCTTATCCGTCGCTGATCAACCCGTATCCGAATCAGCCGCTTAAGCCGACGAACGCTCCGGCGGACTGCGATAACGAGCAGACCGTAGTTCCGGACGTCCCGGTTACCTGCTTCCGCGATACATACTCCATGTACCAGCCGCAGACCTGGTTCTTCAGAGAGGCGTTCTACAGCGACGCACAGCTTCGCCATCGCGTTGCGTGGGCACTTGCTCAGATCTGGGTCACATCGGGTGTTGACGTCCAGCAGGGCCGCCATATGGTCGAGTATCACAAGATCCTCTCGAACAACGCCTTTGGCAACTACCGCAACCTGATGCAGCAAATGACGCTGAACCCGACCATGGGCCAGTACCTGGACATGGCGATCAGCACAAAGACGAACCCGAACGAGAATTACGCCCGTGAGATAATGCAGCTTTTCTCGGTCGGCCTCTTTATGCTCAATACCGACGGTACGGTTCAGACCGACGGTAACGGGCCGATCCCGACATACGATCAGAATGTGGTCAATAATCTTACGAAAGTTCTGACCGGCTGGGGATTTTGCAATACGGCGGCCGCCTGTCCGAATCTGGTCGCAGGTACCGTGAACTACATAGATCCGCTTCTTTTCAACAGGAACAACCACGACCTGACGGCCAAGACGCTGTTGAGCTATCCCGGATCGACCACCACCAATATCCCGGCATGTACGGGATGTACCGGCACGGCGATCGACACCTACGCCAACAACTCGCTCCAACAGGCGTTGGACAACATCTTCAACCACCCGAATCTAGGCCCGTTCGTGAGCAAGATCATGATCCAGCACATGATCACGAGCGACCCGACGCCCGCATACGTACAGCGTGTTGCCAGCGTCTTTAACGATAACGGCAACGGCGTTCGCGGCGATATGAAGGCGGTCGTCAAGGCGATCCTGCTCGATCCTGAGGCACGGGGCGACTTTAAGACCGATCCTAACTTTGGCAAACTCCGCGAGCCGGTCCAGCTGACCACCAATTTCGCAAGGGCGATGGGCGTCCGCTCCGCCGACGGCCTCAGCCAGACGGACGGTTACTTGACCGGCCGCGGCGAATTCACGGGAATGGGACAGACGCCGTTCATGTCGCCGACGGTGTTCAATTTCTTCCCGCCGGATTATGTGATCCCGGGCACGGCGACCATCGGGCCTGAGTTCGCGATCATGACGACGGGAACGACCGTCCAGAGGTCCAATTTCATCAATCGAATGGTCCTGCCCGGCGGGCTCGGATCGACAACGGTGCCGATCGCGGTATCGTCGCCGAATTCACCGAACGGACTTTCGTTCGATTTCTCGGACCTGCAGGCACTCGCGGCGGCAGATACGACGAGCAGCCTTCTGCTCGACGAACTCAATCGCCGCTTTTTGCACGGCACGATGTCGTCGCAGATGAAGAGCACGATCCAGACCGCGGTCAACGGCATCACGGTCTCAAATCCGCCGACTGCCACACAGACGCTTAGCCGTGTGCAGCAGGCGGTCTATCTAGTCGCGACCTCGTCGCAATATCAAGTTCAGAGGTGATCAATATGAAAGAAACAAGACGTGATTTTTTGAAGAAGTCCGGCGGCTGTGCCCTTGGCATGGTGTCGCTCGCCACGCAAATGCATCACCTCGGAACGATGTCGGCCATGGCTCAAAAGGTCCTCGACGATCAGCCCGGGGGCGGCGAGAACTATAAGGCGCTCGTCCTGCTCTTCTGGTCGGGCGGCAACGACGGCAACAATATGGTGATCCCGAATCATGACGATCCGACGATCAGCAACTATGCCGCGTACAATGCGGCACGTGGCACGCAGGGGCTCGCCCTTGCCCAAAATACGCTGCTGCCGATCTCCGTGCCGAGGCTTGGCGGGCTGACCTACGGTCTGCACCCTGCACTCGGCCCGGGGGCTACGGGTGCCATCAACAATGGCATCCACGAGCTTTATGGACTCGGGAAGCTCGCGATCGTGACCAATGTCGGCACGCTGGTCCGACCGCTGACAAAGGCACAGTACCTGAGTTCTGCGTTCAAAAAGCCATATCAGCTTTTCTCGCACTCGGACCAGGTTACCCAGGCACAGACAGCGAATTCTAACACCCAGGCTTTTACAGGCTGGGGCGGCAGAATTGCGGACCGTCTGACGCAGCCTCAGAATCCGAACGGCCTGATCCCGATGATCACATCGATCTCGGGTGCACAGCTTTTCACCGCCGGGCAGACGACACTGCCGCTTGCCATCTCGGATTCGAATACGACGCTCGCGAATGTGCTCAACCCGGCCGGGTTCGGCAACCCGCCGACAGGTAACAACCTGACCCGATTCAACGCCTATAACGCGTTGAGGCTGCAGGACCTTTCGTCGAATTTCGTTCGCGAGGCTAGCCACGTGACCGACCTTGCGATGCAGGCAAATGCCGCACTGCAAACCTCGCAGGAGGTCACGGTGACCTTCCCGAACACAAGCATCGGCCGCCAGCTAAAGCAGATCGCCCGGCTGATCAAGAAACGCCTAGACCTGAACGTTAACCGCCAGGTGTTCTACTGCCAGATCGGCGGATTTGACACTCACACAGGCGAGCTTGCGGGCCACGTCAATCTGTACAGCCAGTTCAGCCAGGCAATGCGTGCATTCTACGATGAAATGGTGGTCCAGGGTGTTTCCAACGATGTGACCACGTTCACATTGTCCGACTTTAACCGCACCTTCAACCCTGCGGGCTCGGGCGCGTCGGTCGGAAGCGACCACGCGTGGGGCAACCATATGTTCGTCATGGGCGGCTCCGTCGCTGGCGGCGATTTCTACGGCAGCAAGCGGCCCGACGGCACCGGCAACTACTATCCGACACTGCTGATGGGCAATAATCCGGGGGCCCTGGACGACGGGGACAATACATCGACCGGACGAGGCCGCTGGATACCGACGACGTCGGTCGAGCAGTACACCGTTCGCCTGGCACGTTGGTTTGGGCTGCAGCCTGCCGATGAGAACGCGGTGTTCCCGAATCTGGCAAACTTTAACGATACTCAGACCGCGCTGAACTTCTTGCCGTAGGCACGAACATTCAGGCGAAACTCTGCGGCGGGCTCAATGGGCCCGCCATTTTTTGTTCTCGCGTCTTGCGAAGTCGTCCCTTTGAGATAAGAATTCTACTAAGGTGAATTTGCCCAATTACATCACCCTCGGACGTATAGTCTTTGTCCCGCTGCTGGTCGTCGTGCTGCTCACGCCGGTGGCGGAGCATTGGTTTGGGCTTAACGCCTACGCGCTGGCGATCGTTATTTTTCTCATCGCAGCGATCAGTGACATATTCGACGGCCAGCTGGCACGACGGCGTAAACAGGTCTCGACCTTAGGAAAATTTCTCGATCCGATCGCCGACAAACTCCTCATCTCGGCAGCCCTGATCGTGCTCGTAGAAAAACATCTTGCGCCTTCGTGGGCTGTGGTCGTTATCCTTGGCCGCGAGTTCATTATCACAGGGCTGCGAAGCGTCGCCGCGAGCGAGGGCATCGTCATTCAGGCACAGGGCATGGGCAAGTTAAAGATGTGGGCACAGTGCGTAGCGATCGTCGCCCTGCTAGTATGCGCCGCTAATGGCACCCCGCCCGTATCGAATTTTGGCCTCGATTACCCGGCCGCATTCTGGCAGGTGCCCGAGGTTCGAACAGCCTTTGCAAACCTGACGCAATTTACGATCTCATCCAACGACTGGAAAGTATTCGGCTATCTCGTCGGCCGCGGAGCTCTATGGGTCTCGGTGATAACCGCGGTTTGGTCGATGTACGGGTATTTTGCTTACTTTCTCAGAAACAGAAAGAATGCGGAGCAAAGCACCAGCGAGTCGTCTGAACAATAAAAAGCGGAGCAACTCTCGCTGCCCCGCTTTTTCGCTTTTTCACTCTTTCACTAATTCACTTTATCTCGACCCAATCACCGGTGTGGATCTCTTGGGCCGTGCGCGTGATCACGATCGTCGCGGTCTTTTCCTTTACGTTGATAACGTAAGCTTCGCCGACGACCTTTCTCAGTGCCGGGCGATCTTTGCGGACGTCTGCCGAGCGGACTTCCTGGTTGTCTGCCTTGTCGCCAGACTTTCGTGTCGACTGATTTGAGAATTTGCCGCCCTTATAAACCTCACTTTCAAAGCCGTAGTCACGCGAACTCACCGACTCGCGGCTCGGGTGAAGCGTGATGTTTCCCTTATCCAGCGGACGAAAGATAGTGAGTTTGTCACCGACCTTTGCACTGTCGTCGGCACCCAGATCAACGTAGGCGATCTGATCGCGGGTGATCATTTCCTGGCTGCCGCGGGCCATCAGGATACGGCCCGTTGCCTTGCCCGACGCGTCGCCAAAAATATCCATCGGCTCACCGCGCTCCCAGATCGGGCTGTTTCGCTTCTCGACCAGCTGCACGAGATCGCCGAGCAGGAACGCATCACATGAATTCTTGACGCGAACGGCCGAAACGTTGTCCTTGACCTTAACAACCTCGAGGACACCGAGTTCCTGGACGTAGAAGCCGAGGTCCGACTTGCGCGACCACTTGCTCTTCACCTCGCCCCGTGGACGCACGACGGCGAACGTATCGCCGACGCCGACGCCCTTGTCGCGGCCCATATTGATATAGAGGAAATCGTTCTGGCCAAAATTCCACCCGTCGACCTCATCCTGGGCACCGATGATCTTGTTGCCGGTGCTCATCGGACTCGTCTGGATATAACCCGCACAGTAGAGATTACTCCCCGAGGCGACGGTACGAGGCCCCTTTGCCTCGGCCGGCACCCATGTCGACTTCTGCGCCGCGGCGGACATGGCAAGCGAGACAACGAGCAGACTAAACGATACGATCTTTACGATTGCTTTCTGAAAATTCACGATTTTCTCCTTAGATGGCTGTTGACTCATCCGCCGCTGGAATTGTGCCGTCGGATACGGCGAATGGCGAATGATCGGTGATACCCATTGGGCCTCTATTATTCTATGATTTTCGGACAAGCGTGGTCAACAAGTTTTTACATACACAAACAAATGTATATGACTGTGGAGAAATGTCATATTCCGGCGATGCATCTATCGGTATTTGCCTAACTAATAGCGGTTTTGCTACTATTTCCGTTCGCGCCGGAGACGCTCCCCGGCCCGATCTTACGCCGGTGTAGCTCAGTTGGTAGAGCAGTTGATTTGTAATCATCAGGTCGGGGGTTCAAGTCCCTTCACCGGCTCCAGTAAATACG
>CAZJFB010000143.1:0-5739 GCA_964545145.1 uncultured Chloracidobacterium sp. | reverse complement strand
CGTTAGGTGAATTCACGACGCTTTTTGAGGGTAAGACGGCTCAGTCGATCAAACCGGACATCTCAAATCTGCCGATCGAGGAGAAGCTCAAGCACCACATTATCGACGGCGAAAAGATCGGCCTCGAAGACTCTCTCAAAAAGGCCCTCGAGACATATCCGCCGCTCGATATCATCAATAATTTGCTGCTCGACGGCATGAAAGTCGTCGGCGACCTATTCGGTTCGGGCCAGATGCAGCTGCCGTTCGTACTGCAGTCGGCCGAGGTAATGAAGGCCGCGGTGAAGTTCCTCGAGCCGTATATGGAAAAGGCCGAGACGACCAATAAAGGCACGCTCGTGCTCGCGACGGTAAAGGGCGATGTTCACGATATCGGCAAGAATCTCGTCGACATCATTCTCACCAATAACGGCTACAAGGTCGTGAATCTTGGTATCAAACAGCCGATCGACGACATTCTGCGTTCGTGGGAAGAGACCAATGCCGACGCTATAGGAATGAGCGGTCTTCTCGTCAAATCGACGCTCATAATGCGCGACAACCTCGAGCTGATGAACGAACGCGGCATTAACGTGCCTGTAATTCTCGGCGGTGCGGCGCTCAATCGGCGGTATGTCGACGCTGATCTAATACCTCTTTACAAAGGAAAGTTGTTCTACGCCCGTGACGCGTTCGACGGGCTTCACGCGATGGACGAACTGACCCAAAGGGCCGGATCAACCACAGAGGACACAGAGAGCACAGAGAAGACGAAGGGTGTGGCCGCCGGAGGCGAGTCAGAGCCGGGAGCGGTAGCGACCGGGTCGGATTCTGCGGTGAGTACGGTCGTTGATAGCGAGGATCTGGTTGGCGAGGACGCTAAGCTCGGCACGGTTGCGGCCCGCGTGTCCAGGCATTCTGCAGGCGATACGACCCACACGAACAGATCGGACGTAGATGCGGCAGTTGAAATTCCTAAGGCTCCGTTCTACGGCTCAAAGGTAGTTGAGATCACCGATCTGACCAAGGTCTTTGCGTTCATTAACGAGATCGCACTGTTTAAGGGCCAGTGGCAATACAAGCAGGGCAAGTCTTCAAAGGAAGAGTACGACGAGCTGCTCAGATCCACTGTTTATCCGAAATTCGCCGACGTCAAGGCCCAGACGATACGCGAAAAACTGCTCGAGGCAAAGCTTGTTTACGGCTATTTCCCGTGCCAGTCGAGCGGAAACGATCTGATAATTTATCAAGACGACGAAAAGACGGAGCGCATGCGGTTCACGTTTCCGCGGCAGCCGGTCGAGCAGCGTGGCGGGAAACATCTTTGTTTGGCAGATTATTTCGCACCGGTGGAGTCGGGAAAGATCGACGTAGTTGCATTCGATCTGGTGACTATGGGGCGAAGGGCGAGCGAACATTCGGCGAAGCTCTTTAAGTCGGACAACTATCAGGATTATCTGCTTTTCCACGGGCTTTCGGTCGAGTCGGCTGAGGCGTTGGCAGAGATGTGGCACAAACGCATTCGGGAGGAACTCGGCATTGCCGGCAGCGACGCACCCGAACTTGCCAAGCTCTTTCATCAAGGTTATCAGGGCTCACGATACAGTTTTGGCTACCCGGCGTGTCCGAATATCGCGGACCAAACGAAGCTTTTCGAACTATTGCAGCCGGAGCGGATCGGCGTCGAACTGACCGATGAATTCATGCTCGACCCCGAACAATCTACGTCCGCGATAATCATCCATCATCCGCAGGCGAAGTACTTCAATATCGAATAGACGGGCAGAAAACCAGAGAAATAGTGGCCGGCATCGCTGATTAGCAATGTCGGCTTTCTCATTGTAAAATATAAGTTTACGGGTTCGCTCAGTACTCAATACACTAATTTATGACAAAGACTATTTTTATCGCGGGTTCGGGTGGGATCGGCGAAGCAGCGGCACTTTTGCTTCGCGAATGGTGTGATTTCGAACTGAAACTGCTCCTTGGCGATGTCAACGAAGCTAATCTGAATAAAGCCAAGGAGTTTGTTATTGCAAACTCTACAAAAACGACAGAGGTCGAGACCGTCCTGATGACGGCCGACGGATGTTCCGATGTAATGAAAGCCGCATTTGAAGCGTCCGATGTTCTGCTTGACTGCTCACCGGGCGGCCAGGCTCCCCGAATGGCCCGATTTGCGGTTGACCTTGGGATGCATTACGCAAACCTGACAGAATATGTCGCTGAGACCGACGAGATCATCGCGATGGCAGGAGGTGCCGAGACCGGGTTTATCCTTCAAACAGGACTTGCTCCCGGATTCATAAACGTGAAAGCGATGGAGCTTTATCGGGAATTCGTCTCCAAATATGACAACGAAAAGGTCGAGAGGGTAGGCATGAAGGTCGGGGCACTGACCGCACACGCTCATTCACCGCATTTCTACGGATTTACATGGTCACCGATCGGGGTCGCAACCGAATACGTTAAGAATTCGCGTGTGATCCGCGATTACGCAATAACCGAGCGTCCGGCTCTGTCGTCACGTGAGACGATCGTCATCGGAGCCCGCACCTACGAAGCTGACCTGACGTCAGGTGGAGCGGCCGATCTGCCCGAGTTTTTCGAAGGCAGGGCACGGCAACTGGATTACAAGACATTACGTTATGTAGGACATTACGGCTGGGTCGAGTCGATCATCGAAACGCTGCCGAAAGACGCTGATCTTCCCGGGCGACTCCAGGATGCCATGCTGCAGGCAGTGCCCTCGGTCGAGGATGACCTGGTCCTTGTACATGCTTCGATAGATGGATTTGATTCGAACGGGCGGCGAAGGATGATCGAAAAGGCCTATTTCGTCGAGCCGCTGGAGATCAACGGCCACTCGCTCCGAGCTATCCAGACAACGACTGCGGCCCCGTTATGCGAAGCTGCGATGATGCTGCTCACTAACGAATACAAAGGCGTGATCCTGCAAAGCCAGTTGGAACCGAGCAGATTTCTTGCCGGGAAATTTGTATCGCGGATCTATGGCAACTAGAGCTGGCGTTATCGGCGACCACCGCCGATGTGCACGCAAAGGATGCTAAGATTACGCTTTGTTGGTGGAAATGGACTCGCTCGCAAAAAAACAGGATCAGAGACTGACAACACCAGAAACGCCGCTGGTGCCTGAGCCGCAGGAGATCAGTGTCCTCGGGCGGACCGAACGGATGGCGTTTTGGCTGACGCACCGAATGAATCTCGGTGCATGGAAACGCCTGATGACGTTTTTCCAGCGGCATATCGGCAGTCTCTGGATCTATCTCGCCACATACAATCTGATGAACGTTTTCGGCATCGAGAATGTCGAAAAGACCGACGTCGAGCGGCCTCTTTTGCTCGTTGCCAACCACCGCTCGTTCTTTGACATGTATACAGTATCCAGCGTTTTGTTCCGTAGAACGAAACGGCCCATGGAGCTGTATTTCCCGGTGCGCGGCAAGTTCTTTTACGATAATCCGCTCGGTTGGTTCGTCAATTTCGTCATGGGTTGGATGTCGATGTATCCGCCGTTCTTCCGCGAAGCCAGAGACGCGAAGAAAAGGGAATTCGACAAATATTCGATGCGTCGGCTCGTTCAGATATGTAGAGAAGGCCACGCCCATATGATCGGGTTTCACCCGGAAGGGAAACGGAACCTGACAGGTGGTACATATGAACTGCTGCCCGCACAGCCAGGCATCGGTAAGGTGATCTACGCCGCTCGACCTCAGGTGATCCCCGTGTTCATTGCCGGCCTAGGCAATGACCTTCCCAAGCAGATATTGGGCAACTGGACGGGCGGGCAGAAGGTGAGGATATGGTTCGGCGAACCGATCGACCTTTCGCCGTTTTACGAGAAAGGCGACCGCATCCGCACGCATAAGGAGATCGCCGATTTCCTGATGTCAAAGATCGCCGATCTCGGCGAAAAAGACCGGGAATGGATGGCGGGTTGATCGCTATTGCTTGGGCGGGGCAGTATTGGAGTTGGAGCTGCCGGCAGCAACCTGCGTTTGATCTTCAGCTTCCTTTTGCAATTCTTCGGGTGACTTCCACCCCGCCTTTTTGAGCAGCTCGATCACAAAGCGTACCGGAACAGCCATGTTTGCGGCGGTATTCTCTGTAAAGACGCCAAAATTTACCCCAATTACCTTACCGGCCTGGCCAAACAAAGGAGCACCCGATCCGCCTTCGGCTGTCTTTGCGTCGTGGACTATCCTGTTTGCGTCAAGATCCGTGATCAATCCCTGTGTGGTGAGCGGAACGATCTTTTGCGACTGAGCCAGGAAGTTGATCAGATTCGTACGAGAATTTCCGAATCGGAGATTGATCGATTTTGCCTCGTCGTCGTCAACCATAGCGAGCAGGCGGTCGGGGCCGCTCGGATAGCCCATGGTAACGACAGTTTTGCCAACCGCCGCCGAGATCGAGTCTGAATCCAGCGGGACCGCCCGTACCTCGGCCGGTACCATCAGCGGATCGATCGTACCCACGGCGATATCCTCACGTCCGCCAAGCTGTCTGATCTTCAGCGGGAATGGCTGTGCAAAACTCGGGAAATAAAGCACGAGTCGCTTGACCCTCGGGCGACCGTTCGCCGAGGCCATCATCTGTTTCACGTTGTCGTCCTCTTCCCAAGGCTGCACGACATGGCGGTTAGTGACGATGTAACCTCCGCCCACATGAAAGCCGGTACCTATGAAATCATATTCGACGGGTGACCCGTTGCCCTCGGTCGTAAGGCCGATCTGCGGCGGCATCGACGAGCGGCTTGGATCTTCTGACTCGGTCGGCTCGAAAGGGTTTGGCCTAAACGATTGCGGGTCGGCATAACGAAGCACCTTGCCTGACCGTTTGTCGACCAGATCGTAAACCCCTACGATCAGGGCGATCGCATTGCCGTATTCGACTCGCAGGTTGGGTGCGAGCGAAACCGTCTTCATCAGGTCCTTATTGGTCTTATCGAGCTCGCCAAGCTGCTCACTCGTCTGCCCCAACTTGTCCTCGAGGCGCTTGATTATGTCATTTTGGGCCTCGGCAGTTTTACGGCTCTCGCGCAGCTCGCGATTTACCGCGAACCCGATATAGAGAACACCGGTGATAAAGGCGACGATCAGTACAAGTGCGATCGCCTTGGAAGTCCAAGAGATCTCGCGAGAAAGTTCACGGACGAATTCGCGGAGAAAGAGCTTGGCGTCAGCACGCTTTTCCGAGGCAGCAGATTCAAGGGCCGCCTCCTCGATAAACCGGGAAATGTGCGGCTGCTCGCGGTTGGTCCTTATCAGCGCCGATTTGGTCTCGAGCGAAAAGAACGAAAATGTGATCTCGCGGCCCGAGACCGTAATGGTATCGCCATCTGTGACCGCGATGAAACGGCGGATGGGATTGTTATTGATCTGCAGATTCAGGCGGTTGTCGAATTCAACTACGCGAAACACTCCGTCAGTATTCTCAAGATCGAACCACATCCCGTCGACCTCAACGTCGGTGGTGCGGATCTGGAGGTCGGCTGTCTCATCCGAACCGATCCTGATACGGTCCTGAGAAAAGAACTCAGTTCGTTTCTCGCTGCCGACCTCGATGTGGATGATAATGCCTGCCATGCAAACGTGACGCGTTTCGCCGATGAAATTTTACCATATCGAGAACGCGGCCAAGTGCGAAAGTTGCGCCAATCGTGCCAAAATAAAATAGTATGGCAAAGCCGAAGTTCATTACCGACCGCAAAGAGCTCGAAAAGCTAGCACCGATGCT
>CAZJFB010000142.1:0-5775 GCA_964545145.1 uncultured Chloracidobacterium sp. | reverse complement strand
GAACCCGATCTCGATCCTCCGCCGACGCGAGCAGTAACACGACCAACCAACGCACCGGTACCGAAGAAACGAACCAAACACTTCGGTACCGGTCATTCAAATACTCAAAGGCGGCCCGTGTGGCCGCCATTTTCGTTAAGCCGGCCGATGAAAAAGGCCGCCCTTTGAGGCGGCCTCGATCCGGCTAGAGGACTATTTGGCAAAACGACGACTATTTTGCGTTTGATACCTCAAAGCCAAAGCTCTCAGGAAGGTTGGTAGGAATAGGGCAATTTCCGATGTTTGTGACAGCGCAAAGCGCGTCCACACGTCGCAGCCGTACATCGCCCCACGGCTGAGTGGTGTATCGCTTGTCAACGGCTGTGGCCTTGACCTGTTCGAGCAGCAGATGCGGTGATGCAAATGCAGTTGGAAATTTCGCCTTGACCAGTGCCGTTACGCCCGCAACGATCGGAGCGGCCATCGAGGTGCCCGACCAGACGCCGTAGCGTCCGCCAGGCAAGGCGCTGACGATCTCCTCGCCCGGTGCCGTTACATCGACCCAGCCCCGATCATACGACGAGAATGACGCCAGCAGATCGTAACGCGTACTTGCCGCGACCGAAAGCATGCCGTCACGCTGTTCCGCCGCCGGGAAGATCTGGGTCGTATTCCCGCCGTTGCCCGACGCGACCGAAACGGCCAGCCTTCGGGTCCCGATCTCAGGAAATGTGGTGCCGCCGGGCGTCGTGCCGACATCGACGCAATCCAGCAGATCGTGCAGCAGCCGAACGTCCTCGGGGTAGCCGAGGCTGAGGTTTGCGATGTCAGCACCGTGATTTGCGGCCCAGATCAATCCGGCGGTTATACGCCATAGCTCGCCCGAGCCGTCGCGGTCGAGCACGCGGATCGGCATTATCTTAGCGTCGGGGACCGTCAACGCGACGATACCGGCGACATGCGTCCCATGGCCGAACGCGGGGTCCTGATGGAGCGCGCCGACCTCGCTCGGGTCGTTGTCGCCCTCGACAAAATCCCACCGGTCAGCCGCCGGCACGAGACGCCCGGCAAACGCCGGATGCGTCAGGTCAATGCCGGTGTCGAGCACCGCCACGACGACAGGTTGGCCATTGTCGACGCGCAGCCCGCGCGTTCCCGCGGCGGTAAAGGCCTCGTTCAGCCGTATTCGCCCCGGAAAGTACTGGCGGGCATAGCCGCGAGCACTGCCACCGATCGCCCACGAACGTCCGATGGCCCAAGAGCGGCCAAGTGTCCAAGGCAATCCTTCTCGCTCGACCTGCGACAGCTTTCGATTGACCTCCGCAAATATCACGCGACCGTCACCAGCCATGGATGCAGCGATCTGGGTCGGCGTTTGGCCGTTGATGATCTGAAGTAGGAAGATCGATGGTGACCCTACCTGCGAGAGCGGTGTGGGGTTAAGGCCATATTGCGTTGCGACAGCGGGCAGATCAGCTGCGGAGCCAAGCTGCACGATAACCTGGTCGGGGACACAGCTGCAGCCAACTTGAGACAAAGCGCGTGCTGTCCCGCCGAACAAAAGCACGGTCAGAACTAATGTTCCCAGAGCCAAATTCTTCAAGGTACTGCTCATCCTAAATGCCAACGAAGGTCATAGGCACAACCCCCGCCAATTACACAGTGACTTCAAGCTTATCAAAAAGACAAATTTTTCTTTATCCGCCTATATAGATGAAAGGTGCCCACAAATAGGGATTAGCGTTAGTCGCGATCAACCTGAGCTGTGCCTTTCTTAAGGATGCCGCGGGGCCGTCGCCGCGTTGCAGGTTCCGGTAAAGATCGGGCATTAGGCGGTTGGCCGCCTGGTCGTCAACCGTCCAGAGGCTGACGATAACCGCCTTTGAGCCTGCCGATAAGAATCCCCTGACAATTCCAAGTATTTCTTCACCCGGAAATATCCTGCTGATGCCTGTTTCGCACGCGCTGAGGGTCACTAGAGACGCGTCGATCCGTCGCGAGCAAAGGTCGCGAACGGTGATCCATCCGTCAGCCAAATGAAGGCTCGAGAACATCGGATTGTCCGAGCGAAACTGTCCGTGACACGCGAGATGAAGCAAGTCGTATTTGCCCGCATCGGCAGAAAATGCGCCATAAGTTGCTCGAGGGCCCTTTAGCACTGCGGCGTTTGGCAACACTCTGCGGATCGAGTCGATCTCACGCCCGACCAGTGGGATCCGTTCGTCAGCGTAGCCGAGAAGAAGTGCTTTGCGCGCCGATGGAAATGTTGTGCGGGCGAGCCTCAACCAAACTGTCGCACTCGGTGCATGGCATATCTCGAACCGCTCGATCAGGTAACGCTTGCCATCAAAAAGTGCTGCAAACGGTACGTAATGGACGGCTCCCGAAGGAACAACGATAATGCGATCACCACTAATGTACTTCTCCAGCGGCCTGAACAGCAGGTCGTAGAGAGCGGCGAGAGACCGGTCGGCCCGAGCCTTGATCTGTTCGGCGAATCTGCCGATAGTCGCGGTGCCGTAACGTATGGTATCGAATTGAAAATGCAGTCTCGTAACGGCCTCGGTGATGCGTTCGTCCGACGCGTCTAGTTTAATGAGATCGATCGATGAGGATGTGATCACGAACGCCGCCAGCCTGCCGTCGATCCGGATGTACTCGATCAGAGTCGTCGAACCGCCAAGTGCGGACCGGACATCGGCCAGGACCGATGCCGATTTGCCGCTCGAGCCGGCACGTGGCTTTCCGGCATTCAAACTGTATAACTGACGATCCTTTTCGGCGAGCAGCTTTTCGAGCCGGCGGATGTCGTTTTTGAGCTTGGGTCTTTCGTCGTCCGCGGCGGTCTCAGACCTCTTGTAAAGAGCGTTTAACTCGGCGCGTGTTTCTGCAACTATCTTCTCGATAGGCATGGCCGCCCTGTTAGCGGAACCTTTGGTATTTCCCCGGTCGAGAAGCGTACGGGATCGGCCCCGTTCGATCACCTCAAAGGCCTCCGGCAGTTTCTTTGCAGTCAAATACAACTTCGCGAGGTCACCATAAGCATCGAGCCGCGACGACAGGAACGACATGCTGAATTCATCAGCGGACAATCCTTGCCGCAGTCCTTCAATAGTCTCGATCGCATCCTGAAAATAGCGGCCTGCCCGCGCGATCTTGCCGCTCCCTAAAGCCACCTGTCCGAGCAGGGACGTTGCTCGATGTGCTGCGTCGGGATAGCCTCGCTTTTTTGCAAGACTCAGGGCACTGCTAAGTCGCATCTGCGCGGCGGCGAGATCGCCGTGAGCCAACTCAATAGTTCCGCTGATCAGGGCCAGTTTGATCTCGCTGCGTGGATTCTCATCTTTGGCAACAAAGCCTTCAGCTCTATTGATGGCGTCTTTCGCACTCGACAGTCGGCCCCGGATACGCTCGAGGTCGGCGATCGAAAGCAGTGCCGCCGCTGTCCCCGAACGATTGCCCTCAATCTCGAAGATCTTTCCCGCCCGTCGGAGTTCGCGGGCCGCGGAAAGAAACTCGCCGGTCTGCGTAAGCGTGCGGCCGAGATTCAATCGTGTCCGAGCATCCTCGGCACGAAGCCTTAGCCGCGAAAACACGGCCGCGGCCCGGCGATACATTTCGACGGCCTCGACCGCGAGATTCAACTCCGAGTAAATATCGGCGATCTCGAGTTCGGCGATCGCAGACTGGTGCGGCATACCTAGCTCGGCATAACGCTGACGGGACGTCTCAAGAAACCTGAGTGCGGTAGAATAATCGCCGCGGAGGATCGCCAGATTACCCAGGCTCGCCTCGATCTCGGCCTCGGTCACCGTCATTCGCTGCCGTTTTGCGGTGGCCAGTGCCGCAAGGTAGTACCTCTCGGCCTTCTTGAAATCGTTGAGTTCGGCGTACGTATTGGCGAGGCCGTTCTCGGCCATCGCCTGCCATTTTGTTTCGCCCGCTTTGATGAAGCGGCGCCTCGCCGAAGCGCAATACTTAAGGGCCTCGTTGTGCCGCGATTGGCGAGAAAGAATATTGCTCAGATTCATCTCGATCTTTCCGGCAGCAAGATGATCACGATCTCGAACAAACACGGCGAGGGCTTCGCGTCCCGAGGTGACCGCCTCTTCGTACCGGCCGAGCATCGCAAGGGCGACAAGCTTGGCGACGCAAGTCTGTGCCGCATCGGCAGAGCGTCTAAGTTTCTTTAACCAACTATCGGCTTCAGCGAGAGAGGCGACGGCATATTCAAAACGCCCTTTTGTTATCGACGCGATCCCACGGATCCACGAGGCGACCGCGTGAACATACTCGCTTGTATCGATTCGTTCGATCTCGTTTATCGCGATTGCTGCATGCCGGGTTTTAGCGGGAGTCGCAGCCCATACTACGTAGCAGAACTTTCGGACCTCGTCGGCGAGCTTCGCATCAACAAGCCGCAGGTTCTCACGGAGCAGTTGCCTTCGCTCGCGCGCATTTGGTGCCTCGACCAGACACTTTGCCAGTTCGCTTCGCCTCATAAAGCCCCATAATTATACAACGAAGAAAAAAGACGAAGGTCGCGCGGCCTTCGTCTTTTGGCGGGTGGTTGTGACGGGTGTTAGGAAATGGTTAAAGCCTCGATGGCGATCTCTTCAGCGGTGCCTCGAATGACGAGTGAGTAATTGCCAGAAGGTATGCGTTCGAACCGGAATTCACTATCTCCATCGATGTCCGAATCTGCTGAGAATGTTTCACCGATCAGCTCGGCTTTTCCGTTCTCGAATCCAAAGCCAAGTACCTGTCCGTCGAGTGAAAAGCCGCTGCCGGCCTGCTTGATCCTAATGTCGATCGCATTCTCGCCCGAGTCGAAAAGCATCTGGCGGGCCTTTCCTTCCCCTGTCGAACGCTCTCCGAAGGCAGCGACACCCGGAGCCAGGTCTGCCGTCATAACGGCCACAATGCGTCGAATGATCGACGTCTTGGGCTCAACAGCACGAACTCGGTATAGATCCTTCGCGTATTTTAACAGACCAGATGGAGCATCGACGGCTTTGTCCGACTGCATTCTCCGGACGATCAGGTCTAGGGTTTCGTTCTCTGTAAGTTTCATGTCCATAAGCCGCCTCGCGGCCCTCTACATACAAACAGTGCGGCACCGCGGTCAAAAAAGACCGGTTGCGTCATTTTGCCAAAATTTTTCCCAATTTTTTGAGGCACCTTGACCTCATAGGGCTAATGCTTGACTCGCCGACACCGATCGCCGCCCCGACCTCGGCGTAGCTTGCAGCGGGCTCGCTAAGGTAGATCATCGAGAGTATCTGACGGCATTTCTCCTCAAGTTCTGTCATCGCCGAACGGATGAGGTGTTGTTCCTCGAGTTCGATGAGTAAGGCATCGGCCAGCGGAGAAGTGTCGGCGATGCTCGCCATTTCAGATTCCATTTCCTCTTCCGTCTCAGGTGAATAAAATCCCTTTGATCCGCGAATGACACCCCAGGTCTTAAATTTTGTTGTGGTTACGATCCATGAACGGATCCTCCCGGGCTGTTCGATCTCGTCGATCTTTTGGAATAGAGTCAGAAAGACGTCCTGGAATACATCTGCCGCCTGCTCGTCTGACAGCCCCGCACGGCGAGGTATCGCATAGATCAGCCTCTGGTAGCGGTCTACTAGCTCGTCCCATGCTCCCTGGTCGCCGCGGCGGCAACGGCCAACAAGCTCGGTGTCGTGACGGGCGACGTCCGTTGTCTCAAACGCCGGCTCTAGAATTTTGGTCGGATCAGGATTCACGCCACAACGATTCTGAAGCAGACTCGGCAATTAGGCAAGATTT
>CAZJFB010000141.1:0-5864 GCA_964545145.1 uncultured Chloracidobacterium sp. | reverse complement strand
CAGCCGCGACGCGTGGAAACACGCCGAGCATTTGACCGTCGCTCTGCATTATCTGATACTGCACGACTTCGATACGGCGACTGAAAAGATGAAAAGTGGCATTTTCAAATTGCTCGGAGCGTTCGGCGTCGATCTTTCGAAAGAGATGCCGTACCACGAGACACTGACGATATTCTGGATGAGGACGGTAGCGGATTTCAACGCGTCGAAAAACGGAGCTTCCCTGCTTGAAAAGGCGAACGAACTTACCAACAATTTCGATAAAGACTATCCGCTTAAGTTCTACAGCCGGGAGTATTTGTTCTCGGACGAGGCGAGGTCAAAATTCGTCGAAGGAGACCTGTCTGATCAAGTAACGGGATTTTAGGTTAAGATAATAATTTCGCCCTTGCTACCGTGCGGGCCGTTGCAATCATATGTTTAGGTTTTTCAACACATTATCGCGTCAGATCGAGGAATTTCAGCCGCTTGAGGACAGGAAGGTCCGAATGTACATCTGCGGCCCCACTGTCTGGAATTTTGCGCATATTGGGAACTTCCGCACATTTGTTTTCGGCGATATCTTGCGTCGTTACCTCAAGTTCAAGGGTTACGAGCTTACGCACGTGATGAACCTGACCGATATTGATGATCGGATCATCAACGAGGCCGCCGCACGCAATATCTCGATCGATGAATTTACCGCGCCGTATGAACAGTATTTTCTCGAGGATTTCGACGCTCTCGGAAATGAACGGCCCGAGATCATTCCCCGGGCGACACATCATATTCCGGAAATGATCGAGATCATCTCGACATTGCTGGAGAACGGGCATGCATACGAATCAGATGGCTCGATCTACTACCGAATTGCCGCCTTTCCCGGATACGGCAAGCTATCGAAGATCAGCTTTTCCGGAAACATCGCGGGCGGCAGCGACCGTATAGACACAGACAAATACGACAAGGAAGACGCTCGCGATTTTGCATTATGGAAGTTGGTGGGCCCCGATGACGAACCTGGCTGGGATGCACCATTTGGCCGCGGACGGCCGGGTTGGCACATAGAATGCTCTGCGATGTCGATGAAGTATCTCGGTGAGACCTTCGATCTGCATGCCGGAGGCCAGGACCTTCAGTTCCCTCATCACGAGAACGAGATCGCACAAAGTGAGGGAGCAACCGGTAAGCTCTTCGCAAAATATTGGATACATAGCGAGTTTCTCAAGATCGACGACGTTACGATGTCTAAATCGAAGGGTAATTACTTCACCTTTCGCGATCTGACAAAGCAGGGATATTCGCCGCTCGCGATCCGTTATCTGCTGTTGTCAGTTCCCTATCGTAAACAGTTGAATTTTACCTTTGAGGGACTTCAAGGAGCTGAATCGACGGTCGACCGGCTAAGAAACTTCCGCTCCCTTGTTCGCGATGCCCGGGTTGAGGAAGGATCGAACGAAGGGGCCGCTGCATCAGTTGGCAAGGCTCTTGCTGATTTCGAATCTGCTATGGACGACGATCTCAATACAGCCGCCGCTCTCGCCGCGGTCCACGATATGGTCCGCGAGATAAATACGGCCCTTGCCGCTGGCCTGCTAAAGGCGGACGATCAGGCCGCGGCTCTGAATGCGATCGCTAAGTTCGATTCTGTTTTGGGAATATTCGGCGCGGAAGACAGCCAACTGCTCGATGCAGATATCGAAGCTCTTATCGAAGAACGTCAGAATGCGCGTAGGGATCGTGATTTTGGCAGATCGGACGAGATACGGGACGAACTCGCAGCGAAGGGGATCATACTGGAAGATACTAAAGACGGCGTACGGTGGAAGAGAAAATAGCGGATATCATTTTTCGAGACGGAGAACGATCGCGGTCTCGGTATCGGACGTCAAGGACCGTCGGTCAGTGATCCGATAGCCCTTAGTGATAAAATTTCTCAGCGGCGGCTCGGTCTCTTTGATCTCTTTCGCACGATAGGCGATCCAGATCTTTGGGGCGTCTATTTCTTCAATCCCGACCTGCATAACGCCGTCGAAACCGCGCGGGAGAAAGTATGCCCTGTCTTCTCTCAGGCCGTTGATATTACTTATCTTGAAGATCTGCGGTTTGCCCGTCGAATTCCTGCTCGCGAACCAAATGTGATACGCCGCAAGGTCCTCAAAAGTGCAGAATATTCCGCCGTTTTCAGTTCCTAATTCGCCAACAATTGATTCCAATGAACACCACGACTTACCTGGGCGATCATTTGACGCGTATAGAACGAAGGCATATCCGGAAAACAAAATTATCATGGTTGCCGCCACGGCCTTAAACCACGCGATCGGAAGGTTGCCTACCAGGACGGCGATAAGGACCGTAAATGGAGTGAACACGATCAACAAATGGCGCGTTCCCCAGATCGAATACGGCAACAGCCAGCTTACGATCAACACAAAGATGATCGGCAATACTATGAAATACAGCAGAAAATATACACGATGACGATCGTTAGTTTCCCGGGTAACGAACTCGGAAATAAAGATAGCCGCCGCGGTAACGACAATTAATAATAGCGGCAGCGTGATGCGAAGGATCGAAACCGGCTCGGCTGTACTCGATTGGGAATAGAACGGTTCTATCAGATTGAGAACGAATGTTGCGATCTCTCTCGGCCCCGGCCGCGACATCCATCCGATGTTCTGCTCAAGTCCATTACCCAGTCCTGTCGCCTGCCATAGTGCCACGGCCCACGGAGCAAAACTCACCAGAACCAAGCCGAACATAACGGCCATTCGCCGCCATTTTATCCTCTGGAACCATAGGATCAACGCGATCTCCGACACTATAACAAACCATCCGAAATAATGTGTGTAGACCATCAGCACATTTACTATCACGAGCGGCAGAAAACTCTGGCCCTTGAAGAAATACCGAGCGAAAAGCCAAATCGAAAAGAGCGAGAAGCACATCAGAAGGCTGTACATACGCACTTCTTGTGAGTACTTAATGAGTGAACCGTTTACGGCAAACAAGAGGATGGCGAGTGTTTGAGTCCAACGTCCGAGCCCAAGTTCTCGGCACAGCGAGACGAACGGAAATACCGCGATAATAGAGAATATGACCGGAAATAGTCGCAGCCAGGTGAGACTCTCCCCGCCGGCTCCGATCCAGATCTTGAGCAAAACATAGAAAAGCGGCGGGTGGATCAGGTCCAGAGAGACGAACTTAATTATCGAGTCCCAAGTATGTTCAGCCGCGTGAACGCTGAAGATCTCGTCGAACCAAAGGCAGGACCTCGTTAGGCCCCAAATTCTCGCCGCAACATAAAGGGTAAGGGCCACCACGAACGCAAAGAGCTGTAGCTTGCGTCCGCGATCCATTTCTACAGCGTGATCGAATTACAGAGCTTTCCACCGATGCTGGTGTAGCAGAGCTCCACCCTCTTGAAAGTGTTAGTTTCGCGGCAGAATGACAGGCAGCTTTCGTAAGGCCTCGAATATATGTGAAGGCTCACCGCCCGCTCATCGTATTCCGCAAGATTGAGTATTTGATGTATCGGTTCCTCGAGTTCGACCTTTGCAGCTTCACAATTGGACAAAACATAAGAATCGGTCTCGCGTAGCTTGCAATATCCTCGGCCTTCGTCAATTTCATCGATCGCGAAGTTCTGCCCTTTTAGACGTCCGACAGGCACCGTCATCCAGCACTTCTGGTCAGAGTGGTCGTGGACCCGTGAGACCTGGCCTTTTTCCCAACAGATCGTCATCATCTCGAACCGGTCATCCTTGTAGATAAGATTCCTCGTGTAGAAGTTCGGGCTGAAGAAGAAATATCTGCTGATCGAGTCAACGGAAACAGGCGTGTCCGCAAGGAACTGGTAAACGTTCTCGCAGGTGAATTCGGCATCCGAGATCGCCTTAAGGCCCGAAATAATTTGGTCAACGTGGTGCATATTTGCTCGGCATTGTAACAGATTTTACTGGCATCAGAGCAATCCACGATAATAGCGGATACGACGCTCGGTCACCTGACACTTGCCGTCAGCGAGCGGGTCACCCGTATCTTTGCAGCACGGCGTCACCCGCGAGCATGTGACGCCGGTCTTAGCAAGCCGTGCCAGGGTGTCTTGTCCAGTGCCGGACGGATGAAAACAGTCGCAGCACGAAAGCTGTCCGCTGCTGAACTTATAGATCCATGGGCCGTCTGAGTAGGCGACCGTGGTCCCAATAGCCTTTGTTCCTCCGCCTACTATCTGGCCTCCTATCATTAAGACGGGCGAAGTCCCGCCGACCGGGATCGCTGCATATTCCGAAGTTACTGAGGCTAGAATGTCGCGATACCCCTTCACGGTCGTATAGGTATCGATGATCCTCTCGTTTGAGCAGTCCCGTGTGAGCGAAGGGCAGATACTGACGGCTCCCCAGAGAAACTGGCACGTTCCGCCAACCTGACAGTTCGTCTTGCTTCCGAAATCGCACAGTTGCGAAACGCGGACTGGTGCCGAGACAGCGACACGTGTATTGCCGATCGAGATCATGGTATCGAGTCCTTTTCGCAATTCCCTTTCGAACGCTGCGGGAGTTGTCTTGCAGTAATTTGCTGGATCCAGGTCGGGACTCGAGCACGAAGCGTTGATCTTGGTGTTGGTTCCCGAACAATTATCATTATGTCCGAGGAAAACCACCGCGAGCCGCTGGCCCGTCTGGGTGGTCAGGAAAGACTTGACATTGAACGCCTGGTTGGCAAAATTCCCAACTAAGGTCGCTCCGGAGGCTGCATGATTCGGCGACGACGTGAAAATATTCGCCCCGGTCTCGCACTCAAGCCGTTCGATGAAACTGAATACCCCCTCACTGCCGGCCGAGCATAGCGAACTCCCGTGCGTATCGCTCGTAAGCCAATTGTAAGTTTCCTGGTCGCCGTTTGAACATGGGAACGAACTCGACGCGTTAAAGCCTTTCGTAATGCTATCGCCTGCAACATCGACCGCCTGAATACTCAACTGCGCCGACACAGAGACCGAAAATGATCCGACCAGTATGGCCGCGTATAAAACCTTCATGAACATCTTTTCTATCGCTCGTCCCACGTGAAATAGGCCTGATTTAATCGGTTAACGTCAATTCAGACAAGCAAGCCGCGTCCCTATCATGCAAATTTCGTCTGATTGCACATTCAATATGTGTCGCTTATAATACAAAATTTGCCTGGATCACGCAGTTAGTTTTTTGGAGGTATCGAATTTGCCTAAAGCAGCAACAAGCCAAAAGCCGGCGGCCAAGGCGGCAAGATCGCCCAAATCCGCGACCAATGGCGCAAGCAAGACCAGCCAGGTCAGTGAATTTCTGGACGTTGAGATAGCAAAGGCTGAGTATACGACTCGCCGAAAATCTCAGCTCGAATCGATAAAAAAGACCGACAAGGGCCTGCTCCGAGAAATGCTTTATCAGATGGTGCTCGGCCGCCGCTTCGAGGAAAAGTGTGCTGAAGTTTACCGAATGGGTAAGATCGGCGGCTTCTGCCATCTTTACATCGGGCAGGAAGCGATCGGTGTCGGCTCGATGATGGCGTTGAAGCCGACCGACATGGTCATTACCTCGTATCGCGACCACGTGCAGGCGATGATCAAAGGCATGTCACCCGAAAGCGTAATGGCAGAGCTTTATGGCAAAGAAGGCGGCTGCGTAAAGGGCAAGGGCGGCTCCATGCACATGTTCTCAAAGGAGCTTGAATTCTATGGCGGTCATGGCATCGTCGGCGGCCAGATCGGCGTCGGCACGGGCATGGCGTTTGCCGCTAAATATAAGGGAACAGACCAGGTTACACTTTGCTTTTTCGGCGAAGCGGCCGTCAATCAGGGCATTTTCCACGAATCGCTCAACATGGCCCAGCTCTGGAAACTCCCG
>CAZJFB010000140.1:0-5917 GCA_964545145.1 uncultured Chloracidobacterium sp. | reverse complement strand
GATCGACACCACATGAGTGTCTAACGTTCCCGGGTCAGTAAAGCTGCCCGACAGACTTACGCTGCCATTTTCATTGATCGTGAACGGGCCGTTCAGTATTACTCCCGACGGTGCAACGTTGTTTACAGCTACCGTCCCGTTTAACGGCCCGGCACTTCCGCCATCGTCGTCAGTTACGCTGACCCCTATTGTGTAGGGGTCAAACGCCGTACCGGATGGATCGTCGTCAAGGTATGTGTGAGTCGTCGCCGGTATAGCCAACACCCCGGCAGCAAGATTGATGACCGTATTTGGCGAGCCATCTCCCCAACTGATCGTCACCGCATGAGTATCCTGCGTCCCTGGATCCGCGAAACTCGCATTTAGAGTAACAACCCCGTTCTCATTGACCGCCCCTGTGAATGATCTAATAAGGCTAGACGGTGCAACGTTATTGACCGTCATCGTGAATGTGCCGGAATTGGACAATGCACCGCTGTCTGCGACCGTTACAGTGACAGTGTAGGGATCAGAAGATGTCGCCGTCGGGTTGTCGTCAGCCCAAGTATGGTTCTGAGTTCCAAGTGAACCGGCACTCGCCACATTAAATACTGTGTTAGGCGAACCATCGCCCCAGTTCACGGTTACTGTCCACGGCCCGCCGTCCGGATCGACAAAAGATCCGAGATTGACCGCAGTCGAGGCCGCCTCGTTAGTGCTCTGGTTTGCTGGTGGAGTATAGACCGGCGTTGTAGCCGCCGCGCAAATGGTGGTAATACGAATCTGGCCCGCAAAACCCGGTCCACCGGCTCGATTCGTACCAGAATTCATACCGGAACCGCCACCGCCACCGCCAGGGCCAGAAGCCGGAGTCCCACCGGTAGCTCCACTGCTCCCGTTTCCACCGGGACCTCCATCTGTGACGGCAGATGCACCGGGTTGTCCGGTCGAGTTATTACCTGCGCTCGCCGATCCACCGGAACCGCCGCCGCCGCCGCCGGTATCGGTTCCTCCATTGCTCGCACCGCTTCCACCAGCAAACAATACATCACCGACTGATCCACCTGTGGTGCCACCCGCTCCGGGAACCTGAGTGACTCCACTCCAAGACCCTCCCTGGCCGCCATCCGCACGCAGCGTCGTGAGGTTGACGAATGACGAGTCGCCGCCAGCACCGCCGTCGCCGCCTCCCGCGGTTCCGCCAGATCCCGCCGAACCGACGGTGTATGAATAGGAGTTTCCAGGCGTGACGGGATAGTTATTCAACCTGGCATAAGCTCCGCCGCCGCCGCCCGCGGCTCCGTTTCCGAGGGAACTAATATCCGATGCTCCGCCGCCGCCGCCGCCCCAGGCCTCAACCTGAACCGACGCAACACCTGACGGTGCCGTCCAGCTACTAGTTCCGGCAGTGGTGAAAGTCGAGACTGTCGGAGCGCACGCCGAGACTACTGTACCGGTACCAGTAACATTCAGCGAATACGGGCCGCTCGGTCCCGGAGGGGTACCGCCCGTGGAATACGCGTCAACGACGATATGATAAGTTCCCGGAGGCATGTTCGAGATGGACACGCTCTCAGCAACGCCACCCAGTCCCGTATCATCGACAACGATCGCGTCAGCAAGACTGCTGCTGCAAGTACCGGTATAGACTATCAACGCCAGGTCCTGAGAGCTGGTCGGATCCATTGTCACAACGATACTGTTGCTGGCGTCCGGGCTGGAAAAAGTAATGCTGTAAGCAACATCAGGGCCGGTTCCAGTGCCTGTATAGACAGCACCACGGGGATCGGAGCCGCCCGCTCCGGTGCCAACACACGTCGGGCATCCGGTGACAGTCGGAATAGTAGTATCGGGCGGAAGGTTGTAGTTATCAGCCGCGCCTACGGTCGTTCCAGAATCACTGTACGGCAGCGAAGGAATAACCGTCGCACCGCCGCATGTGTCGCCACCGGCCTCAATAGCCCGGGGCGTGTCGTTATCGACACCCGGTTCGACCACCTTCCCCTTCATGTCCTTTGCGTTGGGGTCCTGCGGATCGATCTTGACCTTCGGCATTTCCTGCCAATTTACGGTCCGGTTCGCCCTCCTGTCAGGAGAGATAGCTTGCTTCCCCGTTTTTACGAGAGCGGCTGACTTGTAATAGTCAGCGCCCAGTACAAAGCAAACGGCAAGTATCACGCACGCCAGTGCGATAGTCTGTCGTCGTACCAAAACTTTTATGCGGCACAGCTGTACGCCGACCTTTCGCAGTCGATCACTCTTGAACCGCTGCTCTGATCCGTCAAACGTGTTCATATAGCTCACTCTCCCAACAAAAAGATTAAAAGTTTAAAATTCGCATCAAAAACGGGGCTCGGTCACGGGACTTTTCCCGCTGCTGCGGCCCAAATAACCTGATACAAATTTGAAAAACCTAATGGAACGAATTCAGACTACTACAATTCGAATGCAATTCCAACCCAAATTTCTGAAACTAAAGTCCTAGAACCGAAAAATCCGTTGACGGAAAATGCCTCGCCAAACTCCGAATTCGCTCCCGCTGCGCGTCGTTGAGCCCTGTTTTTCCGCGGCCGGCAACGCCCTTATTAAATCGATTCCGATCCGAATCGGCTTCTGTCAACGCGATCTGCCTCTCGATCTCGGTCCGCGGTGCCGAGATCCCGTGAAATGCAAGGATCCGCTCGACCGTCGCGGCCTTGTCGGCGATCATTTCTTCATACGTCAGCCACAGAACTTCGAGGCGCTTCTCCCGCTCTGCTCTCTGCCACGACGCAACGAACTGGAAATACCAGGGAATGGCGAACTCGATCAACAGGTCGATCTGCTGTTCCTCGTCAAATGTCCGAAATTCGTCTCGTTCAAAGAACGTGCTGAATGTGAACCCCTTGCGGTAAAAATCAAGGAGGCTCATCGTCGTATCAAAAATATTCCTGACTAGGATGACGGGCCGAATGCCAAAGGCCTGCATCAACTGGATATTCGCCTCTGACGCCCGGGCATGCTGCTGGGTTACGGTGTTGATGTCGCCAAATCGTGCCAACTGCGGCATATCGAGTTCGTGCTCGTTTTGAAGCGCGGCGAAAACACTGAAAACATCGCGAAACTTCGTGACGCCGACAAGTACGTTCTTGAGAAATGTCGAGCCGCTCTTTGGGCTGCAGGTGATGAAAATATGCCTGCCTAACTTATCAGGTGTGTATTCACGAGTATAATCCTGCAGGCGGGCCCGCTGTTTCGTAAACGCAAGTGCGTTTGTAAGATCGACGTAATACGCCGGAGACGGTTCAATCGCGATGGCTCGACGGAAACACGCCAGGGCCGCCTCGTGCTGCCGGGCCTCGTAAAAGATCATTCCGAGCTGCCTGAAAACGTCCGCAAAACCACCGCGAAACTTCCGGTCGTTCCTAAGGGTGCCCTTTAATTCAAGTTCAAAAACCTCCGGCAGATACCGGTTCACCGGCGTGACCGACTCTTCCTTCATCAACTGCTCTATGCGTTGCTTGTACGCGGTGAGCAGGTTGTGCTGGATCACGTCATAGGTCGTTGAAGTGGGATCTACCTTCGAGCCGACCTCTTTGAAAATAAGTATGGAGCGGTCGGGATGGCCTTCGCCCATGTACTTGATCCCACGATCGACCTCCTCCTTCAACTTCCGAAGGAATGCCTCTTCCTCGCGTGAGACCTTCAGATTGATCGATCCGGCTGTCTGCATACTGAACCTGGCCTAGCTGTGCCTAACAAATCCGCTGTTGATCAGATATTCTAGTATCTGCCGCGCATTATCTTCCGCTGTATGACCGACCGTGTCAACGACTATTTCGGGCGAATCCGGCCGTTCGTAGGGGTCGTCGATACCCGTAAAGCCGGTTATCTCCCCGCGGCGGGCCATTGCGTACATTCCCTTTTTGTCCCTTTCTTCACACACCTCGATCGGCGTATCGACAAAAACCTCGACGAAACGCCCTGGACCGAACATAGCCCTTACCTGGCTACGAGCCGATCGATACGGGCTCACGGCGGCGCAGATCGCGATCCCGCCATGGCGGGCAACCTCGGAGGCTACATAACCGATGCGAAGAATGTTCGTGTCCCTGTCCTCTTTGCTGAACCCGAGCCCCTTTGAAAGATGGGTCCTAACGATGTCGCCGTCGAGCACCGTGACGCGGCGTCCACGTTCGAGTAGCAGTACCGTAAGGATTTCGGCTGTTGTGGACTTTCCGGCCCCGCTCAGTCCCGTGAACCAAACACAAGCTCCCTGCTCTGCCCGCGGCGGATAGGTTTCGGCGAGGACCGAAGCGACCTCGGGCCTGCTAAACCATTCGGGCAATGGAACTCCCTTATTCAAATAGTCCTCGCGGACCTGTGTCCCCGATAGCGAAACCGAAGTAGTGCCGGCCGGGACCTTAGACAACTCCTCGTAACGATCTTCATCCGGAAGGTACGCCATTTCGTCAAAAGCAACAACACCGACACCTAGTTCATCAGCAAATTCGGCGGCAAGTTCTTGTGCCTCGTCGGGCCGATAGAATGGCTGCCCGTGAGAATCAAGTCCGGGGCTTGCATGATCGCGGCCTACTATCATATGACTCGCCCCGTAATTTCGACGTATCAGCATGTGCCAAAGTGCCTCTCGCGGTCCTGCCATTCGCATTGCCACGGGAAGCAGCGAAAGCAGCGTCCTCTTTTCGTCGAAATAATTATCGACCAATATCCGGTACGAGCGTACACGCGAGTAGTGCTCGACGTCGCCCGGTTTTGTCATACCTACAGCCGGATGAAGCAATAGCGTGCCGTCCACTGCGGCCGCGGCCTGCCTTACCATCTCTTCGTGTACACGGTGAAGCGGATTCCTGGTCTGAAACGCAACTACGTTCGAACGGCCAAGTGCGGCAAGTCGCTCACGGATCTGGCTCGGGGTGAGCCTGAGATCAACAAAGTCGAAATGATGCGGAAGATCAACAACATCCAGCCGACCCGAGATGCTCCTGCGTCCCCATCGAGCGATCTCAGGGTTGAGCGGGTGCCGGCTGTCCTCGGTTCCCAATACCAAACTTGAATATTCGAGCCTGTCCCACTCATAGATCTCCTCGACAGTCATGATCGCAAGGAGATCATTACGCTCGTTCCGCAAAGCAATCTCGGAATCGAGGCTTACCGCCGCGTCGTCATCTATTGGAAGTGTAATGGGTATTGGGAAGACAGTTCCGCTCTCGAGCCGCATTTCTGCAACACATCGCAGGTAGTCAACCTTGCCCATGAACCGGTCAAGTGGTGAAAAACCGCCGCATGCCAACAATTCAAGATCACACGCGGTCCGCACCGAAACCTGAATTGACGGCAAACGAGAGGCCCGCTCAAGCAGTTCACCACGTTCGGGACCGGAAACGATCAGATCGACCAATCGCCCGCCATACGGCTGGTTAAGCGCGGCTTGACCGAAGGCCCGATACTGACCAAAAGGTTTTTCAAGCGAGTCAGACATCGTTTAGTCTCTGAAAATGAAAAGGATAATCGATAGTGCATCGTTCGGCAAAAAACACTCGGCCCACCGGCAAGATTGGCAGAAACAGGACAAAGTCAGCAGTTTGTTATTCTCAAGGTTCATTTCTAAAGGTATGTTCGCTGTGTATAAACTGCTCGCTCCAGATAATTGACCCCGACGGAAATCCGGATCGCCGGAACACCCCGGGACGCGGCAGGCTGTCTGTCTCCGCATTTCCCTTCAAAAGAGAAGAGTATCGGCGGAAGTCAGGCCGCGGATGACCAGGTTGACGCGGATGACTCAGATCGGCCTCGCCGAATTCGGTTTTCAGTTACTGCCGGAAATCTGCGACAAAGTCGGAAATCTGATACATTTCTGGAATTCTGCTACAAAACTGGAATTCTGCGACAAAGTCGGAATTCTGCTACATTTCTGGAATTCTGCTACATTTCTGGA
>CAZJFB010000139.1:0-5946 GCA_964545145.1 uncultured Chloracidobacterium sp. | reverse complement strand
GGATGCGGGAATGACAATCGATACGCGTGCAGGCAAAGCCGGCCGAATTCCCTGCCGCCGCGTCGGACGTCGCCGACGATCGGGTGACCGATCAGTTCACAGTGGATCCGCAGTTGATTTGTGCGGCCCGTGACCGGTTCTAGCTCGATCAGCGTGGTATCCGATTTTCGTTCGCGGACCCAGAATCTCGATTCCGAGTGCTTTCCGTCCTCTTTGACGCTCCAATGTTTTGACTCGTCGTATCGGCCGATCGGCGCCTCGATCGTGCCTTCATTCGCGTCGACAATCCCTTCTACAAGAGCAAGATAACGTTTCTCGACGCGTTTCTTCATGAAATGCCCCGAAAGGATGCGGTGAGCACGGGCGTTTTTTGCTACGACGATCAGCCCCGACGTTTGTTTATCGAGCCTGTGGATCAAGCCGGGGCGAATAAGGACCGAACTTCTTTTGTTCAGATAATATGCCAGGGCATTCAGCAGCGTGCCCGAATTCTCCCTATGCGACGGATGCGTCAGCATTCCGGCGGGCTTATTTACGACAATGATCTCGCCATCCTCGTAAACAATATTGAGCGGAATGTCCTCGGGCAGCATCGCGGTCTCGCGATCGGGGTCGAGAACGATCTCGATCAGGTCGTTGGGCCTCACTCGATAGCCGATGTTCTCGGGACGTCCGTTCACTTCGCACAGTTCCCTTTTTACGGTATCGCGAAGGTACATCTTGCTGAGGCGCGAGAAATGGTCGAGAAGAAAGTCCTCGAGCCTGACCTTGTTCACCTCCGGAGGTACCACGATTATGACACGCGTATCCACGCATTGGATTGTAACCGACGGCCCGGTTTGCCGCATATCGCCGCGGCTCGCGACAACAGTCTCCGATGGCCCCCCACTTCTGCAAAATACTCAAATATCCTACAATCTTGTAGGAAAATGCGTACCGATCAACTCAAAGCTGTAGCTCAGACAGCGGCAAAACTCTCTGAGACGGACGGAGTTCGTGCGGGCTGTTCGGCTGTGATCGATGATGTCGCCGAGGCGGCCGGCTCGCGGATCGCGTTTGTCAGCATTGGGCGTGGAGACAGTTCGGTCGCCGATGTCGTTGCTGCTCACGGGCTCGGTGCCGCGGATTTCCGTCGCCTCGAGGCTCGGCTTACAAAAAGTTCGCTTTGGCAGATCTTTCGCCTCGGTTCACCCGTCGCTATCGACGATGTTTCCAAAGATGCAGGCCTCAATCACCTCGCGTTCGGCTCGGGCACGCGTTTTTTAGTGGCGGTGCCGATCATTCTTCGCGGAAGGACACGCGGCCTGATCGCCGCAGGATTTGGGGCGGCCGCCCGTATCGACGAGACCGCCGCGATCAAGTTCCTCCAGATAATCGCATCGCTCATTGCCCAATCGCTGCGTACCGAAAAGCTGCTCAGCGACGAAAGCCGCCGCCTTGCCGAAGAGAACCTGCAGCTAAAAAAGGAGCTGCGTTCCAAATACGATTTCGGCCAGATCATCGGAAATTCGAGCCAGATGCGGCAGGTTTACGACCAGGTGACGCAAGTTGCCCGGTCAAATGCGACTGTCCTGCTTCGCGGCGAGACCGGCACCGGAAAGGAGTTGATCGCCAACGCGATCCACTACAACAGCCTTCGCTCAAAGCGCCCGCTGGTGAGGATCGCGTGCTCCGCGGCACCACCGGCGATGCTCGATGCCGAGATCTTTGGCTTCGAAAAGGAAGCATTTGAAGGTATGGCAGCACGGCGAAGGGGTTTTGTCGAGGCCGCCGATGGCGGAACGATGGTCATCGACGAGATCGGCGACCTGTCTCAGTCGGTTCAGGTAAAACTACTCAAAATACTGACCGACCACACCTTTCGTCGCCTGGGCGGGAGCGAGGAACTGAGATCGAATATTCGCTTGATCGCGTCCACGGCAAAGGACCTTGAGGCCGCGGTAGCTAACGGCGAATTCGACGCCGGCCTCTTCGCCGCGGTCAACTCGTTCACGATATTCCTTCCGCCTTTGCGTGAAAGGAAATCAGACATATTGCTGCTTGCCGACCACTTTCTCGAAAAATACTCCCGCGAGCACGGCAAGGCGATACTTCGTATCTCAACACCCGCGATCGATATGCTTGCGGCTTACCATTTTCCCGGCAACGTTCGAGAACTCGAGAACGTGATCGAGCGGGCGGTCATTGCCTGCGACTCAAACGTGGTCCACGGCCATCACCTGCCGCCGACTCTGCAGACGGCAGAGGTCAGTGACACAGTGACCCGGGTAACGCTCGCTTCCGCCGTCGAGGCTTACGAGAGCGACCTTATACAGGACGCGCTAAAATCGAGCCGCGGTAATGTCGCCAGGGCCGCAAAAATGCTAGATTCGACCGAACGCATTCTGGGTTATAAGATCAAAAAGTACGCGATCGACCCGCAGAGATTCAAACGGTGGACAAGATCAAACTTCTGACAACGGGCCTGCCCGATCCTGAGGCCGCAAGGCGTTTTCTCGACCAACTGGCCGAGAAGCACCCGTCCGCTCATTTGCGACTCGAGAAAAAAGAGGCACTGCTGTCCGACGTCGCTACCCTCGCCGCATTCAGTCCGCTGCTCGCTACGACGATGCATCAGCATCCCGATTACATGTGGTGGCTCGAGCGAAAGCGTCGTGAGTCGGCCGTTCGCTCAACCGACGAACTTCTCGAGTCTCTGGCTCGATTCAAGCTCACAAATTCCACTCTCGAGCCTCAGGTGCTCTTTGCCCGATTTCGTCGTCGCGAACTCCTTCGCATATTTCTTCGCGACATTCGACGTCTGGCGACGATCGCCGAGATCACCGAGGAGATCTCTAATCTTGCCGACGCCATCCTAGAATCGGCGCTCGAACTCGCGCGGCACGAGATGGACGGCCGCTTTGGTCAGCCGCAGGTGACGGATGAAAAGGGCCGGGCGGCCCCGGCAAGATTTTGCGTTGCCGCGCTTGGCAAACTCGGCTCTCGGGAATTGAATTACTCGTCGGATATCGACCTCGTGTTCCTCTACTCCGCCGAGGGCTCGACGTCGGGGACCGGCACGCGCGGCCAAGTCACGAACCGCGAGTATTTCATCAAGCTTTCAGAGCACATCGTCAAACTCGTCGGGCATCAGTCCGGCGAGGGTGCGGCGTACCGCGTCGACCTCAGGCTTCGCCCGCACGGCACGCTCGGTGCGATCGCCATGTCCGTCTGCGATACGGCCAAGTATTGCCGCGCCGAGGCCAGAGCGTGGGAGCGTCAGGTGCTCATCCGCTCGCGTGGCTGTGCCGGCGACATCGAGCTATTCAAAGAGTTTTTCGCTTCGGTCGAGGACCTCGTTTTTTCAAAGGACGAAACTGTCGAGACGGCACTTGCTAACGTCCGCCGGTCCAAGGAAAGGATCGATCAGGAACAGATAAACCGGCGCGGCTTCAACGTTAAACTAGGCCGCGGCGGCATACGCGAAATAGAGTTTATCGCCCAGGCCCTGCAGTTGGCCTTCGGCGGCAACGATCAATGGCTTCGTGCACCGCACACGCTGATCAGCCTGACGCGGCTTGCAGACCGGCGTCACATCACAGAGTCCGAGCTGACAGAGCTCGCTGCCGCATACGAATTCCTTCGCCGGACCGAGCACATTCTGCAGATGGAGAACGGCCTGCAGACCCATACCGTGCCCGACGACTCGATAAAACGCGAGCTTCTTGCCCGCCGAATGGATTTTGCCTCGGGCGGCCATTTCGAGATCGACCTCAACATTCATACCGACAACGTAAACCGGGTCTTCTCTCGGGTTTTTGGCGAACTTGCTGCCATTGAGGTTCCCGGGATGCACTTGACAGAGGTACCTGATCCAACCGAGCGAACTCGTTCATACGTACTCGCCTCGATCGAAAAGAGCGATGTCGAGTTCGACCCGGATGACCGGCACGCCGCCGTATTCGAACGCCTGACTGAGATATCGCCCCACTTTGCGACCATGCTGGCTGCCAACCCACAGCTCGCCGCCGACCTGCCGGACCCCGAGGATAGCTTTGATACGCCTGACTACCATGCCTCGATGCTCGATGCGATAGAGACGGCCCACGACTTCGGCGGCCGCCTCTCGGCGATGCGCCGAGCGTGGTCGAGGCACCTGCTGAATATCGTGGTCCGCGATATTTACGGCAAGATAACGATCAGCGAGACAAAGCGGCTGCAGACCTCACTTGCCGAGGCGAGCATCGCAGCCGCCCTACAGGCTGTCCGCGACGAACTCGCTCACAGGTATCAGGACCAGTCGATCCAACTCGATCTCGCGATAATGGCACTCGGCAAGCTCGGCGGCCGCGGTGTCGATTACGACAGCGACCTCGACCTGATCATCGTTTACTTCGACCCGAAGCATGTCGTCGCCGGCGTCACCGCAGCCGAATTCTACAGCCGAGCCGTCGAACTCTTTACTACCGCACTGTCATCGATGACCCGCGACGGCAGCCTGTATCGCGTCGACCTGAGGCTTCGTCCCTTCGGCTCGAAAGGGATGAGTTCGATCTCGATCGACGCGTTCCTCGCCTATATGGAAGACACGGCCGCGATCTGGGAAATGCTGGCTTTCGTCAAACTTAGGTTCGCCGGCGGCCTGCCCGAGATCGGCAATAATGTTGAGGCCGAGACGCGCCGGCTGATCCACGAACGAGCTCTCGCCGTCGATCCCGCGGAACTAGCCATGGAAACCAGGCGAGTCAGGCTGGCTCTCGAACAACAGCGGGCGAGAACCCGCCGCTCCGGCGAGATCGATATCAAATACGGCTCGGGCGGAATGCTGGATGTTTACTTTGCGATGCGGTTCCTGCAGCTTCGCGATAATGTCCCAGACGAGGCGGACGATCGCTCAACTTCAGCTATGCTCCGACGCCTGCACGAGCGAGGCTCGCTCGGCGCCCCTGAGTTCGATCCGCTCCTCGCTGGATATCGCTTCCTCGCGGACCTCGACCACAACCTCAGGCTGACGGTCGGCCGCACAACACGGCTCCCTGCCGCGAATCAGCACGCATTGAACACGATCGCCTACCGAATGGGCCTCGCCTCATCGGCCGAGTTGCTCGAGAGGCTTACGTTGCACAGGCTCGCGATCCGCGACGCTTTCGATGAGATCGTGGGCACAATGTCGGGCCCTGCATGAGGCGAGTTATTGAATGTGAGGCATTTGAGTGCTAGGATGGCTCCGATAAATAGCAACGAAACCATTTTTACTAGACGATTAAGGAGATCGAGCATGAAGAAGCTTACTGCCACACTTATCCTTTTCTGTGTCGCGCTCTGGACAAGCGCACCGTCATTCGGCCAGAAGGCACCCGGCCGCGATGTTGTCATTCCTGACGGAACGGAGATCTCAGCGGTCACGACTGAGACAATTTCAAGCAAGACCGCTCAAGAGGACGACCCGCTCACGTTCAAGGTTGAGGAGGATGTCGTGATTGACGGTGTAGTCGTTATCGCAAAGGGCACGGCGATCAAGGGCATCGTCACAAATGCCAAAAAGAGCGGATTTCTCGGGAAGGGCGGCGAACTGAATATCCGTCTTGAAACAACAACCACGGTTGACGGCCAAAAACTCAAGGTACGAGCGTCAAAAGGCAAAGAAGGAGAGAACAAGACCGGAACAACTATCGCCCTCACGGTGCTCCTCGGGCCTGTTGGCCTGTTGAAGCGCGGTAAGAATGCGGAGATAAAGGAAGGTACCAAGATCAAGGTATTCACTGACGAAGAAAAGACAGTGAAAGTAATAACGCCCTAACGGCAATAGCTTTCGATCCTGGGTTCGCTCAGAAGCACCGCGTCGTTTCGCGGTGCTTCTTCGTTTGTTGTTCCTATTGGATCGAATTCGAGTCCGATCAGGCAAGGCTTGAGCACCCGAAATTCGGTGTAGAGAGAAATCGGCAGAATAGGACCCGATCGGAAATC
>CAZJFB010000138.1:0-6039 GCA_964545145.1 uncultured Chloracidobacterium sp. | reverse complement strand
CGCAGGCGCGATCGACGGATTGTCGATCGTCCTCGGGAAGCCCGCGCCACGCTGGTCTGTGGTCAACGGAACCACAGCGTTAATACCCTTGTCGATCGCCGGGCTCACTCCCGTACAGCCTGCCGCAGGCACGCCTGCCGCCACGCAAAGCGCGTGAGTCTTCGTAGGCCCACCGTTATCAGCAAGCGGAAGAAGCCGCGGATCAACTGGGGACGCTCCCGTGCCGGTCTGGTCAGTCGGCTGAGTGAATCCTGACGATCCGTCTGCGTTCCCAATCAAATTATAGCCCTGAGATGTGAATGCACCTGACGTGTCTGGTCCAGCCGCTACAGGGCTCGTCAAAGTATTACCGGCGATGATAGTATTCCTGATCGTAGCGATGCCACCGCCTGAATGAATACCTCCGCCATTCGCAGCCGCTCCGCCATTTGCAGCATTGCCGGTTATTGTACTGGCCGTAACGGTCAGAATGTTGTAATTCACAATGCCGCCGCCATTGCCGGTATTGATCGGCCCAATGCCGACAGCGCTATTGCCGGATATCGTGCTATTAGTAACCGTCAGCGTGCCGTTTGCATTGTTAAAGATACCGCCGCCTTGGCCCCAGTTTCCGACGTTATCAACTGCCTGGTTGCCAGAGATCGTACTATTTGTCACGTTCAATGTGCCGTTAAAGTTGAAGATCCCTCCGCCGTAGGCAACATTACCGAAAGCGTCGTTATTGGAGATAGTTACGCTGGACAGACTCAGCGTTCCACCTGAATTGTATATGGCACCGCCCTTCGACTGATTACTGCTTGTAACCGTTGCACGGCCGTTCGAGATCGTGAAGTTCGAGAAGTTTACCGTAAACGCACCAACCGTAAATACACGATCGGTATTATTCCCCGAGATCGTTAGAAGGTTCGCCCCCGGTCCCGTGATCGTCAGGTTCTTGTTGATCACGATCTCTCCGCTGATAAGTGTGATCGGGCTTGTCACTTGAGGAATCTCGCCCTCGCCTGCCGGCGGCTCTGGTCCCGGCTGGAATGTGATGGTGCTGCCCGTGCATGCCTGTAGAACGGCAAGACGCAGGCTGCCGGCTCCGCTGTCGGCGTTAGTCGTAACGATTGGATTCGTCACACAGTCGACCTGGTGCGGTGCCGTCGCAAAGCTCGTCCCGAAATTAGCGTCACCCGCGTAGGTGGCTGTTACAGTCTTCGCTCCGCTGGTCGTGGACGTAATTACGCACTGACCGGTCGCGACCGGAGCACTGCAACTGTCAGTTCCGTCGGAAACGTTGACATTACCCGTAGGTGTTCCCGCTCCCGGAGCATTTACCGTCACTGACCAGACAACCGTATAGGTTCCACCAAGAAGGTTCGGATCAGGATTGTCGGACACGATCGTCGTGGTAGTCGCAGCCTGATTTACCTGATGCGGCTCCGTGTCGTTACTCGTCAGGTAATTTGCATCGCCGCCATAGGTCGCAGTCAGAGTGCGTGCACCTGCGGAGGTCAGGGTGATATTACAAGTTCCTGCCGCTACGGTGCCGGTGCAGGTCTCAAGACCACCGCTCACGGTAACAACAACGTTTCCGGTCGGTGTACCGCTTCCTGGAGGATTCGCCACGACGGTGAAGTTGACCGCAACTGCCTGGCCTACCACCGATGGATCCGGCAGATCTGAAATAGTGGTCGTTGTTGTGGCTGCACCATTGACCGTATGGGTCTCGGTATCACTGCTGCCATTGAAATTAGCGTCGCCCGCGTATGTAGCCGTCAACGTGCGTGGGCCCGCCGACGTGAGGACAATGTTGCACGTGCCGCTTGCGACCGTTCCCGAGCATGTCTCGGTTCCGCCGCTGACCGTAACGACCACATTACCTGTCGGCGTTCCCGCTCCGGGTGCAGTCACCGCGACCGAGAAGTTGACCGTAACAGTTTCGCCTGTAACCGACGGATCAGGATTGTCAGACGTGATCGTCGTAGTCGTCGCCGCCGGATTCACTGTGTGAGCGGCCCCGGCGGACGCACTTCCGCTGTAATTGATGTCGCCAGAATATGTTGCCGTGATGGATTTCAGTCCCGCTGTCGTCGAAGTCACATTACAGGTTCCGGCTGCGACCGGTGCCGTGCAAGTATCTCCGCCGCCCGCATCTACAGTCACGTTGCCCGTCAGGGCGACACCTACCGCACCCGGTGGAGGCACCGCGACGCTCCAATTGACCGCGTAAGGTTGTCCAACGACCGTTGGAGTAGAGGCCAGTGAAGCCGAGTTTGTGATCGTCGTCGTGGTAGCGGCCGGGTTTACCGTGTGAGCGGCCCCGGCAGACGCACTCCCGTTGTAATTGCTGTCGCCAGTGAACGTCGCGATCAACGACTTAAGACCTGCTGTGGTAGACGTGACGTTACACGTCCCGGCCGAGACCGGTGCGGTGCACGTGTCGCCGCCGCCCGCATTGACGGTAACGTTGCCGGTCATTGCCACGCCTAGGGCTCCCGGCGAGTTGACCGAGACGCTCCAATTGACGGCGTAAGGCTGTCCCGTAACCGTCGGTGTCGATGCCAGCGATACGGCGTTGGTGATCGTTGTCGTAGTATTTGCGGCGTTTACGGTATGGCTCTCGGTATCGGAGCTTCCGTTGAAGCCTGCATCGCCGCCATACGTCGCGGTTAAGGTCTTGGCCCCGGCGGACGTCGATGTTAAGTTACAGCTTCCGCTGCCGCCGCTGAGGGTAACGATGCAGCTTCCGCCCGTGCCGTCGCTAACATTCACCGTACCCGTTGGGGTCGCAACCGACGGAGCAACCGGCCCGACGGTCACGTCAACCTGATAAGGCTGCCCTACAACCGAAGCATCGGGGGCATCTGCAGTAATGTTCGTTGCAGAACTCGCGAGGTTCACAACCTGCGGATTGCCGGTCATGTTTGCCGAGCTGGTGTTGTAACTGCCGTCGCCATTGTACTGCGCACTGATCGTGTGATTGCCGACTGCAAGGGCCGAGGTCGGGCAAGTCGCAGATCCCGCAGACAAAGCTACAGCCGAGCAGATCGGCGAGGCCCCGTCAAAGAATGTCACGGTCCCGGTAGGCGTCGTAACGCCCGGTGACACCGGTGCCACCGTAGCCGTGAAAGTGACCGTCTGGCCGAATACTGACGCATTCTGACTTGAGGTTACGCTCGTCGTCGAGCTGAACTTGTTAACCGTCAAGCCCGTCTGCACGCCGTTATCCAAGGTTGCGGAAGCGACATTTACGCCGGCCGTGCCATTCGATGTGAATAAAGAACCAGGTGTTACGCCGCTCGCGATCAGCTGGGTTCCCGGAACGACGGTGCCAAACCCTGCGGCTCCGAATGTAACAGTCTTGCCCTCAAGCGGAGGGATAGTACCAACGTTCACGTTGTCCGAATTGAAACGCACGTCTGCCGAAAGCGTAGAAGTTCCCCCTACAAAGATCGGATCGGCGGATCTGGTGAGACGCAGATCGATGCGCGGGTTGCTGTCGACCGTGCCAAACGTCGAATCGCAGCCGCCGGCGCCCGGAAATGCGTCGCAGCCCCACCAGTTGTTCTCTGCATTGATCGAACCCGCTACGTTATTGTTGATCGCCCCGCCAGTGCCGAACGTACTCTGTGTGTTTCCAAAGAATCGGCTCTGGTTCACAGTGATGGTCGAGGCTCCGTTCCTGTATATAGCCCCGCCGAGGCCGACTCCTCCGGCCTGATGGGACGTCTTGTTACCCACAAAATCGCAGCCGGTGATCAGAATGATCCCCGCCGGAGCGTAGATCGCCCCGCCCACCCCGTTCGGATTTCCAACGATGCCATTCGCCTCGTTATTCGAGAAGAGCGAGTTCGTAATTGTCGTCGTGCCGCCTGCCGAGACGATGGCTCCACCGAGGATGCCCTTATTGGCCTGCGCGGACGTACCGCCAATTGTCGAATTCGATACGATCAACGTGCCGCCGACGTTGTAAAATCCACCGCCAGTACCTGATGCGATATTGTTGCGAACCGTTGCGGAGCCTACGTTTAACGAGCCAGTGCTGCTGATCGCCCCTGACGCTCCATTCGGCGCAGTATTGCCGGTAAAAGTGACGGTGTTCAGTACTGCCGAACCGCTGTCAACCGCGATCCCACCACCAAAGCTAGCCGCCGTCGCATTATTGGATATGGTCGCGTTCGTAATTGTCAGCGTGCCGTTATTCAAGATACCGCCGCCGTTGTTGCCGGCTGTCGTATTACCGCCCGATATAGTCAGATCCTGGATAGTTGCAGTGACGCCGGTGAGCACATTAAACACACGGCTCGTCGCTCCGGCGGCCTGAGTGTTTTGAACGGTGAGGGCAGAAGCCGGACCGTCGATGATCAAATTCTTGTCGATCGTGACTTGTCCGGTCGAAAGCGATATCGGGCTGACCACGCTTCCGGCAAATGTAATGGTGCTGCCGGCACAGGCGTCGATCACAGCCTGACGGAGTGAGCCCGCACCGCTATTCGCGTTGTTCACAACAACAGGATTAACGAGACAGCCGCCGGTACCGGTCATTGCAATATCGAACGGATTCTCATCCGGATCGTCAGTATTGACGTCGAGATTGCCGGTGCGGAGTCCAAGTGCGCTTGGCGTAAACGTTACGGTAAACGCGGTATTCCCGTTGGGCGCAACGGTCGGCGACATACCCGTCGTATTAACCACAAACTCAGTGCTGTCGGATACGACCGAAGTGATATTCAGCGTCGTCGAACCGTTATTACGGATCGTGAACGATTTTGGAGTACCGGCTACCGGTACCTGGCCCGTGCCAAAGTTGACTGTCGAGACATTGTCAACAAGAACGTTTCCGATCGGCTCTTCAACCAAAACGTCAGGCGTGGGGCACTTGCCCGCCGAGCTTGCGTTGTAGATATTCGCTATCTCTGTCGCTGTCAAAGCTCGGTTAAAGACCTCTACTTCGTCGAGCGTCCCGTTTAACTGGCCGTCAAACCCAGCGTCACCCGACCTGCCGAGGAAGAGGGGTTTCACAGCGTAATTGAGTGCCTTACCTGCGGTACCAGCGGCCGTGTCTTCAAGCACACCATTAACATAGATTCTTGCCGCGCCACTCGACTCATCATAGCCGCCAGCGACGTGATACCACTGACCGGCGACGGGCTGCGTAGTCGACTTAGCGCACTGTTCGTCGCCGAATGCAAAATCCACACAGAAATAGAAATTGTCCGCGCCGCTTCGACGAAGTTTCTCCAGTGCGTACGAACTGATAAATCCACCGCCGCCGTGGAGGGAATTCCCCTTGACCACCATGAACTGGTCGCCAGCCGAAGCTCCACCGCTTTGAGCGGAGTCGAGCGAGGCGAAGTTTACCCATGTATCTACCGTCACACTTGTGGGCTTCAAAGAAACCGAATCCGGAACCGTAACATAGCTGCCATTCACGTACGAATTGCCTGCGCCTGGAGCAAATCCAAATCCGCTACCGACCTTTGCCGCCGGATAAACGGGGCTATTTACCTCGGTGCCGTTATTGATACCAAATCTATCATTCGCATTTCCTTCGCCGCTGTACCAGGCGACCATGCCACTTGGCGGTGCGGTACAAACCGAGGCCACGCCGGTACCGACCACCGGCTTATTGACGGTCGGTGCGGCTCCGCTCGTGTGGGTTATGTTCCCGCCGAGCGAACCTGTCGTGGTCGGCACAAACCTTACCCATACCGGCACATTTGTAACCGTACCGGTACCGAACGGGATGCTGACCGACGAACCAAAGCCGCTGAACTGCGACAACGAAACCTCATAATTCGCCGGTGCCGTCACCACGATATTGGCCGTTAGATTGACGCCCGACACGTCATACGTCTGGGCCGGCGAGTAATTGCCGACCGTCACACTTCCAAATCCGATCGGATTAGGATCGGAGAGAGTAATGATCGCCGGCGGAAGCTGCGCCGTCAGGACGACATCGTTGTTATTCGTTCCGCCCTGATAAGTGATGACAGCCTGCATCCCGGGTACGAGGAAAGGCGCAATTGTGGCACCCTCACTGAGGCCGGCAAA
>CAZJFB010000137.1:3217-6227 GCA_964545145.1 uncultured Chloracidobacterium sp. | reverse complement strand
TCACGGTCTGGACGCGGTTCTCGACCTCCTGAGCGGCGATATTGACGTCCTTTTCCAGCACGAACTGCACGAAAACCTGAGAGATGCCCTCGATCGAGGTCGAACGCATCTCGTCAATACCGCTAATGGTATTGACCGCTTCTTCGACCTTGTCGGTGATCTCGGTCTCGATCTCCTGCGGCGAGGCGCCCGGATTGATGACCGTGACCGTGATCGTCGGGAAATCGATCTTCGGGAAAAGGTCGACGCCGAGCGACAGGAACGAAAACGCTCCGACGACCACCAGCGATAGGATCAGCATCGTCGCAAAGACCGGACGCTTAACGCAAATTTCGGCTAACCACTGCATAAATCTTTAAGTCCAAAGTCTCAAGAGTCTATAACGCTCGCACTGCGATGCCGTCGTAAAGTTCGTTCAAATTGCTGGTCGCGATGACCTCGCCCTCGGTGATGCCGGCCTTCACCTGGATCTGGCCGTTCTCGAGCAGGCCGAGCTGGACGATGCGCTCACGAACGACGCCGTCCTTTACCACGTAAATCTTGTTAATGTCGCCCTCGGCCTTGACAGCGTTTGCCGGTATCATCACGGCGTTCTCGGGCTTGGACTGCGTGATGCGGACCGTTGCGAATTGGCCCGGCTTGAGCAGGCCGTCGCCATTAGGCACCTCGGCCTCGACTGTGAGCGTACGGGCCGTGGCGTTGACGTTAGGCAGCATGCGAACGACCGTTCCGGCAAAATTACGGTCGGGATACGCACTCGTTTGCATCGAGATGCCCTGGCCGATGGCGACCTTGCCGATCGCTGCCTCGGGGACGTCGATCTTTAGCCTTAGGCTCGATGTGCGTACGATCGTCGCGACCTTGGTATTGGGCGCGTTCGGTGTCAGGAATTCACCGAGGTCGGCGACACGCTCCGATACGTAACCGCTGATCGGCGCGAGTATCACGGTGTCTGAGAGCGACTTGCGGGCCTGATCGACGGCGGCCTCGGCCGTCGCGATGCCGCTGCGGGCCGCGGCTACCTGAGCCTCGGCTGAATTGATGGCCTTTACCGCGACGGCTGCATTCGAACGAGCTTCATCGAGCTGGCCGAGCAGGGCGTCACGCTGGGCGCGGCGCTGATCGACCACCGACTTTGAAACGTCGCCTGTCGCGTAGAGCTTTTCTGCACGCGCCAGCTCTTTATCGGCGAGCACGAGATTGGCCCGCGTCGATTTGACCTGCGAAAACGTCTCGATGTCAAAGGCCTCGCCGTCCTTTACGTTTAGCCGGATCTGAGCCTGGCGAAGAGCTGCGACGGCCGTGCCGACATTCTTTTTTTGCTGCTCGAGCTGGGCCAGGGCCTGTTCGAGGCGAATGCGTGCGTCGCGGTCGTCCATCCTGACCAGAACGCTGCCCTTTGTCACATAGCTGCCTACGTCGAAATTGACCTCGACCACCTTGCCGCCGACGACCGGTGCGACATCGGTTTGAGCGTCGCCGGCGAGGTTACCGGTCGCCTCAAAATATGTCGGAATCGACTTAACGACGGCCTGCGTGGTGGTGACGTCGATCGTCGCTGACTGACTGTTTGCGTTGGCGTTGGCTGCGGAATTTGCCGCTCCGCGTCCGCAGCCGGCGGCTGCCAGCGACAAAGCGATGACGGCCCCAACAAGGATTTCTCTCGTACGAATAGCTCTCATTGTGTTATTTGAACGCTCTCGGCCCTGATGCCGTTCAGCAAAACTTCGGTAAAATTCTTTGCCGCTTCCTCGTTAGACATATCGATGATCCTGCGTTTTTTGTCCCAAAGAATGTTGTTTAGCGAATGGTGGATCATCATCCCGATAAAAGAGCGGACCGCGACGCGCGGATCCATCTCGCGAAAGGCTCCGTCGCCCTGCCGGATCCTGATATAGCCGCCGATAAAGTCGTAGACCTGCTTGACGAATTCCTGAAAGAACCGCTCGGCCAATTCGTGTTCCTCGAGGGCCGAGTAAAACAGCAGCCGCATAAAGGCGACATCCTCGTGGTGCTTGTTCATAGCCGCCAGGGCAATGTAGTAAAAGACCCCAAAATCGTCTTTTTCAGCAACAGCTTTTTGAAGTGCCTCGTTGCCCTCCCACGGGAATACATGCGTGCCGTCGATGCATGCCTTGGCGTCGAGGATCGCTGCATAGAGATCGTCCTTACTCGAAAAATGCTTGAAAACGGTCGCCTCTGAGACGCCGGCGGCGGCCGCGATCTCTTTAGTAGTGGTTCCCTTGAAGCCCCGCTGCGAAAACAACTCGACCGCCGTCGCGAGTATCTGTTCGCGTCGGGCGTCGCCGGTCATTCGCCCCGGATGTTCACAATTAAAAAGTTTGCCTATCAATATCGCTCCTCTTTCCAAAGGTAAGTGATTACTTACTAACTTCGTTAGGATTACATTTTCGGATTCGGCGTGTCAAACGAAATTTCCGCAGGAAAGCACAGGCCCCTACAAATATTGAACTCGCCGCGAGGCAAATTCGTTACAACTGTATGGCGTAAGAATTCATCCGAAAAGGCGCACGATCGGCTGAATTTTTTTGCCGGGCCATCATAATTGGAGGACGAAATTACTATGTCGGAATTTGAAGCAGAGGTCAGGAAAGCAGAACAGGAATTGGAGCAGAGCCTCGTACCGGTGGGCGGTGAACCGTTTACGGACAAGGTGACGACGGACGAGTTTTTAGGAGATCTGAAGATGCAGGCACAGGAATACGGGCAGAAGATACAGGACGCGGCCGTCAAGGCCAAAGATTTTGCCAGCGACAAATTCGCTCAGGCAGGCGATAAGTTCAAAGAGATCTCGGCAAAGGAACCGAAGGAACTGATCGAGGACGCCAAGGAATTTGCCCGCCAAAAGCCGGGCCAGACGATCCTCATCTCGGCCGCGATCGGCCTCGTGGTGGGCTTGATCCTTCGCGGGGGAAGAAAGTAGGTTAGTCAGCACATCATTGTCGTCCATTTGGATCGGCCGTCGTAAATGACGGCCTTTTTTTGTATT
>CAZJFB010000137.1:0-3117 GCA_964545145.1 uncultured Chloracidobacterium sp. | reverse complement strand
GCTGTTCCGACTCGTCGCCCCATCGCAATAGGAATCACAAACGTCAGGGTATCGCGGCCATTACATCCATCCCGCCCGGAACGCCGTAGTCTTCCCGACCAGTGACTGTGGCTGTTACGGTTCGCGGGTGTGGCGGCGGACATTATCGCGGCAAATAATTCGGCATAGGATGGGCCTGTACTTTGAGTACAGGTCTTTTTCATACCACGTCTTTGGAGATGATCTTATGTCGAATTTACTGTCAAGAATCTGTTTATCACGGTTTTGTTTGCTGCTCGCCCTGGCGGCGGCTTTCACATTAACTGTCGCGGGCCAAGAGGAAAGAGAGCGGCCCGCCGACAAGACACTTTCACCCTACTTTTTTGTCGATGGCGACCCGCGGGTCGACCGTCTTCCGCTCAAGGATACGAGCGTCGAGATCAATGTCTCGGGCGTGATCGCCGACGTCAAGGTGACGCAGAGCTACCGCAACGAAGGCTCGAGGCCGATCCACGCGACATATCTTTTCCCGGCGTCGACGCGGGCGGCCGTTTACTCGATGCGAATGAAGATAGGCGACCAGATCATTTACGCCAAGATCAAGGAACGCGAGATCGCCAAGAAAGAATTTGAAAAGGCGAAGGAAGAGGGCAAAAGCGCGTCTTTGCTCGAGGAAAACCGGCCAAATGTTTTCTCGATGAAGCTCGCCAACATAATGCCCAATGACGACATCCAGATCGAGCTGCGATATACGGAGCTTCTCGTGCCGACCGACGGGCTGTACGAGGTCGTATATCCGACGGTCGTCGGCCCCCGTTACACGTCCGGCGAGAAAGCAAAGACCGGACAGGTTAACAGCCCTTACCTTCACGAGGGCGAGGGGCCGACGAGCACGCTGCATATCTCGGCACGCGTTGCCGCGGGGTTGCCGATATCGGACCTTAGCTGCGCGTCACACTCGATCGCTCCAGAATGGCACGGCCCAACGATCGCGAATCTAACTCTCGACGACCCCGACGCGTTCCAGGGCAATCGCGACTTTATTCTGCGTTACCGGCTAAAGGGCAACCAGATCAATACCGGCCTGCTGCTGTTTCAAGGCGAGGACGAGAACTTCTTTCTCTACATGGCACAGCCGCCAAACCGCGTGCTGCCCGAGGACATCCCGCCGCGCGAATACATCTTTGTAATTGACGTGTCGGGGTCGATGAGCGGATTTCCGCTCGAGACCTCAAAAAAGCTGATGCAGGACCTGTTGTCGCAGATGCGTTTCAACGATCTTTTTAACGTCATCCTGTTCTCGGGCGACTCGACCTCGCTATCCGATGTGCCGCTGCAGGCAAACAAGGAGAATATCGACCGTGCGATAGCCCTCATAGACGAACAGCGCGGCTCGGGCGGCACCGAGCTGCTCGATGCGGTCAAGCATGCGATGACCTTGCCCGGTGCATCGGGCGTTTCGCGCAGTATCGTACTGATCACGGACGGTTATATCTCGGGCGAGCAGGAGACATTCGAATACATTCGCCAAAATCTCGACAAGGGCAATATGTTCGCCTTCGGCATCGGTTCGTCGGTCAATAGATACCTGATCGAGGGTGTCGCCAAGGCCGGAATGGGCGAACCATTTATCATCGAGGGGCCCGAGAGAGCGGCCGAGGCAGCAGACAAATTCCGCGAGTATATTCAGAGCCCGGTGCTGACCGACCTGAGCTTTCGCTCGAATGGCTTTGAGATATACGACGTTTATCCCGAGCATCTGCCCGATCTGCTTGCCGGCCGGCCGGTCATCGTCTATGGCAAATGGCGTGGAAGCCCGTCAGGCAGCCTCGAGCTTCGGGGCAAGTCGGGCGGCGGCGATTACTCGGCGAGCTTTGACGTCTCGAGCGTCGCTCCCGATGCGGGCAATCTCGCCCTGCGATATCTGTGGGCACGTTCGCGGATCGCCGAGCTATCTGATTACGGTTCGCCAAACGTATCGGATGAAAGGGTCAAAGAGATAACGCAGCTCGGCCTGAAATACAACCTTCTGACCCAATACACGTCGTTCATCGCCGTTCGCGAGGTCGTCCGAAATCCTAACGGCGACGCGACCGAGGTCGATCAGCCGCTGCCGCTGCCGCTCGGCGTAAGCGACCTGGCGGTCGGCAGCGAACCTGAACTTGTGTGGCTCTTTGCCGGTCTGGCGACGATCGCGATATTCCTGATCGCACGCCGGCGATGGAGCGAGGCACGGCAGTTTTCTTCAAATATCGCCCCGCAGTGATCTCGCCATGAACACCCGCCTAAGAATAAGACTTCTCCCGCAATTGATCGCCGTGGTACTAAGTGCCGCGGCGGTCAAATACTATTATTCGTCGGCCGGCGTCGATGATCTCGGCTGGGTACTCGCACCGACGAGATCTCTGGTCGGGCTGATAACAGGCGTCGATTTTGTGTTCGAGTCGGGTGCCGGCTATATGAGCGCCGACCATTCGTTCCTGATCGCGGCCTCGTGCTCGGGCGTTAATTTCATGATCACCGCATTCGTGCTGCTGGCGACCGGCTGGATGTGGAAGCGAAGTTCGGGGCCGGGATGGCTTTTCCTGCCCATGTCCGCCGCCGCTGCCTACCTGACCACTCTACTCGCGAACACCGTGCGCATCTCGACCGCGATGCAGATCCGGCGGATCGACCCCGAGCTGATCTGGCTCAACCCCGACCAGCTTCATCGGTTCGAGGGCATCGTCATTTATTTTGGGTTCCTGCTGCTGATCTTTGCTGCGGAGGAAAAAGTGTTGTCGGACAGTGATGGCGTCCGTCCGCGAACGAGATGGCGGCGTTGGCTGCTGCCTCTCGGCGTTTACTACTCGACGACGATCGCCGTTCCGCTCGCCAACGCGGTATTACGAGGCGGCTTTGCCAAGGCGGAGTTTTGGGAGCACGCGGGGTTTGTCATCGTGATCCCGGGACTTCTGCTGTTGCTGATCGTCCCGGTACGCATGATGATGGACCGGCGGCCCGACCTTCACATTCACTCGATCAAGTGACGTTTCTCGGCTTTATTTCCAGTGAAAAAGAATTGCCGATGCCGGGCTGAGCTTCCCAGGCGATCGCTGCGTCGATGATGCTGGCACGGGCGCGAATATTCGCAATGCC
>CAZJFB010000136.1:0-6267 GCA_964545145.1 uncultured Chloracidobacterium sp. | reverse complement strand
TTCACACCCTGGAGGCGATAAACTTCCTGGATCTCGTTCACCAGGTAGTTCTGCAATGCTTCCATACCGAGGACACGCAGGATGTCGTGCGGATTGAGCGGGCCGTCCATGAGCGGTTCGCCCGAGCGGACACGGTCGTCCTCCTGCACGTTGATGTGCGTACCTCGCGGAATGTCGTATTCGCGTTCAGAGCCGTCATCGCCGATGATGATGAGCTTGCGCTTACCCTTTGAGATCGGGCCGAATTTGACCGTTCCGTTGATCTCGGACATGATCGCCGTCTCGCCCGGACGCCTTGCTTCAAAAAGCTCGACGACACGCGGCAGACCGCCGACGATATCCTTGGTCTTGGTCGTTTCACGAGGGATCTTGGCGATAACGTCGCCCGGCTCGACCTCCTGGCCGTCTTCGACAATGAGGTTGGCACGTATCGGCATCTGATAGGTCTTTTGGACCTTGTTGCCGGCACGGATCTCAAGACGCGGCTGATTCTTTTCATCCGAATCTTTGACCACGAGCCGCTTCTGGCCCGTGACCTTGTCGATCTCTTCCTCGACGGTCTTGCCTTCCTTGAGGTCCTGATACTTAACGGTACCCTTGACCTCGGTCAGGATGGCAAAGGTAAACGGATCCCACGTGACGAGCACGTCGTCCTCTTTGACCTTCTGGCCGTCCTTGACGTGAAGTTCGGCGCCGTACACCACCTTGTAGTGGGCGACCTCACGGCCGCGGTCATCGACAAGTGCGATCTCCGACTGGCGACGCATCGAGACCATTTCTCCGGCACGGTTCTTGACGACCTTGAGATCGCCGAGATACTTGACGGTTCCATCCATCGCTGCGGTATGTTTGGTCTCCTGTTCGAGACGGGCGGTACCACCAACGTGGAACGTACGCATCGTAAGCTGCGTGCCCGGCTCGCCGATCGACTGTGCGGCGATGACGCCGACAGCCTCGCCGATCTCGACCGTATTACCGGTCGCGAGATTACGGCCGTAGCACTTAACGCAGATGCCGCGGCGGGATTCGCACGTCAGGGCACTGCGGATCTTGACCTTTTGCAGGCCTGAGAGCTGGACGCTGTTGCCCAGGTCCTCATTGATCTCGGTATTCGCCTCGACGATAACCGTTCCGTCAACCGGGTCGATGATGTCGTCAAGCGACGTGCAGCCGACGATGCGGTCACGAAGCGATTCGACCTCTTCACCATTGCGGATGATAGCCTCGGCCCAGACGCCCTTCAGCGTGCCGCAATCCTGTTCGGATACGATCACGTCCTGAGCGACGTCCACCAGGCGTCGGGTCAGATAACCCGAGTCGGCGGTCTTGAGGGCCGTATCGGCCAGACCCTTACGGGCACCGTGCGTTGAGATAAAGTACTGCAGCACGTCCAGGCCCTCGCGGAAATTGGCAAGGATCGGGTTCTCGATGATCTCGCCCGACGGCTTTGCCATAAGGCCACGCATACCGGCAAGCTGTCGGATCTGAGCCTCCGAACCTCGGGCACCTGAGTCGGCCATGACGAGGATCGGGTTCAATTCCTTACGCTCTTTTTCGCGGGTGTGCATCGCCTTGAACATTTCCTTGGCGACGTGGTCCGTAACGTCCGACCAAATAGCGGTGACCTTGTTCGTTCGTTCAAGGTCGGTCATGGTCGCGTCTTCGTACTGCCGACGGAGCTTTTCGACCTCTTCGAGAGCCTTGTCGATGATGCCCTTCTTGCTCGTCGGCGTGACCATGTCGTCGATGCCGATCGAGACGCCTGCACGTGTCGCGTACAGGAAGCCCATCGCCTTGAGATCATCTAGCAACGCTACCGTCGAATCATGTCCGAGGCGGAGATGCGAGAAGGTCACAAGCGACTGAAGGCCTTTCTTCTTAAGAACGCCGTTAACGTACGGCAGGCCGTCACGGGTCAGGCGTTCGTTAAAGATCGCACGGCCGACCGTTGTCTCGATGACCTGATCGACATTCGGACGTACCGTAGCACGGATAACGTCCTGGTTATTGTGCTCCAGCGTAAGGTCGATGAGATCGCCCTTCCAGCGAAGCTTGATCTTGGTCTGTGTATCGACAAGTCCGGCGTCGAGAGCGAGCAGTACGTCATCGATGCACGCGAAGGCACGGCCCTCGCCCTTCATTTCGTCACGGGCGAGCGTCAGATAGTAACAGCCAAGAACGATGTCCTGCGACGGGACCGCTATCGGCTGGCCCGATGCGGGCGAGAGCAGGTTGTTCGACGCGAGCATCAAAACGCTCGCCTCGATCTGTGCCTCGGCCGACAGCGGAATATGAACAGCCATCTGGTCGCCGTCAAAGTCGGCATTGAACGCCGTACAAACGAGCGGATGGATCTTGATCGCCTTACCCTCAACGAGCACCGGTTCAAAGGCCTGGATACCGAGACGGTGAAGCGTCGGTGCACGGTTGAGCAATACGGGATGCTCTCGGATCACCTCTTCGAGGATGTCCCAAACGATCGGCTCCTGGCGCTCGACCATTTCGCGAGCCTGCTTGATGGTCGCGGCGTGCTGGTCCTTTTCTAACTTGTTGTAGATGAACGGCTTGAACAGTTCAAGCGCCATCTTCTTAGGCAAGCCGCACTGGTGCAGCTTGAGCTCCGGGCCGACCACGATGACCGAACGTCCCGAGTAATCGACGCGCTTTCCGAGCAGATTTTGACGGAAGCGGCCCTGCTTGCCCTTGAGCGTACCCGAAAGCGATTTGAGCGGGCGATTGTTCGCACCGCGAAGCACGCGGCCGCGGCGGCCGTTATCGAACAACGCGTCGACGGCCTCCTGCAGCATGCGCTTTTCGTTGCGGACGATGACCTCAGGAGCGCGTAGCTCGATGAGCTTCTTCAACCGGTTGTTACGGTTGATCACACGACGATAAAGGTCGTTGAGGTCCGACGTTGCAAAACGTCCACCATCGAGAGGCACAAGCGGGCGAAGCTCGGGCGGAATGACCGGGATAACGTCGAGGATCATCCACTGCGGATTGTTGCCGCTGCGAAGGAAGGAATTCGATACCTTCAAACGCTTGGAGTACTTGAGCTTTTTCTGCTGCGACGTCTCGTCACGCATCTTTTGGCGAAGCTCGTCAACGAGCTCCTGAATGTCGATCTGAGCAAGCAGCTCCTTGATCGCCTCAGCGCCCATCTTAGCGACAAAGCCGCCCGGATAGTCGCGCGAAAGCTCGCGATAGCGCTCGTCATTGACCAGATCCTTTTGCTTAAGGTCGGGCACATCACCCGGATCGATAACGATATACGTTTCGAAGTAAAGGATCTTTTCGAGATCGCGAAGCGTAATATCGAGCAGGTGGCCGATACGCGACGGCAAGCCCTTGAAAAACCAGACGTGCGAACACGGCGACGCAAGCTCAATATGGCCGAGCCGCTCACGCCGTACCTTGCTCTGCGTGACCTCGACGCCACACTTGTCGCAAATGACGCCGCGATGTTTCATCCGCTTGTATTTACCGCAAAGACACTCCCAATCCGATACCGGGCCAAAAATGCGGGCACAGAACAGGCCATCACGTTCCGGCTTGAATGTACGGTAGTTGATCGTCTCCGGCTTGGTGACCTCGCCGTGTGACCACGAGCGGATCTTGTCCGGCGAAGCGAGGCTGATGCGGATCGCTTCGTAATTGGTGGTCAATTGTGTTTTGTTGTCCTGATTAAATCGAAACATGTTTCTCCTAATTCTTTAGGCCGATCTTTATATGATTCATAGGGCCTATGGGACACATAGGCCCTATTCTCTTAGTCCACACCAACGAGTGTGTCAACGCCCGCTACGACCTCATCCGGATCGATCTGATCTTCCTGGATGAGCTCGACATCAAGACAGAGCGACTGTAGCTCGCGCACGAGCACGTTGAACGACTCGGGAATGCCCGGCTCGAAATTCGAGACGCCCTTGACGATCGTCTCGTAGATCTTCGAGCGGCCCGCCACATCGTCGGATTTGCAAGTAAGCAATTCCTGCAGGATGTGGGCGGCGCCGTAGGCTTCGAGGGCCCAAACTTCCATTTCGCCGAAACGCTGTCCGCCGAACTGAGCCTTGCCACCGAGCGGCTGCTGCGTGATGAGGCTATACGGCCCGATCGAGCGAGCATGGATCTTGTCGTCCACGAGGTGCGATAGCTTGAGCATGTAAATGTAACCGACGGTCACCTTTTGCTCGAACTGTTCACCGGTCAGGCCGTCATACAAACGAGTCTTGCCCGACGGGCCGACCGACGGCGGCAGTTTAAGCCGGTCGTACTCGGCATTGGCCTTTCCGATGTATTCCTTGATCTCCTCTTCACTCGCACCGTCAAAGACCGGCGTCGCAAAGTGGAGCCCAAGCACACGAGCAGCCCAGCCGAGATGCGTCTCGAGGATCTGTCCGACGTTCATACGCGAGGGCACGCCTAGCGGGTTAAGAACGATCTCGACCGGTGTACCGTCCGGCAGGTAAGGCATATCTTCCTCAGGAAGAATGCGGGCGATAACGCCCTTGTTACCGTGGCGGCCGGCCATCTTGTCACCGACGCTGAGCTTGCGCTTCATCGCGACAAACACCTTGACCATCTTGATCACGCCCGGCGGCAATTCGTCGCCCTGCTTGAGCTTGGTGATCTTCTCGTCGTAGATATCGCGAAGAATGTTGATCTGACGCTCGGTACGCTGTTCGTATTCCTTGACCTCTGCCGAAATATCGACCGAGCCCGACGCGACCTCAGCTTTGCGAAGCAGCTTGGTATCGATGCCCGAAAGGACTTCGCGATTGAGAGTTGTGCCCTTCTTGATCAGGACATCCTTGCCGTCAATGAGGTCCTTTGTCAGCTTTCGGCCGTCAAAGAGCTCATAGATACGCTCGTCACGCTGTTCCTGAAGGATACGAATTTCGTCGTCGAGGTCGCGATGGAGAGCTTCCTCTTCCATTCCCTCGATGTCGAGGCTGCGTTCGTCCTTATCCTGGCCCTTGCGGGTAAAGATCTGAACGTCAACGACCGTTCCGTCAATGCCCGGAGGGCATGTAAGCGATGCATCCTTAACGTCGCCGGCCTTTTCGCCAAAGATCGCACGAAGCAATTTCTCTTCAGCGGTAAGCTGCGTCTCACCCTTAGGCGTAACCTTACCTACCAGGACGCTGCCCGGCTTGACCTGAGCACCGATACGGATGATGCCTGATTCGTCGAGATCGCGAAGCATGTTCTCGCCGATATTCGGGATATCGCGGGTGATCTCCTCTGGGCCGAGTTTGGTATCGCGGGCCTCGATCTCGAGTTCCTCGATGTGGATCGACGTATAGTAGTCATCCTTGACCAAACGCTCGGAAACGAGGATGGCGTCCTCAAAGTTGTAACCACGCCACGGCATGAACGCTACAAGAACGTTGCGTCCCAAGGCAAGTTCACCGCGGTCGGTACACGGACCGTCAGCGATGACCTGGCCCTTATGAACGCGTTCGCCCACGGCGACGATCGGACGCTGGTTGATACAGGTGTTCTGATTAGAACGCTTGAATTTGACCAGGCTGTAAATGTCGGCCGTCACCTCACGTGAGATGGTGCCGTCGACCTGATGATCAGCCTTGACTATGATGCGCTCGGAATCGACAAAATCGACAACGCCATTACGGCGGGCGATGACGACCGCACCCGAGTCTCGAGCCGCGACCTTTTCCATTCCGGTTCCGACATACGGCGACTCGGCACGGAGTAGAGGTACAGACTGACGCTGCATGTTCGAGCCCATGAGAGCACGGTTAGCGTCGTCGTTCTCGAGGAACGGGATGAGCGAGGCAGCGACCGATACAAGCTGCTTGGGCGAGACATCCATATACTGGATATCGGCACGGTCGGCGGTGATGAATTCACCCTTCTGCCGTGCGGCGTTTCGCTCGTTTACAAGGTTGCCCTTTTCGTCGAGTTCGATATTCGCCTGACCGATGATGTAACGGTCCTCTTCCCATGCCGTCAAATAGAACGGCCACGGCTCAAATTCGGCCTTTTTGCCGTCCTTGATCTTCTTGTTGGCGGCCTCGACGTCCTCGAGAGGCACGTGCTCGCCCGGCTTGAACTTAGTGTCGCCGCCGTTGTGCACCTTGACATACTCGATGACGCGGCCATCGACAACGCGGCGGTACGGCGACTCGATAAAACCGAACTGATTGATACGTGCAAAGCACGACAGGGACGAGATGAGGCCGATGTTGGGGCCTTCAGGCGTCTCGATCGGGCAGATGCGGCCGTAGTGCGTCGGGTGAACGT
>CAZJFB010000135.1:0-6429 GCA_964545145.1 uncultured Chloracidobacterium sp. | reverse complement strand
CCGCGAAGGCGGCCGCACGGTCGGTGCCGGAACGGTTTCCGATATTGTGGAATAAATGAGCGGTCAGCATTCAGCGGTCAGCATTCGGCTGATCGCTGAGTGCCGATAGCTGAGAGCTGAGTATTATGCCGAGAGATAACATAATTTTGCAGTGCACGGAGTGCAAAGAGCGCAACTACGTGACGACCAAGAACAAAAAGAACACGCCTAACAGGCTCGAGTTCAAAAAGTTCTGTCGCCGTTGCCGCTGCCACACGCTGCACAGAGAGAACAAATAACGAATTTCGAATATAGAATATCGAATTCCAAATTCTATATTCATTATTCTGAATTCGATTTAGGGGTATGGTGTCAATGGTTAGCATGGAGGTCTCCAAAACCTTAGGTCCGGGTTCGAGTCCTGGTACCCCTGCCATTTGAGATCCTAGATCCTTGATCGAAGATCATGAGGGCCCGATAGGAGAAAGACAAGTGTCAGAAGCAGTTGCTCACGCAGATGTAAAACACAAGGAAGGGATTGGCGATTTCGTCAAGAAGACGCGCGCCGAGCTGGACAAGACGTCATTTCCGTCCTCGAATGATGTCAAGAATACGACGATCATCGTGATCGTGAGCGTCATCTTTTTTGCTCTGTATCTTTTCCTCGTTGACCAGGCTTGGGTCTATATTTTGCAGGGCCTTACGTGGGTGATCAATAAGATCGCCGGAGTTTAAGGATATTTGAGATGAAGCAGTGGTATTTTATCCACACTTATTCGGGCCACGAGAACAAGGTCGTTGAGAGCCTTAACGCTCGTATTCGCGACATGGAGCTCGGTGAACAGATCACCGGCGTGCTGCTCCCGAAGGAAAAGGTCGTCGAGATGCGCGGCAATAAGGAGTATGTCTCCGAGCGGATGTTCTATCCCGGATACGTGCTCGTCGAGATCGACTGCGACGAAAAGGGCAAGATACCCGATAACGTGTTTCACGCGATCAAGGCAACGCCTAAGGTCACGGGCTTTCTCGGCGGAAAGCAGCCGACACCGCTGTCGCAGGCTGAGGTAGATCAGATCGTTCACAATATCGAGGTAGCGACCGAAAAGCCGAAACCGAAGTTTACCTACACGGTCGGCGAGGTGGTGAGGATCAAATCCGGCCCGTTCGCCAGCTTTACGGGCAAGGTCGAAGAGGTCAACGAAGACAAGGCCGTGCTCAAGGTCTCGATCACCATCTTTGGACGCTCGACGCCGTATGAGCTGAGCTTCCTTGAGGTCGAGAAGGTTACTTTTGCTGAAGAAGAATAATGAGGACATTCCCCTCGGGGATCGTTAATCGAAAAACAAAATGGCTAAGAAGATAGAAGGTTACATTAAGTTACAGATCCCGGCCGGTAAGGCAAACCCGGCCCCGCCGATCGGCCCTGCACTGGGCCAGCACGGCGTAAACATCATGGAATTCTGCAAGGCGTTCAACGCCAAGACGCAGAATGACGATCCCGATATGAAGATCCCGGTCGTGATCACGGTCTATGCCGATCGATCGTTCACGTTCGAGACCAAAACGCCGCCAGCGGCTGACCTTTTAAGAAAGGCGTCGGGTATCGCAAAGGGTTCGGGCAAGCCAAATCGTGAAAAGGCCGGCACGATCTCAATGGCACAGATCGAAGAGATCGCGAAAAAGAAGATGACAGATCTCAATACGACAAATCTCGAGTCGGCGATGAAGACCATCGCAGGCACGGCAAAGTCGATGGGATTGACGATCGAATAGTTCAGACGCCTGACGGCGTTGGAAAGGGAGAATGGCTAACACCATTCGCTAATACCTGGAGGTAAAATGAAACGAGGCAAGAAATACATTGCCGCGCTCGAGAAGATCGAGCCCGGCAAGAAGCACACGCTTGAAGAAGCGGTCTCAAAACTAAAAGAGATCGCCTTTGCTAAATTCGACGAGACCGTCGAATTGACAATGTGGCTGGGCGTCGACCCGCGTAAGGCGGATCAGCTCGTACGCGGCACCATCGTGCTGCCGCACGGACTCGGCGGAGCCGCTAAAAAGGTCGTTGTCGTCGCTCAAGGTGACAAGATCCGCGAGGCCGAAGAGGCCGGTGCGGATATGGCCGGTGGCGACGAGATCGTCGAAAAGATCAAAGGTGGCTGGCTCGATTTTGACGCCCTGATCGCCACGCCCGATATGATGGGCAAGGTCGGTCAGTTAGGAAAGGTCCTCGGTCCTCGAGGCCTCATGCCAAACCCGAAAACAGGAACCGTGACGATGGACGTTAAGACGGCCGTCGAAGAGACCAAGGCCGGTAAGGTCGAATACCGCGTCGATAAGACGGGCGTTATTCACTCGCCGGTCGGTAAGGTGTCATTCGACCCGGCAAAATTGCAGGAGAATACCCGCGTCCTGATCGGAGCCGTGATGAAGGCAAAGCCGACGACCGCCAAGGGCCGTTATCTCAAGAAGATCAACCTGGCGTCAACCATGAGCCCGGGCGTACTGCTCGATGAGCTTGCATACGTTTAAGTGAGGAGATGTCAGAACCGGAAGCGATAGCGACCGGGTTTCTGTGATAAGGAAATGAAAACAAGAGAAACAAAAGCAAAAGATCTGGCTGCCCTCACCGAATCGCTGCAGAATTCCACGTCCGCCATGGTCGTCAGCTTTACAAAGCTCACGGTCAGCAAGGATCAGGAGTTTCGCAATAGCTTGCGTGAGGCAGGCGCAAAATATCAGGTCGTCAAGAATACCCTTGCCCGCATCGCGGTAAAGGGGACGGACTTCGAACAGGCCACTGACGCATTCAAGGGTGTTACCGCGATAGCTTGGACCGAGAATGATCCGGTCGTGCTTTCTAAGGCTATCTCGAAGTTCATGAAGGATAATGCGGACATCTACACCTTTAAGACAGGTGTGGTTGACGGCAAGCTGGTCGATCTCGCCCAGTTGACGACGATCGCTAACCTTCCGTCGAAAGAGGAGCTTATTTCGAAGCTGCTCTATGTTCTCAACGCACAGGCACAGCGTATTGTTACGGTGATCAACGCCGTTCCGCGTGACCTGGCGGTTGTGATCAAGCAGATAGGCGAGCAGGAAGGCCGTGCCGCAGGTGCCCCGGCACCGGCTGCTGAGGCCGCTCCGGCTGAAGAGCCGGTTGCCGAGGTCGAGGCAGCCCCCGCAGAGGAAGCTGCCGAAGCTCCGGTCGAGGCATCCGCGGAGGAAGCACCTACTGCTGAAGAGGCACCGGCCGTTGAGGCCGAGGCTGCTCCGGCGGAAGAAGCTCCGGCTGAAGAGCCGGCGGCGGAATAGAAGAAGTTTTGTTTCAGGTGCCGGCCGTACGGCTGGCACTCGAAATTGATAGCCGTACTCAAGGTAAAACGAGCCAAGTGATTTGTCAGGTCACACCGGCTTCGGACGGAACGAGAAAGGTGATGCAGCCCGTTCTTTAGACGTCCCTGGGTTCTAGCGGCGGAAGCGAAAGGATAAAGGATTAAGGATAAGGGCTAAAGTGAAGAGCTTTTCCCGCCAGATGCCATCCGATCGCATAACACAACCGGATCGTAGGACGACGGAGACAGGGATCCTTATCCTTTATCCTTCATCCTTCATCCTTTGAAAAGAACCCTAAATAGGAGATAGATAAAAATCATGGCAGTTACAAAAGCTGATGTTGTTGAGTATTTGAAAGGTATGACGCTTCTTGAAGCGTCGGAATTGGTCAAGGAACTCGAAGAAGTATTCGGAGTTTCGGCCGCTGCCGCTGCGGCACCTGTTATGGTCGCTGCTGCCGGTGCCGGCGATGGAGCCGCCGCTGCTGAGGAGAAGGATTCGTTTGACGTCATCCTCCAAGCTGCAGGTGGAAACAAGATCGCCGTGATCAAGGTCGTCCGCGAAGTCGTTGCCGGCCTGGGCCTCAAAGAAGCCAAGGATCTCGTCGACGGTGCTCCGAAGGCCCTCAAGGAAGGCGTTTCGAAGGCCGAAGCCGAAGATATCAAGGCAAAGCTCACCGAGGCGGGCGCTACGATCGAACTCAAGTAGTTATTTCAACCCATCGGGGACGCCGGCATATCCGGCGTCCCTGGGGGTTGTTTTCGCGAGTTTTTATTGATAAACTACTAGTTTCGCAGTCCGTCTTTATTTCTCGGACAGCGTTAGCCGGTAGCACCGGAGTTGGAAACTATATTATTTTTCAGTAGTTTCCGTCGTTTTTGACGCGATCATTGTCGCAAGCAAGTGGAGAGTGAGTGTCTCTTTTCGGCACGCTCGAAAAAGTAAATTAAGAGCAGAAACTGCTTCAAAGCGGTCTGGGTAAACTTTACCCTCGACCGCGTTTGGCGTCTCTCGCAAACGGTTTCGTCGGGAGCCCTGCTTAAGGTGAATCGTAACAGTAACCCGAAGCAAAATCAACCGATTTTTTAATTAGCCCGCTATCAATCATATGATCAACAATCCTCTTCAAAATAGCTCGACCGGACTGGGAGAACGCACAAGCCAGTCGCCCGAGCGCGTGGATTTTTCGAAGATCTACACGTCAGCCCAGATCCCGAATTTGATCGAGGTCCAACGCGAATCGTACAACCGGTTCCTGCAGATGGACCTTATCCCGGAGGAGCGTGACTACATCGGCTTGCAGTCGGTGTTCTCGTCGATCTTCCCGGTGTCGGATTTCCGTGAGACCGCGACCCTCGAATACGTCGAATATCAGATCGGCAACTGGCAGTGTAAGTGCGGCAATCTCGAGGGCCTCGAGCACCTGCGTGCGAACTGTAAGAACTGCTCGGCCAAGATCAAGGTAGACCCGTTCAACCCGGCAGAGGTTCTTTGTAACAACTGCGGCACGTTCAACGCCGTACGTCCCAATCTCTGCAACAACTGCGGCGAGCCGGTCGGCCTCAAGCACAAACACGACCAGCAGGAGTGCCAGGAGCGCGGAATGTCCTACAGCGTCCCGCTCAAGGTCAAGATCCGCCTGACGGTTTATGACAAAGATCCTGAGACCAATGTCTCGACGATCCGCGACATCAAGGAAGAGGATGTTTTTTTTGGCGAGATACCTCTGATGACCGACAACGGTACGTTCATCATCAACGGTACCGAGCGTGTCATCGTATCGCAGCTTCATCGTTCGCCCGGCGTTTTCTTCAAGGGCGATCGCGATGAATACCTTGCGAAGATCATTCCGTATCGCGGTTCATGGGTCGAGTTTGAGTACGACCAGAAGGGTATTCTTCACGCCCGCCTCGGCAAACGCAAGATCATTGCGACCGTTTTCCTGCGTGCATTGGGCCTGTGGCTGAATCCGCAGATCGATATGAAGACGGTCTCTGACAGCATCCTCGAAGAGGTGGTCAAGAACGCCGAGTATTCTAACGCGAGCATTCTTAAGCTTTTCTATGTGACCGACACGGTCACCGTAGAGAAGGGCAAGGTCTCGGTCAAGGTCAAGCCTGAGGGTGAGACCCACATCGTCGGCATGCGTTCAGAGATCGACATCAAGGACGGTAAGGAAGACGTTGTCCGCAAGGGCAAAAAGGTCACCAAGTCAGCCGTCGCCGACCTTCGCCGTATGGGCAAAGAGCAGGTCGAGGTCGCACTGGCTGATCTCGAGGGTGCCTACGCTCTCGACGATATCGTCAATACCGAGACCGGCGAGGTGATAGTCGAGTCGAATACCGAGATCGTCGCCGGCAAACTCCAGCAGATCATCGAAGAGGGCGTTACCGAATTCTCGATATTCTTCCCGCAGCGGGACGTCATCGGCGACATCATTTCGGCCACTATCCGCAAGGACCCGATCTCAAAGCCGGTCGATGCTCTTCTCGAGATCTACCGCAAGATGCGTCCCGGCGACCCGCCGACCGTACCGACCGCGTACAGACTGCTCGAGGGCATGTTCTTTGACACGCGTCGTTTCGACCTGTCACGTGTCGGCCGCCTGAAGTTCAACATCAAGATGGGCCGTCCCGACCAGGACCGCATCACCGATCCGCTTCTCGCACCAGGAGATTTCATTGAGGTTGTCAACTACCTTCTGCGGATGAAGAAGGACAGCGAGAATTATTTTCAGGATGATATCGACCACCTCGGCAATCGCCGAGTACGTGCCGTCGGCGAGCTCCTCGAGAATCAGTTCCGCATCGGCCTTGAACGCATGGAGAGGGCGATCAAGGAGAAGATGTCCATTCAGCAGGACATGTTCACGACGATGCCGCGCGACCTCGTTAATGCGAAGCCCGTGACGGCCGCGGTCCGCGAGTTCTTTGGCTCGTCGCAGTTGTCGCAGTTCATGGACCAGACCAATCCTTTGAGCGAGATCACGCACAAGCGTCGCCTTTCGGCCCTGGGGCCGGGCGGACTTTCGCGTGAGCGTGCCGGATTTGAGGTTCGCGACGTTCACCCGACGCACTACGGCCGCATCTGCCCGATCGAGACGCCTGAAGGCCC
>CAZJFB010000134.1:0-6530 GCA_964545145.1 uncultured Chloracidobacterium sp. | reverse complement strand
GGTCGGAGAATGAAATTGCAGGTCGGGATTATCGGAAAAGGCATTTGCACCGCCCTCCAGAAACACATCGGCGGCCTCGCTGTCTATCGGCCTTGAGAACAAATAGCCCTGGCCCTTGCGGCAGCCGAGCGAGCGGAGCTTTTCAAGTTGGGACGCAGTCTCGATGCCCTCGGCGACGACCTCAATGTCGAGATTCTCGCCGAGCATAAGGATGGTCTTGACGATCGCACCGCTCTTTTCATCGTCGTCCATGATGTTGATGAACGAACGATCGATCTTGAGCCGGCCGAACGGGAATTTCTGCAGATAGCTGAGGCTCGAATATCCCGTTCCAAAATCGTCCGTCGATAGAGCGACGCCAAGCTCGTCCAACTCTGATAGGACTTTCAGGGACCGGTCGCTGTGTTCCATGACCGTGCTTTCGGTCACCTCGAGCTTTAACTGGCTCGAGTCGAGGCCGGTGTCGAGCAGTATCTCTCTTACCTGGGCCGTAAGCGTCGGGTGCATCAATTGCTTTGCCGAAAGGTTCACGCTGATCGAAAGCGGAAGTCCAAATCTACGCTGCCACTCGGTTATCTGCCGGCACGATTCCTCGAGTATCCATCTGCCGATCGGGATGATGAGGCCGGTTTCCTCGGCGACGTTGACGAATTCGTTTGGAGCGACGAGGCCGTGAACGGGATGACGCCAGCGGATCAGGGCCTCAAATTCGTCAACGCGGCCTGTCTGGATGTCGACGATCGGTTGGTAGAGCACCTCAAATTCGTTTCGCTCAACCGCGTGGCGAAGATCTGTCTCGACCTGCAGCAGATTCATGTTGCGGACGTGCATCTCACGGTCGAAGATCTCGTAGCGAGCCTTGCCGGACTCCTTGGCCCGATACATCGCGGCGTCCGCGTCACGCAGGAAATCCTCCGCGCTTCTCGTCACGTTTGATGAGACAACGATGCCGATACTCGCGGTCGTGAATACCTCGTAATTATCGATCTTGTAGGGCTCAGAGATCTTTGCCTGGAGCCTTTCCGCGACGCCGGCGACCTCGGACGCATCGCCGCTTCGGTTCAAAAGGATGGTAAATTCGTCACCGCCCAGGCGGGCCACTATGTCGCCGGGACGTACGCACGCGGTCAGACGTTCAGCGGTGGCTACGAGAAGTTTGTCGCCGACGGCATGGCCAAGGCTGTCATTTATCACCTTGAATCGGTCGAGATCGAGAAACAGAACGGCGAAGCGGGCAAACGCATTTCCTTCGGCCCTCTCGACCGCGTGCCGAAGTTGATTCATGAATTCTACGCGGTTCGGCAGCTCGGTGAGGGTATCGTGGAGAGCGTAATAGCGAAGTCTTTCCTCGGCCGTATATCTCTCGGTAATGTCGCGGAAGCTTGCGACGCGACCGATCGCTGTGCCCTCGAGATACTGAGGCTGCGAATAACGCTCGAAGATCCGGCCGTCCGTAAGTTCCAGCAGCTCAGAGATCGTCGATTCAGGTTCGCTGTATGTTTCGCCCAGCCGCTCGATAAATCCGTCCGGGTCCTTGAGACGGCTGGCGACCAAGTTTACCAGGGCTTTACCGTCACGGCTCTCAAGTATATGATCATCGACGTCCCACATTTCGACAAACTTTGCGTTGCACGTCACGAGGTCGCCCTCGAGACTCATCACGACGATGCCGTCCGCTGTGGATTCGAATGTTGTCGTAAAGAGCGATAGAGTCTCACGGAGCGAGTTTTCGGCCCGGTATCTCTCGGTGATATCGCGGCCGATGCCCTGTACACCTATCGGCATCCCGTCCGGAGATACGATGAGCCGCGTGCTCAGTTCAAGCGTTACACGATGGCCTTGCTTGGCGATGATCTCGAGCTCGTATGTGGTCGGCCGATCGCTCTCGACCTTGCGGGCGGTCATCGTTTTTGCAAGCTCCAGAAACTCCGGAGCAACGACCTTGCCGATGTTCATTCCGAGGGCTTCCTCGCGGCTGTATCCGGTGATGACCTCACCCGCGCGGTTAAGCGAGGTGAAATTGCCATTGAGGTCGTGAGTATAGATCAGGTCGTTTGCGTTCTCAAACAGGTCTCGATAACGCTCTTCGCTGCGTTTGATCGCGTCCTCGGCATGCTTTCGTTCCGTTATGTCGCGGATCACGCTTGTAAAGTACTTTTCGCCGTCCTTATTGAATTCGGCAAATGAAAGCTCTAGTTCGAGTTCGTGTCCATTGCGGTGAAGCCCCGGGAGTTCGACGGCCTTCCATCGGATGTTACGTTTCCCTGATCGCAGATATTTCGCAATGCCTTTCACATGACGTTCCTGATAACGCTCGGGCATGAGCATGGTCAGCGATCTGCCAAGCATTTCCTGCTCGTCGTAGCCAAATATGTTTCTGGCTCCCGCATTTACGAATGTGATCAGGCCGTCTTGATTTACTGTAATGATCGCGTCGGAGGCTGTCTCTGCAACGGTCCGGAATTTTTCTTCGCTTTCTCTGAGGTTGTTCTCAGCGATCTTTCGTTCGGTAATGTCGCGTGCGATGCCCTGGACGGCGACGGGCTTTCCTTCTTTCTCAATGACGCTGCTGTTGACCTCGAGGGTCGCTCGGGAACCGTCCTTGCGGATACAGTCGACTTCATAAACTGTCTGGCTCGCCCGGCCCGCGATCTTCTTAGAAAGCTGCTTTTTCACCAGTGGCAGATGCTCAGCCGCGATGATCTTGGTCATGTTGAGAGCAAGTGCCTCGTCCCGTGAATATCCAAAGATCCTTTCGGCAGCCTGATTGATCGAAACATAGTTCCCGTCCAGATCGTGGACGTAGATTATGTCGTTTGCGTTCTCGAAGAGTTGGCGATACCGCTCTTCGTTTTCCTTGATGGCGTCGTTGGCACGCTTCCGCTCGGTTACGTCCTGCCACATAACCATTCCTGCGAAGATCGTGCCCGTCTCGTCGCGGACCGGCAGGACGTTAACTAGAAATGCACCGTCGGCGGTGTCCATTTCGAGGGTAATCTCTTCGCCTTTGAGGGCACGTTCGTAATAGCCTGCCCATTCCTCGGCGATCTCGGGCGGGAATGCTTCAAAGAGGTTGCTCTTTTCGAGCATCTCCTGCGACCACCCGTGAGCTTTGAGCTGCTCGCCGTCAGCCAGCGTGTAGCGATACTCGTGGTCGAAAAGAAGTACCGCCGTTTTGGGGATCGTCCTGGCGAGCGTGCGGTATAGCTTTTCTCGTTTGACGAGTTCCTGCTCGGCAAGCCGCCGCTCGGTGATGTCGAGGATCACGCCCTGCCAGCAGATCGGTGCTCCGTCCTTGTCATGGACAAAGCAGCTTCGGTCGCGGACCCAAAGTTCTTTGCCGCTCTTGCAGATCACGCGGTACTCGAAATCGATGCTGTCTCCCCTTCGCATCGCCTCTCTCGTATTAACGAGCACGCGGTCACGATCGTCGGGGTGGATGATACGATCCCAAATATCGGGCTTTGTCAGCCAGTCTTTGATCGGATATCCGAACTTCTCGAATGTCGGGCTGATATACAGCGGCGTATGCGGTGCCGTCGGGGTAACGGCATAGAACATCACCGGCAGGTTCTCAATGAAGCTGCGAAAAGTGCGATCGTCTGCCGAGGGGACGGCGGTCTTTTGCTTATTTTTCGGCGTTCTATTGGCCATGAACGGCTATCGGACGATGATCGGCGATCGGCTGCGGAGGGATCCTTACACGTGGCTCTAATCGTTCTTTATAAAGGAGTTGGCGGCTGAAAAAGCCTCGCGGTCAGTGGCGAACGTGGTGTTACGCGCGGTACGCGAACAGGTACACCACTATTCATACTAGCATTTTCGGTTTGTCGCTGGCTATATTTTTTTCGGACCGTAAGTTGGTGTATCGTACGAGTAAATGACAGAAGATCTTTCGAAATATCATCATCCGGTGACCGAACTTTTCGGCGATGCGGCGAACGATCGTCCGATCGGTGAACCGGAAGTAGAGCATTTTAGAGATCGGGGCTATCTAGCCGGCATAAAGTTGCTCGACGAAGGCCAGATCGGCGAGATGCGTTCGTCCCTCGACGAAATGATGTCGCCTGAGTATGCAGGTGACCCGAGATTTTACGAATATCACTCAAACGAATCCACCGAGCCGTCGAAGCGGCTCTTTCACGCTCTCGGAGCGTGGCGAGTATCGCCGGCATTTCACGACCTGATCTTTCATCCGACACTTGTCAGCGTTGCGGAAAGTCTGCTGGGCGGACCTGTTAGGTTTTGGCACGATCAGCTTTTCGTAAAGCCCGCTCTTGACGGTGCGGTGGTCGCCTGGCACCAGGATTATTCCTACTGGACGCGGACCAAACCCGTGTGCCATTTGACCTGCTGGGTCGGCCTCGACGACTCGACCGTAGAGAACGGCTGTGTTCAATACGTTCCGGGCAGCCATCGCTGGGACCTGCTGCCGCGTACCGATCTTGCGAATGATATGGACGCGGTGCTCAGCGTGCTGACCGACGAGCAACGGGCGGCATTCAAGCCGACGGCGATCGAGCTTAAGGCGGGAGAAGCGATGTTTCACCATTCGATGATGGTTCACGGATCGTATGAGAACCGCTCGCCGCGGCCCCGCCGTGCCGCGGTGATCAATGTCTTTCGCGATGGAGTCGTATCGGACAGCAACGAACCGCTGCTCGATGGCGTTCCCGTGATCGATAAGGGCACTAAGATAGACGGACAATTCTTCCCGCTGCTTTCGCGGCAACCGGAAAAGGAATAAACTGTCGCTGTACCTTCGCTCTAATCACTATGAAAAGACTGATCTCTGTCGCCGTTATTCTGTCGTTTGCCGTCACGGCTTTTGCCCAGACAATGCCAAAGGATGCCGACCCAAAACTGTGGGCCCGCGCACTCAGGCTTCATCGCAGCGCGATCGTCATCGACGGCCACAACGACATCACGTCGCCGATGGTCGATGAGGATTTTGACCTCTCGACAAACTCGGTCGGAAAATTTCACAAGGACGGCGATCCGTTTCACACCGACCTTTCGAGGTTAAAGGCAAGCGGCATTACCGGCGAATTTATGTCGATCTATGTTTCGGGCACGATGCTAAAAACTGGCGGGGCGATGAGGCGGGCGATGGACCTCATCGACGCGACCTACCGCGAAGCCGAGAAACACCCAAAGCAGCTGATGATGTGTACGACCGCGGCCGAGATCCGCAGAGCGAAAGCTCTCGGCAAGACCTGCACGCTTATGGGAATAGAAGGCGGTTATGCGATCGAGAATTCGCTTTACGCACTTCGAAATTTTTATCGCCTTGGCATTCGTTACATGACGCTTACGCACAACGTCGCCCACGACTGGGCAGACGCACATCGCGACATCAAACACAATGGCCTTACCGACTTTGGCAAAGAGGTCGTTCGCGAGATGAACCGACTGGGAATGTTCATCGATATCTCACACGTTTCTGAAAAGGTGATGAACGACGTGCTCGACATCACGAAGGCTCCGGTAATGGCGTCGCATTCGTCTGCACGCGGGATCAATGATCATACCAGAAACGTCTCCGACGCGGTGCTGAAGCGTGTTGCTAAGAATGGCGGCGTCATAATGATCAACTTTTATCCGTCGTTCCTCGACGCTCGTACCAACAAAGAAGAAAATGACCGTGCCGCCCGCCTTAAGCCGCAGCTCGACGCGCTTCGCGAGCGGTTCAAGGACGACCAACAGGACTACAACGAGGCCGAACGAAAGCTCTTTGCCGAAAATCCGATCTACATCGCTCCGTACACCGTCATCGTCGATCACATCGACCATATGAAAAAGGTCATGGGCTCAGTTGATAATATAGGCATCGGCAGCGATTACGACGGTGTCCCGTTCCTGCCAGCGGGCATGAACGGCATGGAAGACCTCGTGCTAGTGACCTACGAGATGCTTCGCCGCGGCTATACCGACACGGAAGTGAAAAAGGTGCTCGGCCTCAATTTCCTAAGGGCGATGGCACAGATGGAAAAGGTCGCCGGCAGCAGGCAGATCAGCGGGCAGGGAAGTTTGAAGAAACTTGCACCGCCGAAGTTGAATTAGGCCATTCCTAAAAAACAAATGAGAAGGCGGGCTCCTGCTCGCCTTCTTTACCATCTGCTTCACTGCCGTTTGCGATTGACTACGACCTTGAATGGGCGTATAAATATTCGCACCATCCCAAGTATTGATCGAAATGAGTAGCGAGCAAGGTGTTGTGTAGTGATGCCACGACAGCTGTCAATTCTCGTAGGAAAGCATCGAATTCTTTGCCAGGAGAACAATTATGAACCGGATGATCTTATTGATAACAACGCTTATCGCTGCGGTATTTGTGCTCAGTTCGTGTGGAGCGCCTGCAGCCAACAATGCCGCCAATAACGCGAATAAGGGGGCGAATGCTGCAAATTCTGCAACTGCACCTACCGCCGATAAGGCAGCAGTCGAGGCCGACATCAAGAAAATGATGGATGATTTCGCCGCCGCTCTTAATAAGGCTGATGCGGCCGCTCTCGACAAGATGTATTCTG
>CAZJFB010000133.1:2451-6853 GCA_964545145.1 uncultured Chloracidobacterium sp. | reverse complement strand
TTACCTGATATTCAACTCATACGGCATCATCAACATTGCCTCGCCGCGTTTCATCTGGTCGAAAAGTGATGCGTACTTGAACGCTTTTCGCACATCGGCCGGGAGCGATTCGAGCAAAGCTGCTTTGGCCTTTTGTTCGGCCGAAAGCTGCGTTTCCTCGTTGCCGAAGTACTCCTCGAGCCACGGCCGCGGTTCCGGAAATACAACGCGGCGGACATCCTTGGCGGGAGAGAGGTTGGCTAGTTCCTTCGCGATCTCGATCGCCTTTTCGAGACCGCCGAATTCGTCGATCAGGCCATTCGCCTTGGCTTGCGTGCCGGTCCACACGCGGCCCTGGCCGAGCGAATTGACCTCTTCGTTGTTCTTATTGCGGCCCTTGGCGACCTTGGGCACAAAACTGTCGTAATAGACGCTGCCGATCTGTGCCTCCATTTTGGCTCTTTCCTCGGGCGTCCATTTGACGGTCTCGCGAAAGATGCCGCTATTCTTTCCGCGCATTACGTACTCATTTGAAACGCCGAGCCAGTCGTAAAGGCCCTTGACGACCGGTTTGCCCATAAATATGCCGATCGAACCGGTGATCGTCGTGGGTTCGGCGACGATCTTGGTGGCGTTACAGGCGATGTAATAGCCGCCCGACGCGGCCACATCGGACATAGAGACGACGACGGGCTTTTTTGCTTTCGCATTCTCGATGGCGTACCACATCAGATCCGAGGCGAGAGCTGACCCACCGGGCGAATCGACGCGAAGAACTATGGCCTTGATGGAATTGTCCTTCGCCGCGTCATTCACGGCGGCGACGATAGTGTCGGAACCGACCATCTCGCCGCTAAACGGCCCACTCGACGAACGGCCCACATTTATCGCACCCGATGCATAGATGACGGCGACCTTTTCGCCATTATTGAGGCCCAGTGTGTCTGACGGAATCTCGCGATACTGGCCGCCGCGGATCGTCCGCAACTTGTCATTTTCCTTGTATCCGAGAGCGGTCTTGAGTTCGTTGTCTACCTGTTCGCGGTAGTAGGCGTTGTCAATTAGGCCGAGTTCCTTCGCCTGAGCGGCGTTGTACGGTGCGCCGTCGATCAAGCCGTTGACGTCGGCGAGCTGTTTGTTCCTCGACTCGGCAATAGCAGAGGCAAAGCGGCCGTAATATTCATCGAGGATCGCATTGATGACCTCGCGCTGGCCCTCGCCCATCTCCTTCTTGGTGTATTGATCGGGAGCGTTCTTATACTTGGGGCCGATCTGGATCACATCAGCCTCAACGCCAAGTTTATCGAGCGAGCCTTTGTAAAACATCGCCTCAGCCGCAAAGCCGTTCACATAGAGATCGCCGGAGGGCGGCAAATAGATCTTGTCAGCGGCGGTGGCGATGTAATATTCCTTGTTCGAGCCGATCTCCATGTAGGCATACACAGGCTTGCCCGCCGATTTGAAATCCTTTACGGCATCGCGCAGTTCATTTGCCTTGCCCCAGCCTATGCCCGGGAAACTGATATCGAGAAGGACGGCACCGATGCGGTTATCTACCTTTGCCTTGCGGAGCTGCGTGATGAGGCTTGTGAAGGACTGGGGCTGCGCGACGCCAAACGCCTTAGCGAGCGGTTCCTCGGCGACGTAATCGGGCAATTCGCCCGAAACGCTGAGCACGAGCACGCTGTTGCTCGCCACATCGGGACGGCCCATCGTGCGGGCGGCATAAATAAGCCCGACGATACCGACGATCAGAAGCGCGGCCAAAATACCGCCGAGAAGCAGAAAGATCTTTGCTGTTTTAGACATTGCCATATCGTATCGAGGCCGACGGTTTGCGTCCGCCTGCGTCAAACATAATCATACGCCATCGCGCGGCCAAAGGTTTACCGTTCTTGGTGTAGCACCGGATATGTTTACGTCACTTCGCAGACGATCAGATTCACCACGCCGCGAAGCTTCTTCCGCACCTCGACGACCCGTAGACCTGACCTCGCCGCGATCTCGGCAGTTCGGCGATCGAAATGGTCGTCGATCAGGGCGACGGTAAGATAGTTCAGCAGATCGAATACTCGTCCAAGAAACCCGTCGGGGCGGACGTGTTCGAGAAGCACGACGCGGCCGCCGGGCTTTACAACGCGACAAAGTTCGGCGAATGCTCTCAACGGGTCAGGCACCGAGCAGAAAACCAACGTTGCGAATGCCGCATCGAAATAACCTTGTGGGAACGGCAGGGACTGGGCGTCGGCCTGTACGATCGCGATCGAGTCGTCCTTACGGCGGGCGAATTCGATCATCTTGATCGATAGGTCGCTCGCGACGGCATGCCTGCACCGTGGGTAGAACTCGAAATTCGCTCCAGTACCGGCACCGACCTCAAGGATCGCCGCATTGTCGGGCAAAAGGGCAAGAGTCTCGCGGCGAAGCCCGGCGATATATCGAGTGATCGGAAGAAAACCGCGATCGTAGTATTTGGCGATCTTGTCGTATGCAGCGGGCACTAAGGTAAGTGTACCGCAGAACCATCGGCCAAGCGGCAACGCTCGGTTTGCTTTCCCGCGATTCATTTTTCGCGGATGGCTGTTATAATCGTTTGTTTGCGGATCGGCGGCGAGAGACCACCTTGCTGTTCCGCTCAAGATCAAATATGGCAAAAAAAGGCTCGGTACTTGTATGCGATGACGAAGAGATCATGCGCGACGTGCTCGAAACGATCCTTTCGGGTGCAGGGTACAAGGTGGAGCTTGCAAAAACAGGCGAAGAGGCGATCGAGGCGTATTCACAGCATGCCTTTGACGTCGTCCTAATGGACGTGTCGATGCCCGGCATAGGCGGGCTGACCGCACTAGAGGGATTGATAAAGGTCGATCCGGAGGCCGTCGTGCTGATGGTGACCGCCTACGCCACATTTGATACTGCCATTTCGGCGTGGGAAAAGGGTGCGACCGGCGTTATCCGAAAGCCGTTTCAGAATGAGCAGATCCTGGCTCTCGTCGCCAAGGGAATTCGAAGCCGGCGTAAGGAAGAGGAACGCCAAACACTCCGACAGGCAATGTCGCGATCGGTCAATCGTGACGGTTTTATCGGCCGATCCGACGCGATGGAGAATATCTTTCGCCTCGTCGAGCGAGTTGCTCCGGCCCGCTCCACCGTGCTGATCACCGGCGAGAGCGGCACCGGCAAGGAACTTGTCGCAAAAGCTATCCACGAGGCGAGTCCTCGTGCGAGAGAGCAATTTGTCGCTGTCAACTGTTCCAACATCCCGTCGGAACTCCTCGAGTCGGAACTTTTCGGGCATACGAAAGGTGCATTCACCGGTGCGATCGCGGCTAAGAAAGGACTCTTCGAAGTTGCCGACAACGGCTCGATCTTTCTAGACGAGATAGGCGACCTGCGGCCCGAGACACAGATCCGGCTTCTCAGGGTCATTCAGGAAAGGGAATTTACCCCGGTCGGAGATACAACGCCGGTAAAGGTCGATGTTCGAATTATCGCGGCAACAAACGTCGATCTCAAAGAGGCTGTTAGAAACGGGCAATTTCGCGAGGACCTCTATTTTCGTCTGTCGGTCGTGCCGATCGAGCTTCCGCCACTGAGGGATAGACGGGAGGACATACTGCCGCTGGCACAGCATTTCGTCAGGAAATATTCGGCTGAGAACGGCAGGGAAATGTCCGAGACGTTCAGCCCCGAGGTGCTGTCGCTACTCGAGAATTACAACTATCCGGGAAATGTCCGCGAACTCGAGAATATCATCGAGCGGGCCGTGGTGATCGCACTCACCGACGAGATCACGGTGGACTGCCTTCGGCCCGAGGTCCGCGATCCCCAGCTTGCACTAAAAATGATCGCCGAGACCGAGGGTATGACCGGCGAGATCGACCTTGCCCGTGGCGTTAGCTTCTACGACGAGGTCAAGCGATTTGAGATCGACCTGATCCGCCGGGCCCTCGACCAGACAGGCGGCCACCAGTCGCGGGCAGCGCGATTGCTTGGCCTCAACGCGACCACGCTCAACTCAAAGATCAAGTCTTACAACATACAACTGAAGCACTAGCGAGAGCGACGAAAAAGGAACCATCTGAGGGACTGGCTTCCCGGGATCGGCCCCGGAGTCTGTTGACTGTTAGAACCGGAAGCCGTTATTCATGCGCCGGATCGCTCTGTCAAAACATCCGAAATTTCGTATAAAAATACAAAAAAACCGGCTTAAACCGATAAAAAGATTGCCGCTTTTCCTGCGGTCTCCTTCAGTGGCCATACTTTGTCCAACAATAATCGAAGCTTATGGATGCCAATGAAAATCAGGGTCATTTGGCACGAAACTTGCGCTCCAGTAAAGAATTCAAGACCACACTTTATACAATCTGCCTAAAGCCAAAAGTCGTATGACAGATCCATTCTGTCGAGACGGGCTCAAGGC
>CAZJFB010000133.1:0-2351 GCA_964545145.1 uncultured Chloracidobacterium sp. | reverse complement strand
GCGACCGGCAGTGAACGAAAGGTCACTACTAACGACCGCGGCGGATTCTCGTTTGACCTGATCAATCCCGGCACGTATATGGTGACGGTAGAGAACACAGGTTTTAAGAAGGCAGTGGCCTCCGACGTCATTGTCCAGGTCTCGAAAGAGACACAGCTCAATATCGCTCTCGAGATCGGTACCGCAAGTGAAACGGTCACCGTTACGTCCGGCCAGGACGTGATCAACTCGAGTAGCCCGACGCTTACCAACGTCATCAACACGCGACAGGTTGTCGACCTTCCGCTTGGCGACCGAAATCCGGTCAACCTCGCGGGACTTCAGGCAGGTATCGCGGTCGTCGGTGAGAACGTTCGCGGTGCGTCGGTAGCCGGCCTTCGTCAAACGGCGGTGAACCTAACCCAGGACGGCATCAATTCGATGGACAATTTTGTCAAAACGAGTTCGTTCTTTGCCATCACGACGCCATCGCTCAATTCAACTTCCGAATTCAGCATCACGACCGGTACGGTCGGAGCAGATTCCGGACGCGGCGCCGCGCAGGTGAACATGGTCACCAAGGGTGGCACCAATGAATTTCACGGCGGCGGCTTTTTCCAGATAATCAATAACTGGACAGATGCCAACACGTGGTTCAACAACACCAATCGACAGCCGAAGCCGATCCTGCGTCAACACTATTATGGTTTTGACATCGGCGGCCCGGTCCATTTCCTCAATTTCGGTGAGGGCGTTCCAAAGCACTGGAACGGCAAGGACAAGGCGTTCTTCTTCTTTTCTTACGAGAAATTCAATCAAAGCGACGCTCGTGAGCGCAATCGGTCGGTTCTCACTCAGGAAGCTCGTAACGGGATCTACAGGTATACAGGTACGGATGGCGTGCTTCGCACGGTAAACCTGTTGACCCTTGGCACGATCCCAAGGCCGTTGAACCCGATCATGACGGCGCATATCGCGCAGATCCCGCTGCCCAATAACAATACTTGCGGCGGCGACGGCTTTAACATCTCGTGCTATACGTTCAACGCTTCACAAAGCACGGTGAATGACAAGTACGTTGCTCGATATGATCACCAGCTCGTGAAAGACACGTTCATGGGCTCGCACAAGTTTGAGTTCGTTTACAGCAAGGTGATCACTAAGACTTACCCTGACGTGACGACTAACGGTATCGACGCTCCGTTCCCTGGCGGAGTCAACGGATTTCAGGGGTCGTCTCGAAATCTTTTCACTCCAGCCCTCGTCTCGACCTTTGGGAGCCGCATAACGAACGTTTTCCGTTACGGACGCCAATGGGCCCCGGTCGACTTTAATCGCGACTCAATGCCTACGGTGATCTACGCCCTGTCCGGCGTGACGAGTTACGACAACAACTTCCTGCCTCAGCCCCGCGATACCAAGGTCAATCAGGTGACCGATACCGTTTCGTGGGCAGCCGGTAATCACCTCTGGAAGTTTGGTATGGACTGGCAGAACATCCTCGGCATCAGCCGTAACGATGCCGGAATCATCCAAACGATCAACTTCGGAACGAACGCGGCTAACCCGACAGGATTTGTGCAGGCAAACCTGCCCGCCAGCAACACCACGATCTTGGGAAATGCCAACTCGGTCTATGCCAATATTACCGGACTCTTGGGTTCCTCGACCCGTACATTCAACGTCGAGTCGCCGACCTCCGGATTTGTTCCCGGAGCGACGCGGTATCGCCTTGTCCAGGGCAAGGACCTTGCACTGTTCATTCAAGACCAGTGGCGTGTCAGGAGCAACTTTACTCTGAACTACGGCGTTCGCTGGGACTACATGGGAGTTCCGACGGTCCCGAACGGCCTCGCTATTCAGCCGAAGTTCGAGGATATGTACGGTATCTCAGGCTTTGGTAATCTCTTCAAGCCGACAGCGGCTCCGGGCAGCCAAACCGTTGGCGTGGCTACGCAGAGATTTGTCAGCGGCGACACCGGCATTCCACTCTATAACAACGATTGGAATAACTTTGCTCCGTCGGTTGGATTCGCCTGGACCCCGGATTTCAAAGGGGGCCTCGGACGATTCCTATTCGGTGAAACCGGTAAGAGTGCTCTTCGCGGCGGTTATTCGATGAGTTTCCTTCGCGAGGGCGTTACGACGTTCACTAACCTTTTGGGTACCGGTAATACAAACCCGGGCCTGATCCAGACGAGCAACACGTCTCGCCAGTGTAACCCGGCGGCGACGCCGACAACCAATCTGGTTGGCGTGATAGACACGGTTTGCGGTGTACCGCTTGAGACCCCTGTTTACCAGATACCTATCACCGATAGACAGAACTTCCTTGTCAGTTCGGCAAACGGCCTCTGGACCGCGGATCCCAA
>CAZJFB010000132.1:0-7012 GCA_964545145.1 uncultured Chloracidobacterium sp. | reverse complement strand
CGTCGTTAAAGATGCCCGCCGCGAAGCCGGTGCCAGTGTTACCGTTTGCGATCGTGAGCCCCTTAAGTGTCGCGGTTCTCGTATTATTGATCCTGAAAATACGGAAATTGGGAGTTCCGCCTGCCGAACTGCGGGCGACGGTCACGCCAGTTCCGCCGTCGATCATCAGGTCCTTGTCGAGCGTGATCTGATCAGTCGTCAGCGTCACCGTCGTGACAGCCGGGGCGAAGGTGATCGTCGACCCAGTACATGCCTCAAACACGGCTCGCCGCAGACTGCCGGCACCGTCATCAAGATCATTTAGGACGACAGGATTCACAACGCATGGATCGTCATTATTGATCGTGCCTAGGCCTGCCGCGTCAATGAGAGTCGCATTTACCGGAGCGGTCAATTGAACCGTGAAATCTTCGTTAAGCTCGAACTGAGTGTCGCCATTGACCTGCACCGTGACGGTCTGCGTCGCGTTTCCGGTCGATGGAGCAAAGTTGAGCACTGTCGGGGCGATCGCTGCAAAATCTCCCGGCGCGATGGCCGAGCCGTTTGCGGTCGCATAGGTGACCGATGTCGTTTCCGAAGTACCGCCGTTCCTGGTCACGGTGAAGATGAACGCTGTCGTGCCCGAGTTGCCCTCGGCGACCGTCACATCATTGATCGTGAAATTCGGCTGCGGATCATCGTTAGTAATGTTGCCATTGCCCTGGCCGTCTGCGATCGTTGCATTCGACGGCAAACTAAGATCGAGGAAGAACCGCTCGTTCGGCTCGAACTTCGTATCGCCAGTGACCGAAACGGTGGCTGTCCTGGCGGTCTGACCTGGGGTAAACGTAAGTATGCCGCTGATGCCCGCATAGTCCATGTCAGCAACGGATGCAGTGTCATTTGCGCTAACGTAGTTGACTGTGATCGTCTGCGAGCTCGGATTTGATAGCGTGACATTGAATACAAACGGCATCGAGCCAGAATTGCCTTCATTCGCGGTTACGTCATCGATCGAGATCGTTGGTTGAGCATCATCGTTTGTTATCGTGCCTAGGCCCTGAGCATCCGAGATCGGCGGGGCCGAGGATCCGCTAAGGTCGACGGTGAAGGTCTCGTTCGGCTCAAACTTGGTGTCGCCCGTCACCGATATAGTCACCGGCTCGCTAAGATCGCCCGCGACAAACGTCAGCGTACCCGAGGCCGCAGTGTAGTCAAGATCGCTCGTCAGGGCCGAACCGTTATTGGTTGACCAGTTGACCGTCTGCGTACTCGCCATCGGGCTGCTTAAGGTAACGTTGAACGTAAAACTCGTGGTGCCCGCGTTGCCCTCGTTCTGCGTAACGTCGGTGATCGCAAAGGTCTCGACCACCTCGGTTACGATGATATTCACTCGTGCCGAAGGCCCCGTAACTGCGTTGTCTGTCGCCCCAAACTCAAAGAAATCAGGCCCGAAGTAATCGCCGTTCGGCGTGTATACCACCGTCGCCGTGCAAACGCCTACACCCGAGCAATCGACTGCTGAGATCGCCCCGAGTGCACCGAAGTCCGGCGCATCTGTGACCTGGAATGTCAGATTGCCGTCGTCGCCCTGATCTTCGCCGGTCAAAGTGATCGTGACCGGTGTGTCCTCGGCCGTCGTCACCGGATTCGGCGTCGCCGAGACGCAAGGCTCGACAAACTGTGTCTGAACCTCAAACGCACCGATATCCGAACCATCGCCACCCGCCGCATTTGCCGTGTCACCGAGATCGACAGGTCGTCCAAACGGAGTTCCGCGCTGATCGAATGCGGTCGCGGCAATATTGCTGCCCTTATCCAGAGCCGGCGAACACGCCTGCAGAGCGTGTGTCTGCGTCAGCCCGCCGTTGTTGCCGAGCGCCGCGAGACGAGGATTGAGCGGACTTGCCGCTGTTCCACGCTGGTCGCCCGTCTGCGTGAACACGCCGACTGCTCCGGGATTTCCGATAAGGTTGTAGCCGCTCGACACGAATCCCGTCCCGCCGTTTGCAAACGTATCCGGTACACTCGCGTTGTTTACATTTGCTGCGATGATCGAGTCGCGTACGGTCATCGTGCCGCCATGTCTGTAAATCCCGGAGCTGGTATTCGCTCCGGCCGCGGTGTTATTCGTGATAGTCGAACCGGTGATGGTTCCGGTAGGGCCGCCAAACCAGATACCGCCGCCGCTGTTGCCGGCTGTTCCTGTGATCGAGTTGCCGCTGATCGTGCTGTTTGTGACATTGAGCGTGCCGCTGGCATCGATCCCGCCGGTAGTGAATGATGTGCTGTTCGAAACATTGCCGGAGATTGTGCTGCTGTTCACGTTCAGTACCGCCGTCGGCACGAAGCTCAAGATCGCGCCGCCATCGATCGTCGAGGTGTTGCCGCTCACCCTGCTTGAGTTAAGCGTCATCGTCCCGCGATTCCCCAGGCCTCCGCCACCGCTGCCAGATGTGTTGCCGCTGATGATCGAACTCGTGACCGTCGTTGTGCCTCCCTCCAGTTGGAGAATACCTCCACCGTATCCGGCAGCGTTTCCGGAGATGGTCGAGTTAGTGACATTGAGGGTACCGCCCGCTGAGAAAATACCGCCCCCATAGCTGCCGCCCGAGACGAGAGTGTTGTTGTTGCTGACCGTGCTGTCGTTTACATTGAGAGTACTGCCTGCGTCAACCAGCATGCCGCCGCCAGATGTGCCGTAGTTGGCGGTAATGATCGTATTTGTAACTGTCAGCGTCGACGAACCGGTGACATAAAGGCCGCCGCCGTTCGAGCTGTTAATGAGTGCGTTGGTCGCAGTGAGATCTCTGATCTCAGCCGTCACACCGCTCGTCACCTCGAAAATGCGGAACTCGCCTGCGGCGTTACGCCGTACAACCAACGCCGCTGCCGTACCCGGACCATCGATGGTCATCGCTGTAGAGATTATCGGCAGTGCACTACCTAGATTTATCGTACAGACTCCGGCGACACAGCCCGCATCGAGCACGGGAATCGCAAACGTGATCGTTTGCGCCCCTGCTTCGGCATTGGCGGCCGTGATCGCTTCGCGAAGCGAGCAGTCGGCATTACAAAGTCCATCGTTTGTATCCGCCGTCTTCGTAACGACAAAACCAGTGTCGATGACCGAGGCAACATTGACCGTCACAGTTGCCGGCGGACTCGTCACCGTGCCGTCATTCACCGTGAACTGGAACGTATCCGTTCCGTTGAAATTCAGATTCGGCGTGTACGTTACCGAAGCGGTACAAGTATTCACCGCCGTGCAATCAATACCCGTGGTCGCCGACAAACTACCGCTCGTCGGCGGCGTCGAGATCGCAAACGTCAAATTGTTATCGTCCGCATCGCTGCCCGAAAGCGTGATCGCAAGCGGCGTATCCTCATTCGTCCCGACTGTCTGAGCATTAGCGACGGGGGCCGTGTTGGCCGCGACGGCGGTCAGAACGACATCGTTATTACCGGTGCCGCCGGTATAGCTTATCGTCGCGTTTAAGCCGGAGCCGAGGAAGTTCGTGATCGTCGCTCCTTGAGCGAGGCCCGCAAATGTCCCCGTTATCGCACCTGCAGAAATCTTGTCGATAATGGTGAACGTCTGCCCGATCGTGGGCACAAAACCATTGAACTGAGCCAGCGTGAGCGTCGCTCCGCCCAGGTCCAAGGTGGTACCGAACACCCTGAGCTGATCGTGGTTTGTCGCGGCGTTGCCGGGCGTGGTGCCGCCTATCTCGACCGCGTAGGTCGAACCGCTGTTGAATATTGTAGGTGTTGCTGGTCCAGACCCGGTACTCAAAATTCCCGGACTCGTGCCCGGCGAGATCGTGCCACCGCTTTCGACAGTGGTCGATGCGCTGACAAATCCGGTACCGCCAAGGATACCGCCGCTTCTGACGATGGTGTTGCTGTTAATGTGTCCTGCGGTCGAAGCTCCTACACCGAACACAGTATTAAAGCGGCCCACGAGCCTGATCGTACCGGTTCCGGCGACCAGGTCTGCAATTCCTATCGCAGCCGTATTTTGCTCGACCAGGTATTGGTCAGCACCTGAGCTGGTCGTGATCGTATTGACGTCGATGTCGAGCGAATTACCCGCGGCACCGATGCCCGTTGATGCAATGATCCTCAGCGTATCGACGAGGATATCGTTGCCCGGAATGTTACCCACGACGTTCGCGGGCGTAGAAAGAGTCAATGACGGCACGACCGGGCCATCGGTAAGGTCGATCGGCGCCGAACCGGTCGTAGATATCGCCCCGGTCGTGTTGGTTCCAATGCTAAGAGTCCCTGCCGTGATAAAGTCCAGCTCGGCATCGCTTAGCCTTAACGTTCCTGCATTTGTGTGGGTCGTATCGCCGAGAATGATCGGGATCCCCGAGGTGCGCTGCCTGAGAAAAACACTCCCTGCCGCCTGATTAGTGATCGTCGCTGCATTCTGGAATCGCATACTGTCGCCGATAAGAAACAGATTGCCCGACGCTGTCGAAACGGTACCGCCGTTGATGTCGATCGCGGCCGATGTGCTGCCGCCGCCTTCGGTACCCGTAATATTTAGATTGAAGCCAGCTGCGTTAGACGTGACGTTTCCGTTGATAGATACGCCATTGTTGGGCGTGCCGGTTCCGGCGGAATTGCCGCCCGTTCCGGCAATAAATGAATGTGTGGGGCCGCCGCCAGCCGATATCTGCGCAGGTGTTCTGATGTCGATGCCGTGATTGTTGCTGCCGGTTCCCGCACCGCCGCCGGTGCCCGTCACGTTTACGGAGCCCCCGGTCGAGACGATCCGTGTATTTGCATCCTGCATGTAAACGCCGTTGGCCCCTGATACGTTCGCTGCCCCGGGAGCTTCCGCGGTGCCATACACCTCAATAGTGCCACCTGCCAAGAGAAATCCGCCGTTAAACATCTCGACGCCGTTTCCAAACCCGCGGCCGGTTCCAGTCACGTATATGCCGCCATTACTCGTGCTGACGCCGCCCGTCGCGGATATACGAACGCCGTCATTGTCGCCCGCCGTCGCGGCCCCTGTTCCCTGGATGGTGACGCCAAGATCAGGAGTACTGATGACGCTATTCGCCCCTATATCCACGCCATTGCTGGTCGACGAACTGCCGGTGCCGCCGCCGGTACCGATGAGAGTGATACCGCCCCCAGACGTGATCGAAGGACTTCCGGAAACTGCGCAGAAAATTCCGTAGTTATTGTTGCCGGACGAGGCTCCGCCCGTTCCTTCGATATATGCGAGACCACCAGGTCCTGCCTCAATGTCGCCGGCCACGGACACGCCGATTTGATTGTTTCCCGTATCGCCGCCGCGTCCATAGAGCGCGATTTGGCCGCCGCCTGTGCTTCGAACAAGCCCGCCGACCGAGACGCCCGTAAACGAACCGCTCGTCGGTACGGGCTGTTGATTCGCTGTCATCTCGATCAGACCGTTCTCAGTGGTCAGTGTTGTATTGACGCCAATAAAAATGCTGCTCTGAGAATCGAAACGAATATTTCCCAGGCCCGATGTCGTAATATTTGCGACGCCGCTCGATGACGTAGGGCCGCTCGTGTACGTCTCGATGTTCTTGTCCACAGCTAGCGTCGTCGTACCGCTAAAGGTGATGCTCGCAAATGGATTGAGGCCGATCAAGATACTCGAGTTCAGATCCGGAAGACTTGTCATCGCGAGCGTATCGGTTGCATTTCCGCGCCGTATGTTGAGCGAACCGGTCGGGTTGGCGAAATCGGTCTGCTCAAACGTCGCTCCGCTCAATCTCGACATCGTGTTCCCCGCATTTCCGTCGTCGCCCAGCGTAGCCGCGTTCGTGCCGCCCGCCGGAAGATCGAAGTAAATGTCGTCTGCGGTGCCGGTATTCGTAATGGGTTCGAGGCCGGTGTAGGCGATCACGCCGAAATTGGACATATTGACCGTACCGTCGCCATTCGCCGGACCATAACCGTAAACAACCTGACCCTGATTATCGCCGACGATATTAAGAACGTCGTGATCTCCAGCGTTCTCGCCGCCGTTGAAGATCAAGTCCTGAAGTGGAATGATGTTGCAGCCCGAGAGATCAACCGTCAGCGTATCATTGCCGCCAAGGGTCTCAATGGTAAGAATGCCGCTGCCGAAAGAAGCGAGCGGGATCGTCTGATTCAAGCCATTTCCCACATCCGTGATCGTCAGATCCACACCGCTGCACGCGAGCGTGATGTTGTCGTTCGAGGTACCGCCGTTGGTATCCGTTATCGTCAGATTGCCGCCGGATAGCGTGACCGTCGTCTCGTTCTCGTAGTTGTAAACCACGGGCGGAGTGCTCGGGAAGCCCGATGCTGTGACCACGACATTGGCCGGACCGGCAGCGTGGGCCGGTGCGGTACAGGTGATCTGTGTTCCAGTATTACCCGTGATCGGACACGCCAGGCCGTCAAAGGTCACTGTCCCACCCGTGAAGTTAGTTCCGGTGATCGTCACAACGTTCCCGCCCGCCGTCGGGCCGGAACTTGGGTTTATGGAGGTAACTGTCGGCGCCTGCGGAGCCTCGTACGCTCCGATGTCCGTACCGTCAGCCGCATTCGCCGTCGAAAGATCGACTAGGCGAGCAAATCCCGCTCCGCGCTGGTCGGTCGTCAGGGAAAGGGAATTGATCCCCTTGTCGATCGCCGGGCTGCCGGTGAGGAGTGCGTGCGTCTGCGTCGGGCCGCCGTTATTTGCCAATGCCCCGAGCAGCGGGTTGACATTGATAATGTCGTTCGAACCGCCGCTAATGGTTGTCCCAGCGTCGTTTCCGATCAGGTTATAGCCCTGTGAGGTCAATGTTCCGTTGAAATCCGGTCCGGTGCCTGAGGTAGTGTTTCCTGAGATGATCGCGCTGCGGGAATTCGCGGTGCCTTGGTTGAGAATACCGCCGCCGCCCGCGGACCCTGCTGAATTGTTCGCGATCGTTGAGTTGTTAACCGTCACCGTGGCCCCGCCAGCGTTGAAAACACCCCCGCCCCCCCCGCCGAGAAAGGCTGCGGAATTGCCGGAGATGGTCGAGTTGGT
>CAZJFB010000131.1:0-7062 GCA_964545145.1 uncultured Chloracidobacterium sp. | reverse complement strand
GCGTCCATGTTTGTGGTCGGCTCGTCGAAAAATGCAATGCGGATGTCGGTCAGTTGCTTCAGCAACGCCAGCCGCACTGACAAAGCCGCAGCCATCTGTTCGCCGCCCGAAAAACTTTGAAATGGCCGCTCGTAGCCGTCTTCCTCAAGCATTATGGCGTAATCCTCGCCCCACTTGAGCGTGCGTTCGGCATTCCCGGTGATCTCACGAAACATTTGATTCGCCTCGAGCGAAACATGATAGACATAATTTCGCGCCACACGCGGGGCCGCTTCTTTGAGTGTGTCGCGAATAAAGGCGGTTGCCTCGGCGACACGCTCGAGGCGTTCTTTTTCCTTGAATTCACCGGCCAGTGTCTTTCGCAGTTCCGAGTATCTCGCGATCTCGGCGGCGAGTTGAGCGTCGCGCCTATTGGTCGCTTCAAATGTCGCCCGGATCTCAGCCGCTCGCCTTTCGACATTCAATAGTGCCGCCCGGTCGGCCTTATGAATATCAGCATCGTAGTCGACGCCTGCAGCAGCGAAATCCCGTTGGGCTGTTTCGATGGCGGACATACATGCCGCGAGATCGGCCGCGGCTTTTTCGACGTCGCCTTTTCGCTTCACCAACTCGGCCGCCTCGATCTCGTTCGTCAAGAATACGCGGTGGGCGTCGGCGGTCGAATCACGCTCTGATGTTAAACGCGTCCACTGCTCGTCGAGTTGCTTAAATTCATCGAGTTGTTCGGCAAGCAGTTTGCGGTCGCTATCCAGCCGTTCCAGATTGCTCTCGACATCGCCAAGGCCTTCCCGGATATCAGGCTCGCGTGCTACGTCCCGCTCGAGGATTCTGATGCGAGCAGCGGGATCTGCGAGCGATCTTAGCCGCGTCTCAAGCTCTGCAACGCGTTGCTCCGTCTCAGCTGGGCCGCGGCGGGCTTCGAGCGATCGCTTCTTTTCAGTTAGCTCAATGCCTTCGGCCTTTAATTCAGCTTCGCGAAGCTTGAGTGGCTCTATAGCCGCGATCTGCTGTTGCCCTAGGCGTGCCTCAGCCAGCTTTGCGGCGACTTTCGAACGCTCTGCGACCAGGGCTTCGATCCGGGCGGTCACGTCGGTGAATTGGCTCGACAAAAAGCTCTCGAGCGTCTCGCCTTCCTTTAGATTGAGGCATCGCTGCGAGAGGATCGGGCAAAAGCCGTCCTTTATCTCGATCTGGAACTGCCGGTCGCGGTCGAGGCTCGCTTTAAGGGCGGCGATCTCGGAGACAAGTCCGGTGTCTTGGGTTTCGAGGGCCGACACCGACTCCGCGAGGGTAGTTTTTTCTTCTGCATCACGCAGCTTTTGCTGATTATCGCGATACCTTTCGCGCATTCGCTTCAGTTCACGCTCAATGCTCTCGATACGTTCGTCGGCGTTTTTTGTATTTGTAATGTGGTCGCGAAGTTCGGTGATCTCTTTCTCGATCAAGGCCTGTTCCTCGACCTTAGGCCGCAGAGACTCGATCTCCCGACGGGCATTTTGGACCTTAGTGAGATCATCCGCCAATCGCTTTTGCTCGGATTTTACGTGGACGATTGCCGTATCGGCCTTTACAAGTTCCGCCCGAAGTCGGTCGCGTGCCTCCCGCTCGCGTTCGAGTTCCTTTATCCTGCTGACAGCGGCCAAGTGACGTTCGTGATCGGCCCGGGTACTTTCGATCTTTGCCGCTGCGTCCTCCGACCGGGCAAGTGCCTGCCCGGCCTGTTTGAGGACCAGGTCGGCCCGATCCCTGTCAGCATGGCTTCGTTCCAGAGCCGTCTTGAGGCCCGAAACACGGCGTTCCAGATCGTCGAGTTCCTTTACCCGTGCTTGTTTAGCGGTGAGCTCGGCGGACAATGATCCGAGTTCTGCCGAAAGCGTCTTCGCCTGTTCCGATACTGCCTTGTATTCCTCGTCAACCGTGCCCGCCCGGGAAAGCTCGCCCTCGGCCCGAGCGATCGCCTCGCGCGCCGAACCGATCCGGGCATCCAGCAGACGCGACGTTTCACGCAGCTTTTCGGCGGCCTGACGATATTCCTCGACCTTTAGCAGCCGGTCAAATGCCACTTTCCGCTCGGTCGCACCTTCGAGAAAGATGGCGGTCAGAGTTCCCTGCGGCACGCCGATAGCCTGTTTGAAGAGAGATCTGAGGTCAGTGCCGGGCTCGAGGCCCAGGTGCTGCCAAAGGAATCGGGTCACCTCTTCTTTTTTGTCCGCTATTCGCGTCTGCAATCGTGGATCAGTCACATTCCAACCCGCAGCCGTGTCTCGAAAAACGACATATTCCCTCTCGTCCAGACTGCTTTCGAAAGTCACGCGAGCCCAGCCTTTCTTTGCTCCTCGGCGAAGAAAATCCTCTTTCTTGTAATCGAGAAGGTCAAACATCACCCACGCGATCGCTTCGATAATGGTAGTCTTGCCGGCACCATTCTCGCCGGTAATGGCGGTCGTACCGCGACTAAATTCGAAACTGGATGACGCGTGAGATTTTATGTTCTCAAGCTCGATCTTTGAGATATGCATTGACTACATCAAGTTTAGAATAACCGCGGGCAGAAACGCGACTTGCCGAAACTCCAATATCTTTCTCAGCCCGCTGCCACACATTTCTGCCACGACACCCGACCGTATCGGACAAATATTCAGCGATCATTCCTCACCCGCCTTCCCACTTTTTACCGTTCGGCGTTCAATTCGTTCACATGGTAAACATTCATTTTTACTGAGCATTTTTGCGTTTGTGCGATCTTTGCATACATTCACGAAGTGCCAATTTCTACTTAACTCTTTACACTAAACTCCTGACTCCCCGCTTTTTAACCTTTCACTTTTTCACTTTCCGATCCTTGTCCCACAAAAACCTGCTTTTCCCCCGGACGCATACACTGTATTACACCCTATATTTCGTAAGTATCATATTTGTAATACTTAGCAGTTCCTCCGTCCCGAATATTCCCAAAAGGGGGTAATGCAAACGACATACTCTGTATTACAGCCATCCTTCCGACCTTGTCGAGATCACCCCGCCGGGCACCTGCCATCGGCGTTCTTGCTCCAACGGCAACGCGGCATATTGGCACAGTTTGGGAAGTAATGGAATACCAAAGTTCCGACTTTGTCGCATAATGCCGATTTTTCCCTATCTCCTGAAAACAGCAAAAGGCAGAGGAAGCAAATCGTCTTCCCCTGCCCCAGTCTGACCATTGTCAGTGAAAAATTAGTTGTAGCTGCTCAAAGCCTCGCCTTCTTCGTCAAAGACGTCAAAAACGGTTAGGAGTTTGGTGATAGCGAGCAGGTCCTGGATCTTCTGCGTAAGCTTGAGGAGTTTGAGATGCCCACCCTCTTTCTTAACTGCCGTGAAGCTGGAAACGAGTTCGCCGATACCGCTCGAATCGATATAACCAACGCCCGCCAGATTAAGCAGGATCTTGTTCTTGCCCTCGCCCAACAGACGGCGGATGGCGTTGCGAAGTGCCACGCTGCCCTCGCCGATAGTGACCTTTCCCGAAAGGTCGAGAATCGTTACGTCGCCAGCCTGGCGCTCGGAAATCGTGATATCAGACATTTTTATCTCCTCGTTCTATCAATAAAATTATGTGCGAAAGCAAATTTTATGGGAAAAACCTAAAAAAGGAAAGAGCAGACGTGACAAAATATTTTACTGCCAAATGATCTGCCGTTCCCTTTGTTTTAGAAGCTCCTATCTTTTCTTAGACATCTTGACCTCGACACCGCCGCCGTCGGGGTTGGACCACGTGATCTCGTCCATGAACGAGTTCATGAACAGGATGCCGCGGCCATTGGCCTTGAGCAGATTTTCGGGGTCTGTAGGGTCGGGAATGTCTTCGACCTTAAATCCGGTGCCGAAGTCCCGCACAGTCATTTCAAATACTTCGCCCGAGTCGGCAAACTTTACCTTCACCTGCTTGCTTTCGTCGAACTTGTTGCCGTGTTTGACAGCATTTGCTACCGACTCGCGAATGGCAAGGTCGATCGCAAAGATGATCTCGTCAGCGCAGCCGCAGCTCTTGGCAAATTCGTCGGCCACGGTCGCGGCTTCCTCGACGGACTCGATACGGCTAGGCAGTTCTATTTCCCGAATGGCAGTCACAATATATCTTTTGTAAGGTATAAGTTTGACGCGGCGGCTGTCAAGACGATCGAGGACGCGCCGAGCATTAATATGGACACCAGGAAGGTAAGAAAGGCATCTTCGCTGATCGGCATCGTGCATTTGCCGGGCGACAAATCGATCTCGCACCGGTCCGCGATGTTCGCATCGATCGCGGACGGTGACACGCAGATCGACAACTATGCCGCTAGTGCCGACTGTGCCTCGACGCTCGAATGCATGCGATCATTAGGAGTTTCGATCGAGCAGGACGGCGGCAGCGTCGTAGTGCAAGGCGTCGGCAAGACCGGCCTGAGAAAGCCGGCGACGGAACTCGACTGCGGAAACAGCGGTACCACGATGCGGCTGCTCTCGGGCATTCTGGCCGGGCAGGCGTTCGACACGACGATGACCGGCGACGCATCACTGCGGAGTCGGCCAATGAAAAGGATCATCGGCCCGCTCGAATCAATGGGTGCGTCGGTGTCATCGACAGACGGGCGTGCTCCGCTCACGATAACCGGAAGGCAGCCGCTCGACGCGATCACCTATCAGCCGCCGGTTGCTTCGGCTCAGATAAAGTCCTGCGTTATGCTCGCTGGGCTCTATGCGGACGGTACAACGACGGTGATCGAGCCGGTGCAGACCCGCGACCATACAGAACGAATGCTCAGGTGGTTTGGCGTGGACGTCTCGGTCGAGACTGACGCCGAAGGCACGCGGATCTCGCTAGACGGCGACTCAAAATTGACCGCACGCGACTTTCGCGTTCCTGCCGATATCTCGGCAGCCGCATTTTTCATGGCTGCGGCCGCGTGCCTTGAAGGATCGGACATCACAATGCCCGGTGTCGGGATGAATCCGTCTCGATACGGCATTATCGACGTGCTTCGCTCGCTCGGGTCAAATATCAAAGTTTCAGAGGTCGTCGAGGTCTGCAATGAGCCGGTGGCCGACATCCGGGTTCGCGGCGGCCTGCGCGAGATCGCGGGCGACGAAACGCCGGTCGTCTGCGGCGAAACGATCGCTAATATTATCGACGAGATCCCTGTGCTTGCGGTATTTGGCACACAATTGAGTAACGGCCTCGAGATCCGCGATGCCGGCGAGCTTCGGGTCAAGGAATCTGACCGTATAGCCTCGGTCGTCACTAACCTCCGTCTGATGGGAGCTGGGGTCGAGGAATTCGACGACGGACTGCGTATCGCAAGATCACAGCTACGCGGGGCCGCGATCGAGACCTATCACGACCATCGTATCGCGATGGCATTCGCCGTCGCGGGGCTGTTAGCCGAGGGCGCGACGGAGATCGCCGGAGCCGATTGCGCGGCGGTTTCGTTCCCGGGCTTTTTCGAAACGCTAGACTCTGTCGTAAGGTAACGCTAGCCTTGCTAAGGTTATTGATGAATAAGGACATCCGAATAGCTCTGACCGGTTTTATGGGCGTTGGTAAATCCAGCGTCGCCCGCCATTTGGCGCAGATGGTCAAGACCCGGCGGATCGACCTCGACCACTATATCGAGCAGAAGGAAAAGCGTCAGATCGCCGAGATCATCGATTCGGACGGCATCGAACGCTATCGCGAGATCGAGAGTGAATGTCTCGCGTCTGCAGTCGAGGAGCGAAATGCCCGCATTCTAAGCCTTGGGGGCGGCACGTGGACGATCCCGGCGAATCGCGAACTGCTTCGTTCGCACGGGTATACAAGTGTATGGCTCGAATCGACTTTCGAACACTGCTGGCTCAACATCTCCTTCTCTCGCAAAGACCGCCCGCTGGCCCGCAACAAGGTCGAGGCGATGAAGCTCTTTGAGGAAAGGCAAAAGGTCTATTGCCTTGCGGACTGGCATTTTATCGTGCGCTCGGGCTTTACATCGCACGACGTTGCCGAGAAGATCGCGGAAGAGATTTTTTCTTGACCACTGCTTTTCGGTTGATTATCCGACCGTTTTCAATCAAACTAAGTTCACTAATTCAATTAGTCCCGGCTGGTGGTTTTGGCCGGTAGTTTTGTTGCTATCACAGAACTATCACTGGGTTATTTGGCGATATATAGACACGAGTTTGGTCAGTTTTTTCGGGAGGAAAAATGAAAATTAAATTTCTAACAGTACTAACTTTGGCATTCGCACTCTTGTTGAGCGCGTGTGGAAAGAGCGATGCGGACCTGCAAAAGGCGGCGGCTGATAAGCTCACGGCTGAAAAGGTCGCGGGCGTGACCGTTGCGGTAAAGGACGGCGTTGCAACTCTTACCGGCGAGGTCGCCGATGCGACCGTTAAGAGCAAGGCCGAAACCGCCGTCAAGGGCGTCGAAGGCATTAAGTCGGTGACCAACAACTGCACCTTGAAGCCGCTGCCGACGCCGGAGCCGGTTTCGCCCGATAAGATGCTCGAGGGCACCATCAACGAGAGCCTCAAGAAAAAGGGCATTTCGGGAGTAACGGTTGCGGTCAAGGACGGCGAAGTCACGCTCAGCGGTACCGTCGATAAGGCAAAGGTCGCTGAGGTCATGATGGCCGCAAACGAAACGAAGCCGAAGAAGGTCATCAACAATCTCAACAAGTAAGCCGACTAAGGAGGAATTATGTCACTACAAGAGAAATATCTGTCATTGCTTGAAATGGCTAACGCCAACGGCACGACTTATGAGTTGAGCGAGGGCGACGGCGTTCTGCATATCAACGGAACTGCCCCGAGTGCTGAGGCAAAACAGGCACTTTGGGACGAATATGCCCGTATCGATCCCGACTATCAGTCGGGCGATCTGATCCTGAACATCACCGCAGGCGATGCCGCCGGCGGCGGTGCCAATACATACACCGTCGAGCCGGGTGACAATCTGAGCAAGATCGGTGCAAAGTATGGCGTTACGTGGAAGGCGATCTTTGACGCAAACCGCGACATCATCAGCAATCCTGACCTCATTCATCCGGGTCAGGAACTGAAGATCCCGTA
>CAZJFB010000130.1:5640-7067 GCA_964545145.1 uncultured Chloracidobacterium sp. | reverse complement strand
TGTCCCGCAGGACTTCGATGCGAGGTCGTTTCGCTTTACAGCGGCGGCGAGTACTGGCTCTATCGGTTCAAACGTTACACCGATGTTCGGCTCGTAATGGCTCCCGAAGAGCAGGCGGCTTTCTTTGGCGGAGATTTCGACAATTTTGTTTTTCCGCGGCACGACCTGGATTTCACGTTCCTGAGAGTTTACGAAAATGATAAACCGGCGAGCACGCCGAATTATCTAAAGTGGTCCGCGACGGGCGCACCCGAGGGCGAATTCGTCGTTGTTTCGGGCTATCCCGGCTCCACGGCACGACTGCTCACGATCTCGCAGCTCGCTTATCAGCGTGATGTGGGCAATCCGCTCCAGGAAAAGGTCTGGAAGACACGCCGGAAAGCTCTGGAGGAATACTCAAAGCGTGGTTCCGAGCAGCTGCGTCAGGCGAATCCCGGCATGCGATCGTTGGCCAATTCGCTCAAACGCCTCGAAGGCCAGCAGAATGGATTGCTCAATCCGCGGAATTTCGCGAAAAAAGAGGCCGAAGAAAAGGACCTGCGAGATAAACTCGCCGCCAAGCCTGAACTCGACAAACAATATGCGCCCGCATGGGCCGCGATAGCAAAGGCTTATGCCGAACTTCCGGCAAAGGCGAATCAACTCGCGTTCTCGAGCCTCGGTTCGTCGCGGCTCGCAACTATTGCACAGCAGATCGTGACCTATCACATCGAGACAGCCAAGCCGGACGGCCAGCGATATCCTGAATTCCGCGATGCTCGGCTCGACGGGTTTAAGTCGTCATTGCTTTCACCCGCACCGATCTACAGCGAGATGGAACAAGCGGCATTGACGGCGTGGATGGACGAGGCCCGAAAGGTGCTCGGGGTAAATGATCCGTTCATCAAGGCCGCCCTCGGCGACGCGGAACCCGCGGAGGTAGTCGGCCGTGCGGTACGCGAGACCAAGCTTGGTGATCCCGCGGCCCGCAAAGCGTTGCTCGACGGTGGTGCGTCAGCGGTGAATGCATCGAACGATCCAATGATCAGTTTGGCCCGGCGTGTCGAGCCGGTGATCCGAGCCCTTCGTGATTGGAATGAAAAGAGCATCATCAACGTCGAGACCGCCAACGGTACCAAGATCGCTCAGGCACGCTTCGCCGTTTACGGCAAGAATATGCCGCCCGACGCTAATTCCCAGCTTCGTCTTTGCTACGGCGTCATAAAGGGATACGAAGAGGACACCACTCTTGTCCCCTACAAAACGACATTCTTCGGCCTTTACGACCGAGCGTTGAGTTTTGGCGAAAAGGAGCCGTTTCAACTGCCTGATAGCATCAGAAGTGCACGAACTAAGATCGAGCTCTCGACGCCGCTAAATTTTGTTTATACGGCGGATACTATAGGCGGGAATAGCGGATCACCAGTCATTAACCGTCGAGGCGAAGT
>CAZJFB010000130.1:2960-5540 GCA_964545145.1 uncultured Chloracidobacterium sp. | reverse complement strand
AGGTCGGCCTTTCTTGCTTCCGTCAACTGGGCCTTCCATTCCGGACACACCTGATCTCGAACCACACGCTTTACGGTAGGGTACAGATTGAATGCATAGCCCGACGGATTGAGCGCCTCGTTCAAATGATCTGAGATGAAAGGTCTCAATAACTCATTTTTGAGATCGGCCTCGGGGTTGACCGTCCAAAGGCCGTATCTTAACTGCAGTAATGGCAGCCGCGTTCGGTTTTCGATCGTTAACTGCGAGGTCAGCCCTTCGTAGAATTTCATGCCGGCAAAGTTCGCATAAAGATCCGCATTCGAGTAGACGCCTGATACAATAAGACCAAAATATGTCCGCTCGGTCCGCTGTCCCCACGCGACAGCTTTTCTTTCTGCATCGACAAGAGACCTTCCTTTTGCCAGCTCTGAGTTTCGGATCTTGTAGTAATCGTAACCCTGCTGGAAAAAATGCTCGATCTTGTCGGTGCCAAACTCTACCCCGTACATCCGAACGGTCGGACTGAGCGTTAGCTGATTTGACGGTTTGAAGAAGTAGATCGAATCGGCATACGCCACCTTGAACCGGTCGGGTTCGGCGGCAAACCGGTGTCCGGTGAACCATTTGCCAATTTTGGTCACGAACAAGCTACCATCGCCAACCAACTTAAAGACCTCTTCGGCGACAGCCTCATTAGATCTCAGATATGCAAGGTTCTTGGTTGTATCTGCGGGTGAACCGCATTCCTGCCGCTGCTTATGGCTCAGACACGCTTCTTGGCTGACGATCCGGGCGTTTACATTGCTGATCGCCGTCAACAGGTTTCCCTCAATGTAGCTCGAGACCTCGTCACCGATATCACCAAGCGGACGCGGCGACAGATGATACTGATCGGTCTCAAAGGCGAGGCCGATGCTGTTGGCAAAGAGGGCGAAGAGCATCGCCAGTGACACAGTTGCGTGGGTTCTCATACCAATAGATCCAGAAAGCAGCCCCTGAAACTTCAACCTTGACACGGGCTGCATTAAACTAAGATGTCCGAGGGCGGCGGTGCGTGGTATCGCCGCCGAGGAGAAATTCAGTGATGCTTATGAAGATCAACATTATGCGAGTGCTTGGATCGCTGGTTCTTGTGCTAGCCACGATGTCAGTGGGTGTAGCCGCTCAGGCCGGACGTTCAGCCGAAGCCGCTAAGATCGACAAATACTGCTCAAGGGTCGATTTGCTTAAGAAAAAGCTCAAACGTCCGAGCCTGATCTTTGCCGACACGGCGGATATGAACGACGACACGCCAAAATGGCGGAGCTTTGCATCGGAGAAAGCACTCGAACTATTTCGAAAGAAGACCGAGACCTACACGATCGCCTATAACTGGTCGAGCGGGGGCAAGATCGTGGCATCAAATTTTACGATGTTTAGCGGGTCGGGCGATTGGGTCCTTTACCTGTATCACTGGTTCCGCGAGGATGGCTCGCTTGCCCGCGTCGAGACCGACTTTCGAACGTTCAACGGCGATTTCAAGGTCCTTCGCAAGCGTTACTTTGATCCCGCCGGCAAATTGATAACTCAGTCGGTAAAGATCCTCGACCTAAAGTCAGGCAAGCCAAAGATCGCGGCCGACGGTGTCATGGGCGACGACGAGGATGAAGAGGATTTTTACAAGTCTACCTCGACACTGCCGTTTGCCCATTTGTTGAAGAAATAGTTCCTGCTAAATATGCACTATCACCTTATCGGAATTTGCGGCACCGCGATGGCGTCGCTTGCCGGAATGCTGCAAGCCCGCGGCCACAGGGTAACGGGCTCTGACCAAAATGTTTATCCGCCGATGTCCACACAGCTTGAGGCCTTGGGCATCGAGATAATGCAGGGCTATAAGGCTGAGAATACCAACCTCGAACGTGACGTCACCGTAATTGGCAACACCATTATGCGCGGCAACCCTGAACTCGAAGAGGTCCTTAACCGAAAGCTACTTTATCGTTCGCAGGCCGAGACCGTTCGGGAAGAGTTCATTCGCGGCCGCCGTTCTCTGGTGGTTGCCGGGACTCACGGTAAGACGACCACGACATCGCTTGCAGCCTGGGTGACCGAGGTCGGTGGCATGGATCCGACATTCCTGGTTGGGGGCGTCGTGCAGAATTTTGGGCAGTCGTTTCGCGTCACGGATAGCGATTATTTCGTTATCGAGGGTGACGAATACGACACCGCTTTCTTTGATAAGAAGCCAAAGTTCATGTCGTATCTGCCTGAGATCGCAATTGTCAACAACATCGAGTTTGATCACGCCGACATCTATAAAGATCTCGATGCGATCAAATGGCAGTTCTCGCGTCTGATGAACCTAGTGCCCGGCAACGGACGGCTCATCTGCGGTATCGATTCGCCCGTTGTAGGCGAAGTGCTCGCTTCGATGGAGGGCAAGCTCTTCACCACGGTCGAGACCTTTGGGCTATCTTCTGAAGCAAAATGGCAGGCCCGTGATATCGAATTCACCACTGAGGGTACGCGGTTCTCGGTCTTTTGTGATGGCAATATATGGGGAGAATTCACGACCAATATGATCGGCGAATTCAACATTCGCAATTGCCTCGCTGT
>CAZJFB010000130.1:0-2860 GCA_964545145.1 uncultured Chloracidobacterium sp. | reverse complement strand
TCTTCTCGGCTGGCGGTATTTGAGGATCGTTATAAAGAGGCGTTCACCCACGCCGATCGAGTTATCATCGCCGGCGTTTTTAACCCGGAGGACGCGATGAAGTATGGCGATCGCCTGCTCGATGTCCCCAAACTGATCGACGACATAGCCGCGACCGGCAAATTTGCCGCGACATTCCCTGATGCAGATGCCATTGTCGAACACCTCGCACCTGAGATGACCGCCGGTGATGTAATCGCTGTGATGTCAAACGGCGGTTTCGGCGGGATCCACGAGAAACTGCTGGGCGTTATTCGCAAGTAGGAATCTCTTCGGTCGAACTGGGCAAACAAAAAGATGAGCGAAGACGCGGTGCCTTCGCTCATCTTTCTTAATACGTTGGTAACTGTCTACCTTACCTTCCCGATGAGAGCATCGATATCTGCCTGAGCGATGAGGATGTCGAGCGAGATATCTGTGCCCTTTTGATCAACTTTTGCAGCTTTTATCATTCTGCCGTAGACCTGCTGGTCGGGTCGTTTCGAGTTGCCGAAGATCGCCTTGCCGACCATCATCAGTCCGTCAAGCGTCTCGCGGAGTGCCTGAGCTTGATCTGCACGTTTTGTGCGAGCGACGACGGACAGTCCGGCACCCGTCGGCCCCATGTCCAAAGAGCCTGAAAGGTACTGGATCGAGTCAATGTTCTTGCCAAACTCATCATTCTCAAGCGGGATGAGTGCTCCCATCCCACCTGGAGTGCGTGCCGCAAAACTCACCACCGCGGACTCTTTGACCGAAAGCAGGCTCGAAAGTTCAGCTGCGACGCGGCTCTTTCCCTCAAGCGTTTCGACAACTCGGGCGAGCGATCCCATAACAAGCGTCTTATCGTCAAATGCCGCTACTGCGACGTCCTTGGTCATGCCGTCGAGGGCTTTGCCGATAAATTCCGCGATCTTAGAATCGACTGCCCTTGCCGAGGTCTTTTGGAACACGTCCTTTGCCGCAAATATGTAAACCGTTCGGCCGGCAATGCTCTCGGTGCGGTAGGTACCTTTTGAAGCGAGCCTCGCGACAGCGATCAATGCACCGGCATTTACATCGCCGCTTGCAATAGCAACAGGTTCGACATCGATCTGTTTTGCCGAGATCTCCTTAAACGCGACGCCTACTGCGACCTGTTCGAACTTGCGAAGGTCGATGCCTGTCCGGCTTTCCATTTCGTTAAGCTTTGCGGTTACTTCGGCGAGCATCGGCTGGTTGGCAGACAAGGCCTTAGGCAATGCGTCTGTGAGAAACCGTCTTGCGTCAAACGAAACGACGCCATCCGATGCCGGCAGCATCGTGACGAGTTTGGCCGCACGAAGCTGCTTAGCCGTCTTGCGGCGAGTGTCGGGTTTGGCGAAAGCCGCGATATTGACGAGCATGACCGCGATAGCGGCAAAAGCAAAAAACCTGGTTTTCATCGATCTACCTCAACAAATAACGAACCGAATCTTCTAACGATAACAGATGCGGCAAGGTTCGGGAAGAGTTTGCCGCAGTTTCAAAGACGTTTCGCCCGCGGGAGTTGTTAACAGAAAAATTCACGACCCGGTGTTCTCGGTACTATCTTCGGTTGATCTGGTCTTGACGACTTCGAATTCGAACTGCAGTTCTTTCCCCCGGATCATATAGCTCAGATATTGCTCCCAAAATTTTCTCAGAAAACGCATTGATGGCATTTTTTCGTCGAGATTGACCAGAAACTCGATGCCGAGGGTACGCCAGAGATTGGCGAGCGAGCAATAGGTCTTCACGGGCTTTAGATCGACATTGGTGTAGAATGCGAAATTTCGCCGCTCTGCGATGAACGTATTGAACGAATACGAGCTGAAATGGTTGCGGTGCGTCGGATCCGCGGCCCAGTCGGCGTTGGTGTAATGGGGCGTGAGCAGCTTGATACGGCCGCCCGGCTTCGTGATCCGGTAAAGCTCGGTAATGAACGACATAACGTCTGGAACGTGTTCGACGACGTGGTTTGAGACAACTAGGTCAAATTCGTCATCAGGAAAAGGGTAGGGAACCTCATTAAGGTCGTGAATCACGTCGGCTCCGGTACGTGGATTATAGTCTAGGCCGATCGCCCCGGGATGTTTGTTTGTGCCGCAGCCGACATCTAGGATCTTCATCACAAAAACGTTAGGTGAAAAAGTGAAAAAGTGCAAAAGCGAAAAGGGCGGAGGCCCCTGACTTTTTCACTTTTTCACACTTACACTTTCTTCCTTTCCGACAGATAAAAATGCCACAGCAATCTGGCGGCAACCGAGCGAAATGGACGCCACCGCTCGGCGATCGCGAGAAAATCGTCAGACGAAGGTCGGGTGTCGCCAGACAGCTTGTGCCATGCCGTGTGCAGAGCTATGTCCCCGCGAGGCATCACGTCCGGACGCAGGAGTGCCATCAGCAGGTAAATATCGCTGGTCCATTCGCCGATACCCTTAAGCTTGATCAGTTCGGCCTTTACATCAGGATCTGGAAGCGTGTGAAGTTTGTCGAGATCGATGCGTTCCTCGAGCAACGCCTCAGCCAAATGTCGTGCGTAGGCCGTCTTTTGACGGCTCAACCCCACGGCCTTTAGTTCGGCGTCGTTGAGCTTAATAACATTCTCGGGCGTGACACTACTGAGACGAGCCGTGAGCTTGTCGAAACAGGCCTTTGCCGAGGCGAGCGAGACCTGCTGCTCCAGTATGATCTGCAGCAAGGTCGCAAAACCCGGCTGGCGGTCCCACATGGGCGGAGTGCCGTATGCGGAGTGCACTCGCGAGAGGTGTTCGTCGGCGGCACAAAGCTCTCGGCACGCGATCACTAGGAGTCGATCTGTTAGGCGTTCGGTGTTGCGGAG
>CAZJFB010000129.1:0-7142 GCA_964545145.1 uncultured Chloracidobacterium sp. | reverse complement strand
TCACCGGTTTTCGAGTCCTCGTTCCGGGACAAAAGGGCCGATCTCAGCCCCGGCCCGTCGCCCAAAACGCCGGAAACCACCGGGGCGACCAACTACACCCAAAACCACCGTCGCGCAGCCCAGATCGCTATCACCAACAAAACCCGACAGGGATGGTCAGCGCCGCGCGCAAGCTCGCGACCGAAACCTCCACAAAACGAAACAAATTCCTCAAACGCGGTGTATCCCGAAATGCCGGAAACACCCCTACGCCGGAAGCTGTCCACATACTCTTTTTGGTTCGGGTTCGTTTTTTATAATGACTTCCGTTTGTGTAAGAATAGTGTTAGCAAAATGAGCATTTACGAGCACGTAAGTCCGATCGACCTTGGTCAAATAAATACCTACGAACTTGCCTCGCGACCAAGCAAGGTCACGGTCGATGACTTTGCCGTCCCGCCTGCCGGCACTGACACAATTGGCGAATTCCTGGCCAAACTGCCCAACATATTGGCGGTCCAGAGTCTCAGAGGGGTTGCCGAGCAGGTCCGTCGTGCCCGCGATCTGAGAAAGCCCATCATATGGGGATTTGGCGGACATGTGGTCAAGACCGGGCTTGCTCCCATAGTCATAGATCTGATGAAGCGCGGTTATGTTACCGCTCTTGCGGGGAACGGGTCGGTCCTCGTACACGACACCGAGATCGCGATGGTCGGGTTTACTAGCGAGGACGTCGATGCGACCTTGGGCAAGGGTGACTTTGGTGCGGCGAAGGAAACGGGCGAGATATTGAACGCCGCTGCCAAACGTGGACACGACGAAGGCATAGGCCTTGGCGAAGCGATGGGCAGGGAAGTCACTTCGCTCGATCCGCCGCATGCCGACAAGTCGATGCTCTGTGAGGCATACAAACTCGGCGTGCCCTTCACCGCTCACCTGACCGTCGGAGCGGATATCGGTCACTTTCATGCCTCGGCGAACGGAGCCGACCTCGGGGCGACGTCGCATACGGATTTTCGTCTGATGTGCTCGCTCGTGCGTGAGATGAACGGCGGCGGTGTCTATATCAATTACGGCTCCGCGGTGGTCATGCCTGAGATATTTATGAAGGCCGTATCCGTAGTCAGAAATCTCGGGCACGAGGTGAATGATATCACTACCGCGAATTTCGATTTTGTACAGCGATATCGCCCGATGACCAATGTGGTTCACAGGCCGACCGCCAACGGTGCGGGGCGAGGTTACTCGATAACCGGCCACCATGAGTTAACGATGCCAATGTTGGCCGCACAGATAATTTCGGGCTAACATTGATCCAATAATATGAAGACAATCTTATTCTTGTGTCTATCTGTCATGCTATCGGTCACCGCTGCCTTGGGGCAGATAAAATACGACGAAGGACAGTTTCGGGTGTTTGACGGAAAGGGAAACCCGGTCTCGATGGCCGATGTTCTGAAAGCCGCGGCCGCGAGCGACGCCATCTTTCTAGGTGAACTGCACGACGACGCGGTCGGACATGCGATTCAGGCCGAGATATTCAGGCAGGTGGTTGCCCAAAACATGGCTGAGCGTAAGATCGCTCTTTCGCTTGAGATGTTCGAAAGAGATGTGCAGATCGTGGTTGACGAATACCTTAGCGGCCTCATTACCGAGAATCATTTCCTGTTGAGCTCTCGCCCATGGGGAAACTACAAATGGGATTACCGGCCGTTGGTCGAGCTTGCGAAAGAAAAGCGGCTCCCCGTGATCGCGGCGAACGCACCGCGAAGATATATAAATATGGTCTCGCGAAATGGCCGCAGCTCACTCGACGGCCTTTCAAAGGATGCAAAGAAGTGGCTGCCGCCCCTTCCGTATGCCGAGCCGTCGGCAACGTACGCGACAAAATTCAAAGCCCTGATGGGGCCGAGCCCCGAAGCTCAGATGGGCATCGACAAGATCCTTGCGTCACAGTCTCTGTGGGATGCCTCAATGGCACACGCTGTCGCAAACTTTCTTAAGAAGAACAAAAAAGGCCTCGTGGTTCACCTCAATGGCGGATTTCACACCGAGAGCCGTCTCGGAACGGTCGAACATTTGCTCAAATACCGCTCGAAAGCAAAGGTAACTGTGGTTACGCTGCGATACGAGGATGATTTCAAGACTTTCGATAAGGCCAAGCACACAGATCTCGGAGATTTTGTGATCCTGACAGACGGAAAGCAGCCCCGGAGCAAACGGTAAGAAAGCATTTCCAAGGGTAAGGTGAGCGCGGCATTAGCGCGAACTTTTCCGCAGTTTCCGTCCCCCTTTGTAATAGAATCAACAACTTAGCTTCGGCACGCTCATTGCGAAGTCCTCACGTGTAACGTGAGGATTTTTTATTTCCCGGTTACGCAGCATTAAAGATGCTTATTCCTATTCCGACAAATGCTCTCATTCTGCATCTTCTCCCAAACACGATTCTCAGGAGTGCGGAAAGGGCATTCGGCCACGGGCCGAACCAATGAACTTTTGGGGGTTTTTATGTTTTCTAAACGAGCAATAATTTTGACAATTACTCTGGTCCTTTCTTCATTTCAATTTGTTGTCTCCCAGTCCCGTTCGATCGACGGCCGCGTAGAGGACGCGGTCGGAGCCCCGATCGCCGGCGCCGCGGTTGCGATCACGAACAAACGGACGGGTTTGCAACGCATCGTTCTTACCGACCCGAGCGGCCGATTTCAGTTCACGGGCCTGGACACGGACGAATTCCAACTGACCGTTCGGGCCGCCGGATTCGCGGTCGCAGATCGTACTGCAAAGATCGGTGAGACCGGTATCGTAATGACACTCGAGATCGCAGCGATCCGCGAGGCGGTCACTGTTGTTTCAGGTTCTCGCCAGGTAGAGCTGCAAGGGCAATTGAATACCGCGGTCGAGGTCGTCTCACGGCAGGAGATCGTCGACAAGGGGTACCAGACGGTCGGCGACGTGCTTAAGGAAGTGCCCGGCGTGCAAACAAGGCTTGGTTCCGATACCGGAACTGTTAGCGGGATCGCCGGTGAGCAGATCCAGGGAGTCGGGTCGCGTCAGGCGCTTGTGCTCGTCGACGGATTTCCCGTGGTCGCCGCACGCGGCATCAAGAGCGGGACGATCAACCTTGATCGCCAATCGACTGGTAAGATCGAGCAGATCGAGGTTGTAAAGGGTGCAGCCTCGGCTCTTTACGGGTCGGACGCCATTGGCGGCGTCATAAATCTGATAACCCGCGAGCCGTCACGTCCGCTGGAAGGCCGCTTCACGGTCTCGGGCGGAAGTATCGGGGCATTGAGCACAAATGCGGAATTCGGATTAAAGCGAGCAAAATACAGTGGTTTCTTCACGGTTGGCCGCGACAAACAGAACGAGTTCGACCTGACACCGAACACATTCGACACGACCGGTGCGGGGTTCCACCGTTATGACATTTTCGCGAAACAGAAATACGAATTTACATCTAATTTCTACGTTTCGAGCTTGGCGTCCATCTACATGGGCCGTGCAAAGGGACGCTCGATCGGTGAGCCAGACCCGACCCAAAATTACGCGTCAGGGAAGCAGTTCGACGATACTAGAGACCAGACCCAGACGTACGGATTGACGGCAAACTGGACCCCGGACGAAAAGACGGTCATTCAGGGACGAGGGTTCTTCTCGAGATATGACGAATATAGTAAGACGTCTTTCGCGAACGGTACATCGTTCCCGGACGACAATCTGTTCCAGAGATTTGGCAGGGTCGATGGCTCCGTACTCAGGATACTCGGCGAACGCCAGATCGTTCAGTTCGGCGGCGAATGGGTCACCGACCGATACCGCGGTATTAACAGACTTGCTAATAATGAAGGCCAGATGGCCGACACGAGCACGTTCTGGGCTCAGGACAAGGTTAGCCTGACCACCTGGGCCACACTGACGGCGGGTGTCAGGTACGATCGACATTCCGTGTTTGGATCGGCCGTGTCGCCAAAGATCGGTCTGAGCATCCGCGCGGGCGAGAGGATGAATATCCATGCATCCTGGGGACGCGGCTTCCGTGCACCGGACCTGGGACAGTTGTACTACAAGTTCTACAACCCGACGAATTTCTATCAGGTATTTGGCAATCCGACGCTTAGCCCGGAGCATTCCGGCTCGTGGCAGGTCGGTGCGAATTACTCAAGCACGAAGAAAACGTATCGATTCGGCCTGAACCTGTTCAGGAACGACATTGTAAATTTGATCGATGCCAACACGATTGGCTTTGTCCTGCCGTTCCCGTCAACGACTCCCGGGGCGATAACGATCTCGCAGGCATACGCCTATATCACCAGCATCGGGTTGAATCCCGCACAGTACCCGATCCGGCCGTTCAGGCTGCTTCTGGTTTACAACAATATCTCGAAGATCTATACCGAGGGAATCGAGGCGAGCGCCGACTTCAAACTTCCTAAGAAATTTATTGCCAGCGGTTCATACACTTATCTGAACGCACGAAACAAGGCGACGAATGCGTATCTGCCCGAACGCATCAAGAATCAGGGAATGCTTCGCCTGGGCTACGACGATGCGGACCGCGGATTCCGAGCGGACATCAGAGCAAGCTTCTACTCGGCGTGGAAAGCGTCATCGCAGTCGAATCGCGTGCTCCAGGGCGAGATGGTCTCACCGGCGTTTAGACTCGTTGACGTTTCGGCGTCGAAGACGATACGGGCAGGATTCTCAGTTTACGGAATGATCGAAAACCTTTTCGACAACCGCGATGCGAATATTGGCAAGGTCGACTCTCACGGTCAGCCGCTGCCGATAATCAGGCCAGATTTCGGCCGGATGTTCCGGACCGGGATCAGGTACAACTTCGGCCGGGGCCGCTAGGCCGATCAATAACGGAAAGTTGAAAGCGCCCCTCCGGGCGCTTTCTTATTTTCGTTCGAAATATGCGGCTATTTATTTCTCGCAGCAGAGAACGGGATCGAACCAAAACCGGAATTTGTAAACGTCCCGCTGATCTTGTCCCCGTCGATCGAGCCTTCCATAACAAAGTCGACGATCTGTCCCTGGACGTCCGCCTTCAGCGTTGCCTTGAACGTCTTTCCCGTGACCTTGCCGCTTTCGATCGTACCGTTGCCGATCGACGAACTGGTCGTTCCGGTGAATGTATCGCCCGTCTGTTTGATCTCGACCAAAATATCGACGACCTGGCCGCCGGCATCCGCGCTTAAGGACCATTTGCCGTTAAGGGTCGGGGCCTCGGCTTTGGGAGCAGGCGATGGTGAGGGTGACGGTTCGGGCCCGGATTTCTGGGCGAACGCGGACACCGAACAAAGTGCGATTACGAAAAGGGCTGAAAGGATTAGTTTTCTCATAATGTTGAATTGAATATACGCGATTTTGCGGGTTTGGTTCAATAATCTGTGTACCCGGAATAAGACGCCCACGTTTTGCGCGAAAAGACCGCGTCGGTCCAGTACCCTTTGTTTAACTCGATCACGGGATCGACATGCTTCTGAGCCAGGACCGTTACGACATCAAATCGATGTGGATTATCGAAGATATTAAAAATGCGTCGGTAAATTCTCGCCGTCCTTGATATCTGCCTTTGCTTGCGGCGATCGACCGCAGTGATCACCGGAGCAAACTCCTCCGAGCGTCGAGTCTTCACCTCTACGAAACAAAGTGTCTCGCCGTCGAGTGCGATAATATCGATCTCGCCTGTCACCTGAACACCTTTGCTATTGCGGCCGACAGGGACTTTGAAATTTGTCACTACAATACGATATCCCCGGTCGATCAGATATTTCAGGGCGAGTTGCTCCCCTCGAAGGCCCAAGGCACTTGTGCTCGAAACGGCAGTCCCGCTATTCTGTTCGATGATCGACAAAATATCCGACATAGATCGGTGAATTTATGAAGTCTAAGTATATCAAAACCGTGGTCATGGCCGCATCAGTTGCAGTATTGACGGTCACGATGAGCCCGGCTCAAACGCCTAGACCGGCTCCGACGCCGTTCGTGCCTCCGCCGCTACCGCTGATCGAAAATGTCGACACGCCGATCGCATTTTCTTATGACCCATCTAAATTGGCGGCCCCGTTTCATACCAAGAGTGCCTTCAGGTCGTCACGTGTCATTCCTCAGCCGGCTAACGCGAAGCTGATGGTTCCGAAGGGCTTCAAGGTCAATGTCTTCGCCGAAGGCGATTTCCGCTATCCGCGTTGGATGGCACTCGCTCCCAATGGTGACGTGTTTGTTGCCGATTCACTGGCTAATTCCGTAATCGTGCTGCGCGATACTGACAAAGACGGAAAGGCGGATCAGCGATGGATATGGTCGAGCAAGCTTTTGCAGCCATTTGGAATGGCCTTTTACAAGGACTGGTTCTACGTTGCGAATACCGACTCGATCGTCCGGTTCAAATACAAAAGCGGCCAGACAGCGGCAGAGGGCGAGCCGGAAAAGCTTGTCGAACTGACGCCCGGTGGTTATAACCAGCACTGGACGCGAAATATCCTCTTTTCTCGGGACGGCAAGCAGATGTTCGTCTCGATCGGCTCGGCGAGCAATGTCGACGTCGAGGCTGATCCAAAGCGTGCCGCGATCTCGGTCTATGACCCTGATGGTAAGAATCATCGTATTTACGCAGGCGGCCTGAGGAACCCGATCGGCCTGGCGTGGAACCCGAAGACAGGCGAGCTCTGGACCGCGGTCAACGAACGCGACGGCCTCGGAGACGATCTCGTGCCTGACTACGCAACCTCGGTCAAGGATGGCGGCTGGTACGGCTGGCCCTATTCGTACATTGGCAAAAACCGCGATCCGCGTCGAAAAGAGGAAACCGACCTGGTCGATAAGACGATCGTTCCCGACGTTCTTTTTACCTCGCACGTAGCTGCTCTGGGTATTCAGTTTTACACGGGAAAGATGTTTCCGAAGGAATACCAGGGCGATGCTTTCGTGGCATTCCACGGCTCGTGGAACCGCGCAAAGCTTTCAGGCTACACGGTCGTTCGCATTCCATTCGATGCCAACGGAAAACTAGAAGGGAATAAGTATGAGAACTTCGTCTCAGGATGGCTGCCCGATGAGAACTCGAACGAAGTATGGGGAAGGCCGGTAGGGCTGCTTGTTCACTCGGACGGATCACTGCTGATCACCGACGACGGAGCCCGAAAGATCTGGCG
>CAZJFB010000128.1:0-7181 GCA_964545145.1 uncultured Chloracidobacterium sp. | reverse complement strand
TCGTCCCGCGTCACGGGCTTACCTCTCAGCCTGAGGCGTTTTTGAATCGCGAGCTCAATAAGCTCGTCCTCGGGGAGCGTTTCGTAGGCATCGCGGATCGCAGCTTCGACGGTTGTTTTGTCGAGTTTTTTTTGCGACATCGACATCTGTAAGCGTCGTTTGCCTTGCGGCTTTTGCCGGAGTTTTGAGAGAGCGACGTCCCGTGCGAACTGCTCGTCGTTGAGATAGTTGTATTCCTTGAGCTTTTCGATAACGGCATCGACGATGTCGGCGTCGGTCCAGGGTTTTTCTAGCAGGCGTTCACGCAGTTCGAGGACCGATCGCGGTTTTGCGGCAAGCAGCTTGACTGCGCGGTTCATCGTCCGTTCACGCGAACGTTCGCGGTCTGTCACATTACGTTCGTCGTCATCCACCTTTCGTTTTCTCGAACGCCACATTGGCAACGATTATATCCGAAAGCTCCGGTCAGGGAATTACAATCACGGCATATTGAAATAACATTATCGTGTGGACGGCATTCTAATTATCGACAAGCCCGCCGGCATCACGTCGCACGATGTGGTGGCGCGGGTCAGACGAATTCTCAAGACAAAGAAGGTGGGTCATACGGGAACGCTCGACCCGTTTGCGGCGGGCGTAATGGTTGTCGTTGTCGGTAAGGCGACGCGGCTTGCACAATTTCTTGACAAGGATGAGAAGGAATATCGGGCTGTGATGAAGCTCGGTTTTGAGACCGACACGGGCGACGGGACGGGACGACCGCGGATCGCGGAACGCGCACGGCAAAGTGAAGAGGTTGCCGAGGTTCTCGCGACAGCCGATCCGGCGAAGATCCTTGACGGATATCGCGGCGAGATCGAGCAGGTGCCGCCGATGTTCTCGGCTAAGAAGGTCGAAGGGAAAAAACTCTACGAGCTTGCTCGTCGCGGTGAAGAGGTCGAACGCCGGGCAGTGACCGTTACTATTTCAAAGCTTGAGTTGTTATCCAGGCCCGCCGAGGATGAGATCGAGTTTGTTGTCGCGTGTTCCGCCGGCACCTACGTTCGGGTACTCGCCGAGGACATTGGCCGCAAACTAGGCGTCGGAGCGCATCTAACGGAGCTGCAGCGGACGCGAGCGGGGCGTTTCAGCCTGTCCCGGGCGGTGACACTCGATGAGCTTGCTGAGGAGGGCGATCCCGCATCGCGTCTGCTGCCAATGGAATCGGCGGTCGAACATCTGGCATCAGTTTCGCTCAATGCCGACCGCTCGGCAAAGACACGAGGCGGGCTTTCGACGCGAATTCATGACGCACAATTCGCGGACGGCCAGACCATCCGCATACTCGACGACAAGGGTTCGTTGATCGCGATCGGCGTTTATGACGAAGCAGAAATATCTGTTCGTCCAAAAGTGGTTTTGGTATAAAATGTCGGCAGATACAAGCATATGAAAAAGCGAAATCTGGCATTAGCGGTCGGCGGAGCGGTCGGTGCGGCGGTTGCGGTCAAGCTGCTCACTCGTGCGGACACCGTAAGATGGGAGACGGTGGCTGACCGGGTGCCGCACTCGGAGCGGTCGCACTTTGTAAATGTGGACGGTGCGCGCGTGCATTATCAGGAATTTGGTGAAGCGTCTGCCCCGACGATCGTCCTGATACACGGGTACACAGCCTCGGTCTATGTTTGGAAGACGGCAGCACCTCTGCTTGCCGCAGCCGGATTTCACGTCCTTGCGGTCGACCTGATCGGATTTGGCTATTCGGAAAAGCCTACGTGGTTCGATTATTCGATACAGTCACAGGCACGCATGGTGTCGCGCTTCATGCACCGGCTGGGGATCGGGCGGGCGACTGTCGTAGGCAGCTCGTACGGTGGTGCCGTCGCGCTCAATCTGACGCTCGATTATCCGGAGTCGGTCGAAAAGCTAGTTCTCGTCGATTCGGTCTGCAATGATGAGCCGAAGGATCACCCGATCCTCAGGCTCGCGTCACTGCCGGCGATCGGCGAGGTCATCACGCCATTCCTTGTTGATTCCAAAACGTTCCTTCGATTTCGAATGCACGGCACGCTGGCAAAAGCGAATCATCACATGATCACCAACGACCGGATCGAGTCGATCCGGCGGCCGCTGTTTGCCGCCGACGCCCACCATTCGGTCCTCGCGACCTCGCGAAACTGGCACGCCGGTCATCTGGAGCACGACGCCCATCTCATCAACCAACCGACCCTGATCATCTGGGGCGAGGAAGACACCGTCATTCCGATCACGAATGGCTACAAGCTCCACGAGGAGATCCTGAATTCACGTTTCGTCGTGCTCAAGGATTGCGGCCACGTCCCGCAGGAAGAGAAGAGCGATCTTTTCGCCGAGCTTGTAGCAGAGTTTTGTCACGATCGCAAAGGACGGATAACCGCCAAGGAAGGCGAAGCGATGCGGCTTGAATCATAATGCAAGCGAGCGCAGCCGCATTGTATGGAAAGGGCGTATTTACCACTGCCGCGATCGTTGACGGTGAAGCTTTACTCTGGGAAAAGCACTGGAAGCGTCTATCCTCCAATGCCGAGATCGTTGGTATAGACCTCTCCGAATATTCAGACGCCCTATTAAAAGCGGAACTCGACGACGCGATCGAGGCGAGCGGCATTGCCAATGGCCGGGCAAGGGTCACACTGTTCGACGAGCGCCAGAGTGAATTGTGGCCGTCAGAGCGGCAGACCAAAACGACGAGCCTTCAAATTCTCATAGGCGGAGTGCGGCCCATCCAAGGACCTTCAAGACTTACTATTTCATCATATCGCGTAAACTCCCGCTCGCCGCTCGCCGGTGTGAAATCCTGCAACTATCTTGAGCAGATCCTGTCGCTTGAAGAAGCGAAAAAACGCGGCTTTCATGAGGCCGTCAGGCTGAATGATCACGGCCACGTCGCAAGCGGCTGTATGTCCAATGTATTTTGGCTTCGCGGCGGCAGGCTCTATACGCCGGCGTTATCGACCGGTTGCCTCGCCGGAACGACGCGCGAGTACATCCTGGAAGATCTGGAGTGCGATGAGGTCGAGGCGGAGATCGATGAGCTAAATTCTGCGGATGCTGTCTATCTGACGTCGGCGGGTTTAGGGATCGTGAGTGTCGCAGAATTCGACGGGCGAGAACTCAGCTCGGCTGATCACCCGATCCTCGGTCTCTGGCCGCCTGAAGACACAAAAACACGAACGCCCACGAACATCAATTCGTGACCATTCGTGTTCATTCGTAGCTCTATTTCTTACCCTGCGGTCTCGAAAAGTGCGAGGATCTGTTTGCCCTCGTTCGAACGCGGGTCGATGGTTCGCAGGTGCTTATGGCCCTGCATTTCCCAAATAGCCGTTACGGTGCCCTCTTTCTCGACCGCCTGGTAATGCACTTCTTCGTGTGCGGCGGCTGACTCCGGGGCTTCCGTTGCCGGCTGTACTGCTTCTTCTGACATCAAAAACTAAGTTCTCCTAACTGCTATTTTCTAAACAAAAGTATGAATAGAAAGAGAATTCTTACACACAAGCCCTTATTTTGTCGAGCGTTGCACGGTTTTCTTTACATCGCCTGATAACCGTTGTTACTTCGATCGTTTCAGATCGAGCTCGTAGAACCAAAAATCGTTATTCGGCTGGTCTACCTTGAGCTGATCGGTCTTGCCGTTCTTGTCGATCGTAAATGTAACAAAACCTCGCGGAAAATTGTATGCGACCGACGGACGCCATTTGATCTGGAACGTATCGTAATGCCAATGCTCGAGATCGGCTACGAAATTTGGCGACGGCAGGAACCGCATCACGAGCTTGCCGCCCTCCTCGGTGATGGTCACGTCGCCGTACATTTTGTCCGAATAGGTCCCGGCGTAGTTAGCGAGTGCGAGCGACGGTTTGGTATTGGCTACACGTGATGCGTCGACCTTCTTGATCACGTCGGCTTCACTCGCTTTCATGCTGGCAACCTGCGACAGGGCCTCAGCATTCCAGTCGCGCTTCGGAGCATCGACAAATACGTCGCGGATCTTGTTCATCATGATCTGAAATGTCGGAGACTCGCTATTTGTCAGGACGACGAAGCCGACATTCTTCTCGGGGATGAGCACCGTGTACGACAGCATGCCGTCGAGCCCGCCGCTGTGATTGATCACCTTAACGCCGTAATAATCGTATACGAACCAGCCCATCGCGACGCCACTGAAATGCCTAGTGGGATTCGCCCGCCATGCCGGCTCTGAGATCTGCTGCGCTAAATACGGTTGGTGCATTTGCCAAGCCTGAGCCTCGCTGAAGATCTGTTTACCCTCGAACTTACCTTTACCGAGCTGTGTCCTGACCCATTTTGATAGATCGTTGACCGACGAATTAAGTGCAGCTGCGGAGTAGGCTCCGTCCACATTGCCGCGGTTTAGCCGACGGAGCTTACCGCCCGACTCGTTATGAGGCCACGCCGCGTTGTCGGGCAAATTGCGGATGCTGCAGACGGTCCGCGTCATACCAAGCGGTGTTAGTATTCGTTCGGTCACAAAGTCGCACCAGGACTTCCCCGTGACCTTTTCGACGACCTTGCCCGCGGCGATGAACATCAGGTTTTGATAACCGTAGCGAGTGCGGAAACTCGAGAACCGTGGGAGAAACCGTACACGTTTCAATATCTCGTCTCCCGAGTACGTCGTTTCATACCAAAGTAGGTCGCCGCTAAATGTATCGAGTCCGACCCTATGAGTGACGAGATCGCGGACTGTCAATTCGCTGGTCACCCATGGATCGTACATCTGAAAATCGGGCAGATATTTTGAGACCTTGTCGTCCCAGGCCATCTTTTTTTCATCAACAAGGATAGCTATCGCGGCGGTCGTAAAAGCCTTTGAATTGGAGGCGATGGCAAAAACGGTGTCGCCATCTGGGCTCTCAGGTTTGCCAAGCTCGCGGATGCCGTAACCCTTGCTCATTACCACCTTGTCGTCCTTTACGATGGCGATCGCCATCCCGGCACCACTGGTGTCCTTCCAGGTCGCGGTGACGGCATTTGCATAGTCGTCGATCTCCTTGAGCTTGTCGTCGGGGCTTTGTCCGACGGCCAGCAGCGGAAACACGAGAAGCAATAAAAGACATTTGTTTAACCGTTTCATATGAGTTGATTCTCCGGTGATCTTTCGTCATGATAGCACGCCCGTGCGGCGCTTTTTCCTTTCAAAAACGGTTCAATTCAGATATTCTTGGCGCACATGTCACCGATAGCGATAACGCTCGTCCTTCTCCTGGTGGCGATCATTTTGTTCGCCACCGAAAAGCTGCCCGTCGATGTCATCGGCGTCCTGCTGGTGATGGCGTTGATATTGACCAAGGTCCTCACGGTGCAAGAGGCGGTAGCTGGATTTGGCAACGACATAATCATCACTATCGGCGGCCTTTTTATCCTCGTGGGTGGGCTGATCAAGACAGGACTTGTAGATCTGATCGGTCGACGAATGAGCAAGATCGCCGGGAGCAATGTCTTCATTCTTACCGCGCTGATAATGACGGCCGCTGCGGTCTCGGCCTCTGTCCTAAAGAACACGACGACCGCGGCGATGTTTCTCCCGATAGTTATCGGCCTCGCGGCAAAGACCAAGGTCCCGCCGTCTAAGCTGCTGATGCCGCTTGCCTTTGGCGCGATACTCGGCGGCAGCTGCACGCTGATCGGCACTTCGACAAATCTGGCGGTGAGCGGTGCGATACAACGTTATGGGCAGGCACCGTTCTCGATGTTCGAACTTGCACCGGTCGGGATAATCACGTTCTCGGTCGGAATGCTGTATATGCTCTTTATCGGTCGGCACTTCCTGCCGAGCCGCGGCGGCGAAGACTCGCTGACCGAGCAATACCACATTCGCGAATATGTTTCGGAGCTTCTTGTGCTTCCCGACTCAGCCCTTGTCGGCAAGACGCTCGATGAGGCGAATATAAACACTGAGCTTGAACTCAATGTTCTCGGGATCATACGAGACGGGGAGCGGATCAACGCCCCAGGGCCGACAGAACGAATACGGCGACGCGATTCACTGATCGTTGAGGGCAAGATCACCAATATTCTCAGGGTAAAGGAGGAGATCGGGCTCGAGATCAAGCCTGATTTCATGCTGAATGACGTTGTCCTCGAGGGCGAGAGGGTCGAACTTTTTGAGGTGATGGTCATGCGTGATTCACGGCTTGTGGGCCATACGCTACGAACCTTGAGGTTCCGTCAAAGTTATGACCTGACGGTGCTTGCGATCAACCGGCACGGCGAGACTTTCATCGAGAAGCTCAGCGACGTCAGCCTGCGGTTTGGTGATGTGCTGCTTGTGCAGGGTAACCGCGACCGTATAGAACCGCTGGTGGCCGACCGGGAACTGATGCTGCTCGAGGATGTCTCAGAGAGCAGTTTCCGGATCGAGAAGCGTCGTTGGGCGATCGGGGCCTTCTTCTTATTCCTCGCTCTGTCAATGTCGAAGGTCGTAATCGGATATGACATTCCGTTGGCGGTCTGCGTATTGATCGGCGTGATGCTTCTTCTCGCAACAAAGACCGTCCGGTATTCAGAAATGTATGACCTGATCGACTTTCGGCTGCTTGTACTGATCGCTTGCATGATGAGCTTTGGCGTTGCGATGGAGAGCACTGGTGCGGACAAATACCTTGCCGGACAGATAAATACCTATTTCGGCCAGTTGGGCGGATCGGCCGTTCTTGCGGGCTTTTTCCTTCTTACCGTCGCACTGACCCAACCGATGTCCAATCAGGCGGCCGCATTGGTCGTACTGCCGGTGGCCGTACAAACCGCACTTTCACTCGGCCTCAACCCGCGTACATTTATAGTCGGAGTAACTTACGCGGCATCGTTTTCATTCATAACGCCGCTTGAGCCCGCCTGCGTGCTCGTCTATACGCCCGGACGATATCGCTTTATGGATTTTGTAAAGATCGGTACGGTCTTGACGATCATTGTATTTGTAGTTTCGATCACGCTGGTACCGATATTCTGGCCCTTGTAGTGCTGGGGCACAGTGACGGTTAGTCGATCGTATTTGTTGATCCCGCCTCGCTTACCGATGTGAAGTGATGCGGGCGGAATCCGCGTTTTGCGATCAGGGCCATGCCGATTGCTGCCCAGAACAGGATCCTGCCTTTGCGAATGATCGCCAAGGTCACTCCAACCCCGGCCGCGAGTGCGAT
>CAZJFB010000127.1:0-7224 GCA_964545145.1 uncultured Chloracidobacterium sp. | reverse complement strand
CGCGTTGTTAAATAGGCTGAACATGCAGATCGTTGTAAGAAAAGCCGAAGTTGACGATCTCGACCGGCTTCTCGAATTTGAGCAAGGCGTGATCGAGACCGAGCGGCCGTTCGATCCCTCGCTGAAGCGTGAGAATACCCGCTACTACGACATGGCGGCGATGATCGCGGCTCCGCACGTTCGAGTCGTGGTGGCCGAACTCGATGGCGAACTGATCGGCTCGGGTTACGCCCGGATCGAGGAGTCGAAGCCGTATCTGGCGCACGATCGACACTCCTACATGGGTTTTATGTTCACTGTGCCGGAACATCGCGGTAAAGGTGTCAATCAAAAGATCATCGACAATCTGGAACAATGGTCCCTGTCGCAAGGTGTTACCGAAATGCGGCTTGAGGTTTACACCGATAATCTCGCAGCGATCCGGGCCTATGAAAAGATCGGGTATTCGGTAAACGTCCTGAAGATGAGGAAGAGTCTGGGTGGGGAATAAGATATGCGTAAGTTTGGTTTATTGATCGTATTGTCGTTATTCGGTTTCGGGCTGCATGCCCAGGTCCCTGACAAAGCAAAGGTCATTGCGGGCGCCGAGCGAGCGTTTGATAAGGCTGCAAAGGCTGTTGCGATGCCCGCACCGGGATGTGCGGTCGGCGTTTCGCTGAACGGCGAATCGGTCTTCGAAAAGGCTTTCGGCCTCGCCGAGATGGAGCACAACATCGCGAATACCCCTCAGACGATCTTCGAGTCCGGTTCGGTGGCGAAGCAGTTCACGGCAGCGGCCCTCGTTCTGCTTCAGCAGGAAGGCAAGCTGAATATTGACGATCCTGTACGCAAGTATATTCCTGAATTGCCGGATTACGGTGCTCCGCTGACGATCAGACATCTGTTGAATCACACCGCTGGCCTGCGTGATTGGGGAGTTGTCATGTCACTGACGGGGGCGGGCCGCGGAGACCGCGTTATATCGCAGGAACTTGCCGTCGACGTCGTGCTGCGTCAGAAATACCTCGATTTCAAGCCCGGCTCTGAATACTCATATTCGAACAGCGGTTATAATCTCGCGGCCGAGATCGTCGAGCGCGTCACTAAACAGAAATTCCCATCGTTTGTCGAAGATCGACTCTTTAAGCCGTTGGGCATGAAGAACAGTTCGACACGGGACAATTATCAGCGGATCGTGCCGGGCCGAGCACAAGCTTATTCAAGGCAGGGCCCAAATGCGCCTTGGGAGCTTAACATGCCCTTTATGAATGTTTACGGCAACGGCGGCATGCTCACGACCGTCGGTGACTGGCTGAAATGGAATGCTGCGCTTGATGCAAAGACGATGGGCACTCCGTTCGTCGAGGCTCTCGAAACGCGAGGATTGCTGAACGACGGCCACAAGATAAATTACGCCTTGGGGTTAAATGTGGGTACTTATAAGGGGCTGCGGGATGTCTCGCATGGCGGTTCAACTGCCGGATATCAGACGTTTCTCGCCCGATATCCTGATCAAAAAGTTTCGGTCGCCGTTCTTTGCAACGGTACGAGCCCGAGTGCCGCCGTCCTCGCTGCGAGTGTGACGGATGAGATCCTGGGTCCGTTTGCGGAAGGGCCAAAGCCTCCAGCCGGAATCTCGGTACCGGAAGATCAGCTGAAGAAATTCGTCGGCATCTGGCGAAACGATAAGACGCACTTACCGGCACGCATAACATTCGAAAATGGAGCTCTGCGCTTTGCCGGCCAGCCTATGAGGCCGATCGCCGAAGGCACTTTTTTGATCGGAGCAGACGAGGTAAAGTTCACATATGACAAGGACGGCAGGCCGATCGCGGGTGAAGGCCGAGGGCCGTCCGGCGGCATCATGAGATTTGTGGCCGAAACCGAGTGGAAGCCGGCCGCAAGCGATTTGAGCGAATTCACGGGCGAATGGTACAGCGAAGAGGCACAGGCGAAGGTGGCTTTTTCTATCGAGGACGGCAAAGGCTTTATCGTTAACAAGCCGGTGGTCCGACTCGCTCTTCAGCCGCTCTACAAGGATCACTTCCTTGCGGGAGGCTATGTCGTCTGGTTTACCCGGGATCGCGTTGGAAAGATCGAGCGAATGCACGTCGGCACGGGGCGAATGCGAGATATGTTCTTCGAGCGAGCACGATGATCGTCTGAAGCTAGGCCGAGATTTTTCAGATTGACCCGATACTGATCACGACGAAAGTTCGGACCTAAGCCATGCTTTGGCAAGGGTCCACTCAGAGCGGATGGTTGAGGTTGATAAATCGAGCACCGAAGCTGTCTCCTCTATCGACAGCCCACAGAAATAACGCAGCTCAACTACCTTCGCTTGTCTAGGGTCGAGCTTTTCGAGACGGCACAATGCGTCGTCTACCGCGATCAGATCGACACCAGCTTTTTCCGGAACAACATTCAGAGCATCTTCGATCGGGACATGGACGGCTCCTGCTCCTCGTTTCTCGCGGCCGCGCGAGCGAGCGTGATCGACGAGGACACGCCGCATCGTCGTCGAGGCGATCGCAAAGAAATGATTGCGGTCCTGCCAATCGACCTGTGTCTGGTCGATAAGGCGCAGATACGCTTCGTTGATCAGCGCGGTAGCCTGCAGCGTGTGGCCCGGATCTTCTTTTCGCAAATATCGCGCGGCCTGCCTGTGGAGTTCGTCATAAACGAGCGGAACTAATTCAGCGAGAGCAGACTGATTGCCATCTTTCCATTCGATCAGAAGGCTCGTTATGTTCGGCGAGTCATGCATTGGTGAACATTATCATAAGTTTTTTCCGGCGCTTTGTCCGCGAAATGTCGCGTATGTTAATGAGGCCAAAAATTGGCCGCGATCTACAAACAAAAAAAGGAGCCAGAAATGAAAAATTTATTAGCAGCGATCATGATCGGATTGATTATCTTTTGTGCGAACGCTTCGGCACAGTCGAGCCGGGCCGGCGATGAGAAAGCGATCGAGGCATTAATGTGGCAGATGGGGCAGACCTGGGAGACCGGTGACATGGCCGGACTTGCAAACCTGCTCACGGACAATGCGGTGCATGTCAGTCCATTCGGCGAGGTCACGACCGGCCGGGAAGAGGTCAGACGATTGATGCAGTGGGTTCGAGATGTGGCACTCGCAAAGGCCAAGATCAAGATGACGATCGCCCAATATGCCCTCAATTTCGCTGGTGCTGACAACGCGATCGTGACCTTCAAGGTCGTTTCCGAAATAACCGGACAGCCTAAACCCAAGGAAGATTTGCTCACTGTTTCAGTTCAGAGAGTCAGTAAACAGTGGAAGATCGCCCATTTTCAGGGCGTCGCGGTCAGCGAGCCTCCGATCAAGCGGAGCTGAATCAGAGTTGTACCATCGGAGCGGACCGTCGGATCAGATGGTCCGTTCCTGCGTTTGCAAAGCGCACGAATATCAATATCATTGCAGGTACCTGAAATGGAAGAGCCAACTCGTTTAGATCCGAATTCCGTTGCCGACGGGCAAAGGCGTTTGAAGCAGATCTTTGTCGCCGCCGCGGGATTGCCGACGGCGGAACGTTCCGATTACGTTGCAAGAGCTTGCGGGGACGATCCGCAAATGCGTGAGAGGATCGAGGAACTGTTATTAGCGCTCGAGAACGACGACAGCTTTCTTGAATCTCCGGCGATCGCAGACGCCATTAGTTTGTTCGCCGAGCGTTCGACCGCGATCAGCGGGTCGGCCCCCAGCGGTACAAGGACTGGCGAGTTTGTTTCAGGCACGATCCTTTCGAGCCGCTATCGAATAATCGGCCTGCTCGGCAAAGGCGGTATGGGCGAGGTCTATAAGGCCGAGGATATTAAGCTATCTCAGGTCGTCGCCCTCAAATTCTTGCCCGACCGGCTCGAGAAAGACACGGACGCGCTCCAGCGATTCATCGGTGAGGTGCGGACTGCACGACAGGTCTCACACCCGAACGTTTGCCGCGTATTTGACATCAGCGAGATCGACGGCCGGCATTTCCTTTCAATGGAGTTCATTGACGGTGACGACCTTTCGTCGCTGCTACGACGGATCGGCAGGCTGCCGTCGGAACGAGCTGTCGAGATCGCAAGACAGCTCTGCGTCGGCCTGGCGGCGATACACAATGCCGGGATCCTGCACCGCGATTTCAAGCCGGCAAATGTCATTATAGACTCCAAAGGCAAGGCGATGATCACCGATTTCGGGATCGCAGGCTTGGAAGCCGACGTTGAGCGAGACTCGCTTCGCGTCGGAACTCCTGCCTATATGTCGCCCGAGCAGATCCGCGGGAAGAACGTTTCAGCCCGAAGCGATATATATTCGCTCGGATTGGTACTGTATGAGATCTTCACGGGAAAGCAGGCTTTTTTGGCCGACTCCATCCAGGAACTTATCAAGAAGCACCAGACCGAAACTCCTACGAATCCTTCTGAATATGTAAAAGGGATCGACCCGCTTGTCGAAAGTGTGATCGGCCAGTGCCTGGAAAAGGACCCGGACAAACGGCCGGCCACCGCGCTGCATGTAGCGATGGCTTTGCCGGGCGGCAATCCGCTGCAGATCGCACTCGACGCGGGCCAAACGCCGTCGCCCGAGATGGTTGCCGCATCGCCTAAAGAAGGTGCGGTGAAACCGGTAATTGCGTTTTCCTGCGTGATCGGAGCGATCGTGATGCTCGGGATCTATATGTTTGCCGCCACGAAACTTGTGCCGCATAATCGGATCCCTTTTACAAAATCGCCTGAAGTCCTATCCGAGCGTGCCAACGATATCATTCAGAAACTCGGTTACACCGATCCGCCGGTCGATAAATTCAGCCGTTTTTATTACGAGATCTCTTACGAGCTTTATGCTTCGAATAATTCAACGCCTGAAAACTGGAATAAGATCAGCCAAGGCGAACCGTTGGTTGTGATGTTCTCCGAACGACACAGCCCGCGATATATGGATATTTATTTGGCGGGACCTCCCGAATGGAAGATCGAACCGCAAACATCGAGCGGAATGCGAACGATCTATCTCGATACGCGTGGACGTCTGTTTGAATTTAGTGCCGTGCCGCCGCAATTTACCGAAGATTCAAACACGTCGGCGGAAACGGATTGGTCAATTGCTTTCAACGCCGCCGAACTCGATCTGTCAAAATTCAAGGAAACCTCGCCAAATTGGACACCGTCGATGGCATTTGACAAAAGAATGGCTTGGGAAGGCGTTTTGCCGGACCACACGGAAATTCCTCTGCGCGTTGAAGCCGCGAGTTTTCAGGGCAAAATCGTTTCTTTTCAACTCGTCTTTCCGTGGACAGTGCCAACAGTTCCTTTATCGAGTTTTTACACAACACGCGATTGGATCGGCATCTTTCTTTTGTTTGGAGTATTTTGGGGAATAATAATAGTTGCGATCTTTCTGGCACGAAAAAATATCAAGTCCGGTAGCGGCGACCGCAAAGGAGCGATCAAAGTCGCATTCGTCGTTTTGCTTTTGACGAGCGTTGCAATGCTCTTACAGATCCATCATTTTCCGGGATTTATCCCCGAACTGGACAGACTCTCAAACGCCATTCGTCTCGGATTATATTACGCCGGCATGACCTGGTTGATCTATATGGCGCTTGAACCGATCGTCCGACGCAATCTGCCCGAATTGATCGTGTCGTGGAATCGTCTGCTGGCAGGCGATTGGCGCGATCCGCTGGTCGGACGTGATGTGCTTTTCGGCGTAGTATTTGCTTTTGGGCATATTGGCTTGATTTCCATTAGCGGACTGGTGGGAAGATATGTGAACGACGATTTTTCGATTGTGCGTTTGAATGTCAACGAAACGCTCTCGGGTTTCGGTTTCACCCTGGGGAATCTTTTCTCCAGTGCAAGCGGCGCAATTATGTTTGGGTTTGTACAGATCTGCTTTCTGGTAATCTTGTATTTGATCTTTCGCCGACGGCTCTATGCAGAGACTGTTATTTTTGTCTTGATAGCTACCCTTGAAATATTGCTCTTTACTCATTCATTGGTCAGATTACCGTTTACGTTAGGCATTGCATTGATGTGGACGCTGCTTATTTCACGCTTCGGGTTGATCGCCACCATAACGCAGGCACTCGTCTTTAGCTGGCTCGAAACCACGCTCTTTACACCCAATTTTTCTGCGTGGTATGCGACGCCGATGGTCGTGACGCTGGCGCTGATCCTATTGCTGCTAGGCTATGGCTTCAAGGTTTCCCTGGCAAACCGGCCATTATTCAGCAAAGCTTAAATTGTCGGAAATATTGTGTAGGATGATGTTATGAAAACTTTAATTAACAATGGACGAGTAATCACCGCTGTTGATGATTATGTTGCAGATATATTCATTGACGGTGAAACTGTGACGACTATTGGGAAGTCGCTCGATATCGAGGCGGACGTTGTCATTGATGCCGCAGGCAAGCTAGTCATTCCGGGCGGGATCGATCCACATACGCATATGGAGTTGCCGTTCGGCGGGACGCAATCGTCGGATGATTTCTTTACCGGGACGCGTGCAGCGGCACATGGCGGCACGACGACGATCATTGATTTTGCGGTGCAGACGAAGGGCGAATCGATGACATCGGGCGTCGACGCGTGGCACAAAAAGGCCGAAGGCAAGACATGTATCGACTACGGTTTTCATCTCATCACGACTGATTTTGAGGACGGCAGCGAGAAAGAGATGTATTCGCTGATGGACGAGGGGATCACTTCGTTCAAGCTGTTTATGGCCTATCCGGGTGTGTTTCTGGCGGATGATGCGACGATCTTTCGGGCGATGTCGGCGGCGGGCAAACGGGGCGGGCTGATCTGCATGCATGCCGAGAACGGCATCGTTATCAACGAGATCATCAAACGCTTTCTCGCTGACGGACGCACGGCCCCGAAGTACCACGCATTGACGCGGCCGACGATCGCTGAGGCCGAGGGCGTGCACCGTGCCATCGCCATTGCCGAGATGGCTGAGTCTCCGGTTTACATTGTCCACTTGAGCTGCACCGACGCGCTGAATCAGGTACGGCAGGCTCGTGATCGCGGCATTCCAGCCTTTGCCGAGACCTGCCCTCAGTATCTTTTCCACTCTATCGAAGATTACGGCGACGGCTGGGACGGTGCCAAATACGTAATGACGCCGCCGCTTCGCGAAAAGCACAACTGCGGCGAGCTGTGGAAGGGCCTCAAGATGGACGACCTGCAGGTCATCTCTACCGACCATTGCCCGTTCTGTATGAAAGAGCA
>CAZJFB010000126.1:0-7279 GCA_964545145.1 uncultured Chloracidobacterium sp. | reverse complement strand
ATGCAGGAATGCTCGACCTCAAGGTCAGTAAAACTTGGGACTTCGTGCGAGACGATCCGCGATTTAAGGAATTGGTCAGACGAGTCGGCATCCCCGAGTAAGAAATAGAAATGTCTTTGAGAAAGACCTCAAGCCTTTCAATAGTCCTTACGATAATCATCGCATTCGTTGGGGCAACGGCTCAGCAGGCGGTGCAGAATCCGTCGCCGATGACCGATACCACGCGGCTGCATCCGCGGATCGAGAAGGTCGAGGTTCCGGGGCGTCGGACCGAGCTTGCGTCCTTGAGAGGTGCGGTACTCTTCGCGGGGCCAAAGATAAGGGCTGACAAACCTGTTCCGCTCATCATCCATTTTCACGGCGTTTCGTGGCTGATGGAATATCACATCGCCAAACACTTTCCGAAAGCGGCATTGATCACGGTCAACCTCGGCTCGGGTTCGCGGGTATATGGCGAGCCATTCGGTCGGGCCGAGATGTTTCAGGAGCTGATCGACGAGGCAGGCAGAAAATTGGATCTAAACAAAGGCTGGTCCTCGATAACGCTGGTCGGCTTTTCAGCGGGATATGGAGCGATCAGGGCGATACTCCGGCATGACGTGAATTTCCAAAAGGTGGACAATGTCCTGCTGCTCGACGGGATCCACGCGAGCTACGTGCCCGAGGGGAAACGCCTCGCCGACGGCGGCGTGATCAAGGCCGACGACCTTGATCCGTACGTCAAATTCGCACGTGAGGCGGTTGCCGGCAAAAAGAAATTCATGATCTCACACTCCGAGATATTCCCGGCGACGTATGCCAGCACGACGGAGTGTGTCGACTATTTGCTCTCAACTCTCGGACTAAAGAGAAAGCCAAAACTCAAGGCCGGCCCCGTCGGCATGCAGCAATTGAGCGAGGTCGATGTAAAAGGTTTCCATATTCGCGGCTACGCCGGTAACACCGGTGCCGATCACGGAGATCAGCTGCAGGCAATGCCGGAATGGCTTACGGTTCTAAAGATCCGATAGGCAAGTTCGATTTATGTACTCTTTCCGGTTGGCTAATCGCCAACCGACGGCGGAACTATGAAAAAAAGATACCTGATCCTGTTCATACTCATACTCACCGCTGCCTCTGCCCTTGGCCAGAGTGCGGCCGACACTTTTGACAGATACGCCGAGGCGGCCCGCGTCGAATGGAATGTCCCCGGCATGTCGATCGCGATCGTCCAGGACGGCAAGGTCCTTTTGTCTAAGGGCTACGGCATCCGCGAGTTGGGCAAAGATGCCCGGGTCGATACCGAAACGCTGTTTGGCTGCATGTCCACCACCAAGGCGATGACCGCCGTTGCGATGGCGATGCTCGTAGATGAGGGCAAGGTCGCCTGGGATGACAAGGTGGTCAAGTATCTGCCACATTTCAGGGTGGACGATAGATATGTGACCGGCGATATGCGCGTCAGGGACCTGCTCACACACAATACCGGCGTCGGTAATGCTGATTTCCTGTGGGCGTGGACACCCGAGCTCACCTCGGACGAGGTCGTCCGGCGAATGCAATATGCCAAGCAGGAATATCCGCTGCGGGGCGGCTTTGTCTATCAGAACATCATGTATCTGGTCGCGGGCCAGGTGATCGAAAAAGCGAGCGGTATGTCATGGGAACGCTTCGTAACCGAGCGCATCTTCGGCCCGCTCGGCATGAAGAATACCTTTGCCAACTTTTCGCTCTCAATGCGATATACCAACCGCTCGAGCGCCCATTTTGAGATCGACGGCAAGATCCGGCCGATCCCCGAGGATATCGCTGACCCGGTCGGGCCGGCAGGTTCGGTTTGGTCCACATCCGACGATATTGCCAAATGGGTCAATTTCATGCTCGGCAATACGACCGTCAACGGAAAACAATTGCTTAAGCCGGAAACCTACCGCGAACTGCTCAGGCCGCAGGTCATTATTCCCCCGGGCGGCGGGTTTTATCCGACCGCAGCCTTAACTAAGCCGCATTGGACAACCTATGGACTTGGTTGGTTCCAGCACGATTATCGTGGGCTTATGGTCAACTTTCATACGGGAAGCCTCGACGGGCGGACCGCGATCGTCGGGCTCATTCCTGACAAGAAACTCGGCATTTACATCTTCGGTAATCTCGATCACGCCGAGGTGCGTCATGCCCTGATGTACAAGGCGTTCGACCTTTTCGGCTTCGGTGATAATAGTCGTGACTGGAGCAAGGAGGCCAAGGCTCTCTACGGCGGCCTGAAAGAAAATGCCAAAAAGGCATCAGACGCCGAAAAGGCAAAGCGAAACCCAAACACCAAACCGAGCCTGGCACTCGCCGATTATGTCGGCAAGTACGCCGACCCCTTCTTTGGCACTATGGAGGTCGTCCTCGCTGACGGCAAGCTGCGGCTTTTGATCACCAAGGAACTCACCGCCAACCTTAGCCACTGGCACTTTGACTCATTCTCGGCAGCGTGGAGCAAGGCATGGTGGGGCGAGGGGCTCGTATCATTCCGTCTGGATCCGGTAACGGGCACGGTTCGTTCGATAGATGTTGACGGAGCGGTCCTTGATCGGGTCGCCAAATAAAAGTGGAGTAAATGAAATGAGGACAGCCTATCTTTTTCTGATAATACTCGCAGCCTTCACCTGGACCGCTCCGGCGTCCGCCCAGATGCTCTCGGCAAAGGGCCTTGACGTCATCATCCGCGGCGGCACTGTCTACGACGGCAGCGGAAGAAAACCCGTCAAAGCCGATGTAGGCATCGTCGGCGACAAGGTCGTCAGCATCGGTGACCTCAGCCGGCAAAAAGCGTTGATATCCATCGATGCGTCGGGTATGGCGGTCGCTCCCGGCTTTATCAATATGCTTTCGTGGTCGACCGAGTCACTCATCGTCGATCCGCGTAGCTTAGGCGAACTCAGGCAAGGCGTTACCACGCAGATCTTTGGCGAGGGATTCTCAATGGGACCGCTCAATGAACGGATGAAAAAGCAGATGAAGGACGATCAGGGCGACCTGAAGTTTGACATCGGCTGGACGACGCTCGCCGAGTACCTGCAATATCTCGAGAAACGCGGCGTCTCACAAAACGTCGCCTCGTACGTCGGTGCGACCACGATCAGAATGAACGTCATCGGCGAGGAGGACAAACAGCCCACTCCGGAGCAGATGCAGCAGATGCGTGAGCTTGTGCGGCGGGAAATGGAGGCCGGAGCCCTTGGGATCGGCACTTCCCTCATCTACGCTCCCGCCTTTTATGCAAAGACCGAGGAATTGATCGAGATGTGCAAGGTCGCCGCCAAATACAAGGGCAAGTACATCTCGCACATGCGCAGCGAGGGCAATCGCCTTATCGAAGCCGTCGAAGAACTGCTGCGAATTTCTCGCGAAGCAAAGATCCCCGCCGAGATCTACCATCTCAAGGCCGCCGGAAAGGAAAACTGGCCAAAGATGGACAAGGTGCTCGCTATGGTCGAGGCCGCCCGAAAGAACGGGATGAAGATCACCGCGGATATGTACACTTATCCCGCGGGCGCCACCGGCCTCGACGCCGCGATGCCGCCGTGGGTTCTGGATGGCGGTTATCCGGAGCTTTTCAAGAGGCTAAAAGATCCGGCGACACGCAAAAAGATCATAGACGAGATCCGCACGCCGACCGACAAATGGGAAAATCTCTACCTTGCGGCCGGCTCCGCGGAAAGGGTTCTGCTGGTCGGATTTAAGAACGACAAATTGAAACCGCTCACCGGCAAGACGCTTGCCGAGGTCGCAAAAATGCGGGGCACGGATCCTGAGACCACGATCCTCGACCTCGTACTCGAGGACCAGTCCCGCGTCGGCACGGTTTACTTTCTGATGGACGAGGAAAATATCAAAAAGCAGATCAAGAAGCCGTGGGTCTCGTTCGGCTCCGACGCCGAATCGATCGCCCCGGAAGGTGCCTTTCTCAAATCGAATCCGCATCCGCGTTCGTACGGCAACTTTGCCCGCCTGCTCGGCAAATACGTCCGCGATGAAAAGGTCATTTCGCTGTCCGAAGCCGTGCGTCGCCTGTCGAGCCTTCCCGCGACCAATCTCGGCCTCGACCGCCGCGGGTCCCTGAGGCCCGGCTATTTCGCGGACGTCGTCGTATTCGATCCGCGGACGATCGCCGACAAAGCTACATTTGATAGACCACATCAATTTGCCGTCGGCGTGCGAGACGTCCTGGTAAACGGTGTCCCGCTTCTAAGGAACGGTGAACACACCGGTAAATTCTCAGGCCGTGCCCTATGGGGCCCGGGCAAAGTGAAATAAGGCCCGCTGGCCGCCCAAGGTGTGAGATCAACCAAATACGCGAGGCAGCCGCCGCTGCAGGTTTTTCGGCAGCAGTATTTCCATCGCGTCGTCGACCGTGACGATGCCGGCGATGTCGCCCTCGTCGTCTATAACGGGAAGGGCGAGCAGGTTGTACTCAGAGATCGTCTGAGCTACGTCCTCAGCTGGATCTGATGGATGCGCGTAGCGGAATTCACTTCGCATGACGTCGGCGAGCTTGTAGGTCGGATCCGCAAGTATCAGCGAGCGCAGAGAGATCAGGCCGCACAGCTTCCACGAGCCTTCTTCCTCGACCACGTACATGTAATAGATCATGTTCGGCGTCTCGGCCATCTCGCGAAGGCTGCGGATCGTCTCGCCGACCGTGTAGTCCTTCGGAAAGACAACAAATTCCGTCGTCATCAGGCCGCCTGCGGTATCGTGTTCGAACGCCATCAGCTCGGCGACGTCAGCCTTTTCGTCATCCTCCATCAGGGCAAAAAGCTGCTCCGATTTCTCGTCGTCCATCTCATCGAGCACATCGACGGCATCATCGGGCGACATTTCCTCGAGAATGTCGGCCGCTCGCTCCTCGTCCATGTCCTCGAGGATACGTGCCTGGGCCTCGGTTGACATCTCTTCGAGCGTATCGGCAGCGACCTCGTCATCCAGGCTCTCGACCACCTCTGTACGGTGTATGGGCGACAGCGATTCGGCAAGTTGGGCGATCTCGACCGGATGAAGGCGAGAGAGTTTGTCCTTTGACGACTTTAGCTGCACGGTGACCGTCGCCGTATCGGTCGCGAGATATCCGACGTCGGCCCAATCGATGACCTCGACCACACGGTCGCTGCCGTAAAACCCCTTGGGCATTAGCCGCCGCACAAATCCCTGCAGGCTCACATCCGCTCCCGACACGCGCCACATGCCGCCCGTCTCGATCAGTTGAACATCATTCACACGCACTACGCGCTTGCCGTCGACGTCGATCAGCTGGTTGTCGAGGACGTCCTTGGCGAGCATCACTTCCCCGTCGCGACGGATAAATGGAGTCAGGTCAAGGATCGCAGACCTCATCCTTGCCCCATTCGGCCCGAGATCGGTAAAGTCACGGCTCGGCATAAAGAAATTTCGCCGCCGATACCTCGCAACGAGCCCGATCACGGGCGGATATTCCTCTTCTCCGTACCGCACGATCACGTCGCTGATAGCCGCGATCTTCTCGTTGCGAGCGTCGAGGACGGGCCTGTTCAGGATCTGCGAAACGTAGAGCATACGCCAAAGATATCACAAAATCGCCGCGCTGACGGACACCGTCGAACCTCACTCACAGCTCCTGCGCAGGAACTGACGTTAAACATATAAAAAACTTCTTGTCTTTTGTGGAAACATACTCGGACTGCGCATTTTCTTAATTAGGTAACTAGGACGAGCCGAACAGGCTCCCCGTCCCGCGGATACCCGTGTGCCTGCCCCCATCCAAATGAAAACACCTCACCTCACGATACTCGCTATCATGCTCGCCGCGGTCCCTGCCATATCGCAAGAGCGTCCCCGTTTCTTCGACAACTTTGACACCTCCCGCGGTGTCCAGGTCGTCAAACCGACTTACGTTCAGGCTGCCGCCAAGTCAGGCCCGTCGAGCGGCAAGATCGTAAATTCGACACCGACCGGTGACGTAAAGATCGTCAACGGCAAGCGTTATTTGATGCCGACCGGAATGTCGGCCCCGACGAACGCGAAACAGAACTCACGCACGTCGAAATTGAACGTGACCGAGGGATTTGCGGACCGCGAACTCGCAAATTACGCCAATCGCTCCACCGCGATGTCGATGGGAGCGAATAACGGCCTCAAGGGCTTCACGACCGGCAACCCGCTTCACGACTCTTATATCGTCGATTCGAGCCGGCGATACGGCATCGACCCGCTGCTGATCTATTCACAGATGCATCAGGAGTCTGCCTTCAAGATCCGTGCGACCTCGTACAAAGGTGCGAGCGGCCTGATGCAGCTCATGCCGGCGACGGCACGCAGGCTCGGCGTTACCGACATTTACGACCCGAAACAGAACATCGATGGCGGCGTCAAGTACATGCGTATGCTGCTCAATATGTTCAATGGCGACGTCATACTCGCACTCGCCGGCTACAACGCGGGCGAAGGCGCGGTCATGAGGTACGGCAACAACGTGCCTCCATTCAACGAGACCCGTGAATACGTCCGCCGCATCTCGGCGCGGTACGCGTCGATCTCGGACGGCACGTTCGCACAAACTTCCCGCCGCGTTTCAAACGCTCAAGCGGTCAAACTCGAAAAGAAAGAGTCGCGTCCGCTGTCGGTCTATGAACCGAGTGCGGTCGCGATCCGCCTCGCCGACGGACGGATGAGGCTTGTGAATCAATAGGTTTTTACGCTCGGAAGGCGTATGTAGGGTTCCCACAAAAAGAGTAGACACTCTTCTCCAACTTAGTCGAAAAGACTTGCGGCCGGTTGCGTTGACCGGCCGCGTTTTTGTGCGAACGTCAGTATGCCTTGAATTTGCCGTTCTGGAATACGAAAACGCCTGCCTCGGACGCGCATTCGCCGACCAGGATGCCGTTGTTTCGCAGCTTTCCGGCAGTTGTCATTCGTCCCTTGGCGGCGACCTGCATTCCCCAGTCACGTACGTCGCGGGCCGGCGTCGAGGTCAGGACAAACGGGGCGAACCGCGTCCGCCGGTCAAGAAATGCGATCAGGTACGCCTTTGTGCCTTTTACGAACTTGACCACATAATCCCGCCGGGCGTCGCCGTCAAAATCTCCCGAACCGATCGTGCCCCGAAACTCCGAGCTGCAGTATTCATTTGCCGCCGGAGCGATCCGCCATCCGGCATAGCTCGCGTTCAGGTATCCGCTGACTGCATCGGGCAGTGACTGCGCACCGGCAGCGGCGGCAAGCATTATCACGGCCGCCGCGGCTATCAACCATCTTCCGATCTTCATATCAACCTCCC
>CAZJFB010000125.1:0-7499 GCA_964545145.1 uncultured Chloracidobacterium sp. | reverse complement strand
CAGCGTTGCGAGCGGTTTGCGGAAGAGCACGTCGAAGCTGGCGGCTGAGCCGACTACCGTGACAAGCAGCGTCGTGACCGCGATCCCGACCGCGGTTATTACCGGGTCGAACCGCCATTCGATATTCATCAGGTACCTTGCAACGACATACGAAAGGCTGACGGAAAAGCCTGTCGCTATCAGCCCAGCGAGCAGACCGAGCAGGCCGTATTCGGTGATCAGGATTATAGCCAGTGTGCGGCGTCGTGCGCCCAGGGTCTTTAGGATGGCATTCTCATAGATCCGCTGCGATTTGGTCAGGGCGACCGAACCGATAAGGATCAGGATGCCGCTGAGCAGGACAAAGCTGCCGACGAACGAGATCGCGATCACGAAGTTATTCACGAGTTTGTTGACGGCGGCGATAATGTCGGCAACGTCGAATGTCTGCACATTTGGGAATTTGTCGAGCACCTCACGCTGCAGGCGCTGGCGGTCGGTCGCGGGAATGTGGTTGAGCACGGTCGCGGCAAAGCTCTGCGGTGCCTTTTCGAGCGTTCCGGGCTTGAATACGAATACGAACGCGGTCCTCGCGTTCCTGACGTCGATCTTGCGGACGCTCGCGACGCGGGCGGTTATCTTGCGTCCCGAGATGTCAAAGGTGATCGAGTCGCCGGGCGTGACATTCAGCGTCGTCGCCATTCGCTCCTCGACCGAGACCTCGGGAGCTGGGTCACCGCTATCGGGACGCCACCAATCGCCGGCGATGATCGTCTCGTTCTCCTCCGTCTTTTCGCGATAGGTGATGGCGAATTCACGGCCGATCTGTCCTTGATTCTGCCTGATCTCGGTCTGCTGATAATCGATCGACTCGCCGTTGACGGCGGCGATGCGTGCACGAACAGTCGGTACTTCCTCGGGCCTTTCGCCGGTACGTTCTGTGATCATTCGCGACACATCGGCGATCTGGCTCTTTTGGATATCGACAAAGACCATGCTCGGCAGGCGGCGGTTTCGGGTGAAGTCGAATTCGCGCACCAGGTTTGCTTGCATGATCTGCACCGTGATCACAACGAATGCCCCGAGGCCCACGGCCAGCAGAATGATGCGGGTTTGATTGCCCGGGCGGTAGAGGGAATTGACCGCCTGACGAAATGAGAATGAACTGAGATTCTTTACTTTCTTTAGCAGCCACGTGAGCACCGCTGCCGATAGGTAAAGTACGAGCCCGGTCGCCGCCAGCCCGCCGAGGAACATCAATCCGACACGCACGGAACCCGCCTGCCAGACCGCCAGCCCGAGCAGTGCCGCCAGACACACGGCACCGAACGCGAACTTCGCCCAGTCGAGCCGCCTGATAGTGACGTTGTTATCATCACGAAGCAGAAGCTTCGGTTTGATCGTGCGTATCTGCAGCAGCGGCAGTGCCGAGAAGAGAAGCGAGATCAGCACGCCGAGCACGATGCCCTGTGTGGCTGTGCCTATGTTGACCGCGTAACTCATTTTGGCAGGCAGGGCGTCGTTAAATTGCGAACGCGCGGCCCAGAGCCCTAGCTGCGCGAGCAAGATCCCAAAGAAGCTGCCGATCAACCCAAGCGTGAGTATCTGCAGCAGGTAAACGCTGATCACCTTGTTGCCGCTCGCACCGAGGCATTTCAATACGGCGACGGTCTTTCGTTTCTGCTCGACGAAGGCACGGGCGACGTTCCACACGCCGACACCGCCGAGGACAAGGATCAACAGGCCCGTGAGCGAAAGATAGTTCTCGGTGCGTTCAAATTGCTCGCTCAGATTCTCTTGCTGTTCGCGATAGGAATTGACCTGTATGGTCGAGCCTTTGAGCGCCTCGCGAAGCTGGCGGACAAACTCGGTCGGGTTGTCGGACGTTCGATAAAGTATACGTCGGCGAACGCGGCTTGTATTTCTCGTGATACCAGCGTCGTCAAACGCCTTTTTCTCGACGAATACCCGTGAGCCCAGCCTGAAGCCGCTCGAGCCTCCCGGTTCCTCGTCAAACGTCGCTCGTATCGTAAACTCTGCCTCGCCGATCTTGATGCGGTCGCCGACCTTGACCTTCATCTCTTCGAGAACGATGCGTGCGACGACGGCCCCGTTCTTTTCGAGCAGTTTGAAATCGAATGGCCTTCCGTCCGACAGCGTAAAGCTGCCGACAAGCGGGAACGGCGGCTCGATACCGCGAAGCTCGACGAACTCGAGGCTCTCATTCGATGTATCGGACGGGCGTGCCATCGACGCGGTCGAGATGGTTTCGTTGCGGTCCTCGACGATCGGGAACCTGGCGACAACCTCCTCGATCTTGGTAATGTCGGTCGGCGAAAAATCATTGGTTGATCCGATCTCGACGTCGGCGGTCATCAGGGCACGCGCATCATTGCCGACGACCTTTGTAATGTTCTGTATCAGCGAACGCAGAGCGACGACCGACCCGACACCGATAGCGATGCAAAGGAAGAAAAAGAGCAGACGCCGCCATGATGAGCGGATCTCGCGTCGGGTCAGGTTGAGGATGAATCTCATTGCGATCTCAAACGGAAAGAAATAACTTGCCACAGATGAACACAGATAAACATGGATGGAAAGACATGATTGCCACTTCTTCTTATCTGAGTTTATCGGTGTTCATCTGTGGTTCAATTCGTCGGATATCACTCGCCCGTCAGCCAGCACGATCTGCCGTTGGGCGCGTGAAGCCAGTTGGGGGTCGTGCGTTACCAGCACCAGTGTGACGTTGTTCTGCTCGTGCAGATTTTTCATCAGGTCAAAGATGTGCTGGCCGTTCTTTGAGTCAAGATTGCCGGTCGGTTCGTCGGCAAGCAGCATTTTGGGACGGTTGGCAAATGCACGTGCTATGGCGACCCGCTGCTGCTCGCCGCCCGACAGTTCTGCCGGGTAGTGGTGCCCGCGATTGGATAGGTCGACGGCGTCAAGCAGACGGTCGGCGCGTTCGCGGACGTTGTCGAGCCCGAGTATCTCCATCGGGATCAGGATGTTCTCATACGCAGTCAGGCTCGGTATCAAATGGAACGACTGAAAGACAAAGCCGATCTTTTCGCTGCGGATGCGTGCGAGGGCGTCCTCGCTCATTGCGGTCACCTCGTCGTCGTCGACCATTATCTTGCCCGACGACGGAGCGTCGAGCCCGGCGATCAGCCCGAGCAATGTCGATTTACCGCTTCCCGATGCCCCGGTGACCGCGACGAACTGGCCGTCCGGTATGTCGAAACTGACGTCATCGAGTATCGTCAGATCGTCCGAGCCCGATCGCACCGTCTTGGTAACATTCAATAATTGGATCATTTCTTAAATATTAGACGTTAAATAGCGGTTGTGAAAAATCTCTCGCGGTTTGGCGATCAGGCCGTTGACATCTAACATCTGTTTTTGGACATCTCAATTGGCTCATGAGACGTAATATTCGAATTTCGGCAGCAATAAGTTTCACGTTTTTAGCGATGCTGTTGTCATCGTGCGCAGCGGCCCGCAGGCCCGCGAACATTGACGCAAAGCCGTTGGCGACGCCGAACGTCCGCACCGACCGGCCCAAGATCATCGCTCTCGGCGACAGCCTGACGGCGGGCTTCGGATTGACGGAAAAGGAATCTTATCCGTATCTCTTGCAGGAAAAGCTGCGGGCCGACGGCTTTGACTATGAGGTTATAAATGCGGGCGTTTCGGGCGATACTTCGCTCGGCGGCCTCGAGCGTGCCGATTGGGTGCTCGAACAGGACAATGCGAAGATATTGATACTTGAGCTTGGGGCCAACGATCTGCTTCGCGGCGTTCCGGTAGCGAAGATGAGGGAAAACCTCGACCAGATCATTCGAAAGGCAAAGGCCAAGGGGTTGAAGGTGCTCTTGTGCGGAATGCTAGCTCCGCCGACAATGGGAGCACAATACCAAAGGGAATTTACGATGACATTTCCCGATCTGGCCAATGAGCACAAAGTGGATTTTCTTCCGTTCCTGCTCGAGGGCGTCGCTTTGAACAAGGAGTTAAATCAGGCGGACGGGATCCATCCTAACGCCGCCGGTGAAAAGATAATGACAGACAACGTGTACAAGGCACTCAGGCCGATGCTCGTGCGTTGAATCTGTCCCGGAGTTTCCTCCGAAAGTAGAATTGATGAAAAAAGTTGTTCTGATATTTTTGATGACCGCCGCGTTCGCCATTGCAAGCGACGCCCAGTCTTCCGCTCCCGGCCAGGCTGGTTACGTACGACCGGACGCCGAAACTCGCTTTAAGCGTTATCTGAAGGATACCGTCGGGCCTGCGTCGTGGGTCGGCAGAGTCGCCGGTTCCGGATTCTCGACAGCGACTAACAACCCCGAAGAGTGGGGCGGGACGTGGAAAGGATTTGGAAAACGCGTTGCTTCAAGTTTCGGTAAGGGCGTTATCAAGAACACCGTGACCTATGGCCTCGATGAGGCCTTGAAGCTGGACAGCCATTACTACCGAAGTGAGAATCCAAGTGGGGCCGCAAAGTTCAAGAACGCGCTTCTCTCGCCCGTAACGGCCCGCAAGCCCAATGGTAAACGCACGATTGGCATCCCTCGTATCGTCGGCACATACGCGTCGAGCATTATAGCGAATGAAACCTGGTACCCCGCCCGATACACATGGAAAGACGGCCTGAGAAGCGGAACGATCTCCTTGGGGACTAACGCACTTTTTAATCTCGTCAAGGAGTTCGTCTTCAAGAAGTAGTTGGCCGGCATCTGCACAACCAGGTTTCGGCCCATATCCTGTTCAAATACTTCGGTTACAATATGAGTAGTACCGGGCTTTTCCGGTGTTGACCTAGTGCGTCTTCTGCGGATGCCCTTTCTCTTTTCTTTGGGTCGTCTATATCGTGGAATTGTCCTTTACAGCCAGACTGAATTTGTTCCGCGAATCGCTCTCCTTGTCATGGGATTCGGTGCGTGCCAATCGAACGCGGTCGGGGTTGACGATCCTTGGCGTCGTTGTCGGCGTGGCGGTGGTTGTCATCGTGGCCGCCTTGTTGCAGGGGGCTCAGACCTTTGTTACAAATTCGGTCGCGAGTTTTGCGCCGGACGTTATCCGCATCGAGAAAGCCTCATTTCAGGACTTTGGCTCCGACGGACAGGCATTTGTTGAGGCTAAAGCAAAAAGGCCCGATCTGCTGGTCGATGATCTCGAGTATCTTTCCACAAGATTACGTGATGAGATCGAGGTAGGTGCGCAGGGCGATGCTGTCCTGCCTGTTCGCCGCGGTGATAAAACGCTGATCGGCGTTTCTATTCAGGGAGTCACGCCCAATATAACCGACCTCTCGAACATCAAGATCGCATACGGTAGGAGCCTGGCCCCGACAGACGACGAATTTCGTCGAAACGTATGCATTATCGGCCAGGACCTGGTAGACGAATTATTCCCGACGACTGGCGCCGTCGGCAATGATATCCAGATCGGACAAGTCAGGTATCAGGTAGTAGGCGTGGCAGAGTCGAGGGGTTCGTCATTCGGGGCATCGCAGGACGGCTTTGTCCAGATACCGCTCGGGACATTTTCCCGGGTTTTTGGTACCCGCTCACGTTCGCTCGCAATTCTCGCGAAGGCCAAAGACACTGAAAAAATGTCGCTTAACGAGGTCGAGGAGCGGGTCCGGGTGGCTATCCGGATCCGACGTCAGACGATCGGCACTGATAAAGAAGATGAATTCAGCATTGTCACTGCCAAAAGCGTACAGGCGTTTTCTGCGTCTCTGACCGGCATTGTCGGGGCGATCGTCTACCCGCTTACAGCGATAGCTCTATTCGTGGGCGGAATTGTCGTAATGAACATGATGCTCTCGTCGGTGACCGAAAGGACACGTGAGATCGGCATCAGGATGGCTGTCGGAGCCAGACGCAGAGACATTCTGATCCAGTTCTTGATCGAGACGACCACGCTGACGATGATCGGCGGAGCGTTAGGAATTGTAGCGGCGGCAGGCATCATATGGTTATTGGCATGGGCAACAAAACTTCCGTTAGGCCTTCCGGTATGGGCGGTAGCGGCGGCGATCGGAGTCTCGTGCGCCGTCGGCATGATCTTTGGCGTGGTACCGGCCAGACAGGCGGCGGCTTTGGACCCGATCGAGGCACTTCGGTCGGAGTGATCTCCTGAGGAATTGATATCGACTAACGTACCGTGAATATTCAACGCATACTCGATAAATGGCGAGCGGTTGGTGACTCGATCCGCAGCAATAAGCTGCGTTCAGGCCTGACATTGACCGGCGTGATCATAGGTACCGCTGTCGTCGCACTGGTCGGTGCGGTTCTCACCGGCTTGTCGCAGCGCGTTCAGGAGGCGTCGGAGAAAAGCGCCCCAAATGTTATCTATTTTACAAAGCAAGCACGGATAGGGCCCTCGCTTCAGCAGCCTACAGCAGAAGAACGGCAGCGAGAGGATTTCTCTCTCGAAGACGCAATAGCAGTTTCTGAACTCAGTTCGCCGCAGGCGGTCTCCCCACAGAAGGTCCGCGGCAGTTATGGCCCGTCGGCGGATGTGCCGAAGCTGACGGCGCGCTCGCGAGAAGGGATCAATCCACTGATCCTTGGAGTTTGGGAAAACTATCCGGACGTGATCAACGTTCCGATCGAAAAAGGCCGGTTCTTTACAGAGACAGAACGGCGGGGAAGGGCATCGGTGGCGGTGATCGGTTTTGGCATTGCAAAACAGGTATTTGAGGACCTTGATCCGGTTGGCGAAGACGTAAAGATCGACGGAAAGTTATTTCGCGTGGTCGGCGTGCTCGGCCGCTCGACTGGCCAGGGCGTTATCGGCAGTGACGAACTCGACGAAAGGACGGTTTACATCCCGTTTGAGACGGCCGAGAAATTCTACCCCGAGATCGAAGAGACACTTATCGCGGTCAGAGCACCTAGCGGACGCGTGGACGAGGTCACTGACGAGGTAACGTTCCTTCTACGACAGCGACGCGGATTGAAGTCGTCCGACGCAAACAATTTCGGCGTAAACCGATCGGAACAGGTTTTCGAACTCGTTAATGATGTCATTAATGGACTCGGAATGATCGTTGTTCCGATCGCTCTCGCAAGCCTGTTCGTCGGTGGCGTTGGAGTAATGAACATAATGCTTGTTTCCGTCAAGGAACGCACCGCCGAGATCGGGATCCGGAGGGCAATTGGGGCCACCCGAGGCGAGATATTGTCACAATTCCTTCTCGAAGCGATAACCCTAACAGGGCTGGGGGGAATAAGCGGGATCGCGGTCGGGCTCTTTCTTGCATTCGCCGTCCGAAGTATCATTAGTTTTCCTGCGGCCGTGCCGTTTTGGGCTATCGCTGCGGGATTTGGAGCGTCGGTCTTGGTCGGGTTGATCGCGGGATTCTATCCGGCTCTTCAGGCCTCAAGGCTTGACCCGGCAGAAGCAATGCGTCGAACCTAAGACAATGTTATGAACGTTACTCATCTAGAATGCGCCCTTTGCGGCCTCAGGCACGAGGCTAATGTCCTTCAAAACCTCTGCATCAC
>CAZJFB010000124.1:0-7513 GCA_964545145.1 uncultured Chloracidobacterium sp. | reverse complement strand
CGGTGCGGCCGACGAAGTGCGCTTGACTCAAGGCTAAACTTCATAGATGACCCCGGTATTCTACAGGGGATAATTATGGACGATGTCTCTATAAATAGAAGTGACTTGGTGATGCGACTCCTGACTGAGTTTGTTACGGATGGTAAATCCGAGTCTCGGGATATTGCAGGGGAGGATATCGCGCAACTGAGCAGCAAATTGCTTTCTGAGTTATGCGTCGTGATTCCTTTGGAAGAATCTCAACACTCCATAAATCTCGAGTCACTTGCCCATGTTGTCGAAAGCAAACTTGAGTACGACTCCAATGGAAATTCGATTGTTGATGTTTTTGGTCGGATTGAGGTCATAGCAAGAATTGAAATTCATCGTTCTCTACGACTTCGTTGGTTTGCGCGGTGGACTGACTTTGAGTCTCTCGGTAATTGGCTAACTTCTCCGGATTGGCTTGATTATGTGGAATTTTTTCAGCGAATCAAAGATGAGTTTGGCGTTGACCTTGGTGTGACGACAGAATCATTTGCAACGATGCCGGAGACGGTAGGCGAGACAGTAAAAAAGATTTGGTGCACCTGCAAAGACTTTCATCGTACGACTTTCAACTGATCGGACTCCCGGCTGGGAATACGACCTTGCCGGAAACCTGATCCGCGGCCAAAATGCGAGCGGTGTTTGGCAGAGATTCGAATACGACGCTGCGGGCAGATTGAAAAAGGTCAAGGATGACAGCAGCAACGTGCTTGAGACGTACACATACGGGGCGGGGCGCAACAAGTTGATGGTCGAGACTTCGAGCCAAAGGACGTATTTTGCCTGGGGCGGGCAGTCTGTCGTTGCGGAGTTCGTCGAGATAGGTTCCTCGACCACGCCGGTGTATGACAAGGCATATATCTACGCGGGGAGCCGTTTGCTGATGACATATACGCCAACCTCGACTTCTAAAGAGGCAAGGCAATATCACCACCCCGACCGTTTGGGCACGCAGCTTGTAACGACGGGGGCGAGTTCTTCGTTCCGGCAGACGACGTTCCATTCGGGACGACGATCACAGCCGAGACGACCGGGAATACTAATCAGGTGTTCACTTCCTACGACCGAAGCTCGACGACGGGCCTGGACTATGCGGTGAATCGAACCTACTCCAAAGGCCAGGGCCGCTTCACGCAAGTTGACCCGATCGGCATGGCCTCAGCCTCCATCGGCAACCCACAGTCCAACAACCTCTACGCTTACACACAGAACATGCCGACGGATTTTGTCGATCCCAGCGGGTTGTTTCTAGCGGGACCGAACACTTACTATGGACCTCAGATCGAGAAGGGATATGGGGCTTTTAGCGGCGGTCTGGCCTTTCTAATGTTCCAGCTGGAACAACTAACCAACGTCGAATTCACCTATAACTATACGCTCGTTGACGGCGTGGTTGTCGGCGATTTCAATCTCTTTGTTCCAGTCCATTCCGGTCGAGGCCTAGTTCTTCTGTCGAGCACTTCGGGATCCGTCTGGCCGACCGATATGCCGAGTAATTCTAGTGGTGGCAGCCTGCGTGGCACACCTGGTTTGCCCTCAATCGATCGGACTCAGTGGGATAGGTACCAGTCTTGTATTAAAGATTCCATCGCGGCAATGATCAAAAAGGACGCGGAGGCTCAGGCCAAAATGTATCTTGGCGCAAGTCTCATGGCCGTTGGGACAGTCATTTTGTTTCGAGGATTTAAGTGGGGTGGTAGCCACGCCGGACATGCCATCGCCGGCGGCAACGCCATAAATACTCTTGGAGCACTCGAGCACGGAGGCCGGGTTGGCGCGTTAGGAGCATTGCCTTTCTACGGATACGGAGCGTTTTTGTTCTCGCAAGGACTAGATTCGACGCGCCTGAAGGCGTCTGTCTTGCGTATGGCGATGAATCATTGCAAGGAGAAATTTCTTCAGTAGATGACCCTTGGTCAGACACTCTGGAAGCAGTATCAAAATGTTTAATGTATTAATGATTATCCCGTTCGGACTTTGTTGTGTGTTGGCGTTCGTCGGCATTGTCGTGGCTGGGTTCCGGGTCTATCGATCAGTCGACCGTCAGCACAGAATATGGGGAATTCTCAGCTTTATTGGATCTTGGATCATGCTCTCGATATGCTTAACTACTATTTATCTTTTGCTCGCAGATTCAGAGATTTCATGGACTGTAGTCGGAATATCGTACTGTTTGCTTCTCATAAACCAATTTACGTTATTGAGGAACTCGGCACCCAGATTCTGGAGCTAGTCTCCAGGCAACTGCGGAAGCATTCGACGATATCACAAAGAAGATGGTATTTGAGTTGTCACGCAAGCTATTCTCTCTTGTCATCATAATGTTGGATCAAAATGAGAGTTTTTTTGTGGCTAGTTCATTGCAATGTTCGTTTGGCCAAAGGACGACAGCAGCAACGTGCTTGAGACGTACACATACGGGGCGGGGCGGAACAAGTTGATGGTCGAGACTTCGAGCGAGAGGCGGTATTTTGCGTGGGGCGGGCAGTCTGTCGTTGCGGAGTTCGTCGAGATAGGTTCCTCGACCACGCCGGCGTATGACAAGGCATATATCTACGCGGGCAGCCGTTTGCTGATGACATATACGCCAACCTCGACCGGGAAAGAAGCCAAGGAGTATCACCACCCCGACCGTTTGGGCACACAGCTTGTGACGACGGGGGCGAGTTCTTCGTTCAGGCAGACGACATTCCCGTTCGGGACGACGATCGGTGCCGAGACGACGGGGAATACTAATCATGTGTTCACTTCGTACGACCGAAGTGCGACGACGGGCCTGGACTATGCGGTGAATCGAACTTACTCAAAGGGCAAGGGCCGTTTCACGCAAGTTGACCCGATCGCAATGGCCTCCGCCTCTATCGGCAACCCGCAGTCAAACAACCTCTACGCCTACACACAAAACATGCCGACGGATTTTGTCGATCCGAGTGGACTCAGCGACGAGCCTCCGATACCCATGGGAACTACGTGGGGCAAGCGGTGGGATTGGGGGAGCCTTTACGACAGCTTCCTGCGATTCTGGCTATTTCGAATGTCAGGAGGAGGAAATGGCGGTGGGGTTGAAGCCTTTGGCGGCGGCGAGGGCGGTGGACCGCTCGGGTCGTCAATCGATCGAGCAAAATTACTCTTGCAGTACGGGCCATGCGCTTCCTTAATCGGCAAACGCCCAGGAGCCTTATTGGATAGGTTGGTTCGAAAGAAGAGGCTCCAGCTAGTTTCAGCAATACCTAACACACGCCATCCAAACGGCAATCTGATACGTGGACGTCAGTTCCGGAATGATGAAATAGCTATTACACGCCAAATGACGTCGCGAGGGCGTATCATTCCCGGAGCTGGGACGATATACATCAACGCCAACATTTTCAACTCACAAAATATTAACTACAATGCTCACGCGATCATCCACGAACTGATGCATTTTGTACACAATGAACTCGGCTACTGGGGAAGTGCCGACTATGAAAATGGGCACCAAAAGGGCTTTCGAGACGCTATTTCTGTACGCTGTTTTTATGGAAATCCAGAATTTAACGATCTTGAGTACCGAATGCCCTTTGTACCCACCAGTGCTTAACATTATGACCGGAGCTACAAATATGGAGATTATCTTTGTGTCCTCGTTTCGTAACCGCCGACGTTACGCCGTATGCTTGTACGCCGCAATGTTTTTGGTTCTACTTCATCCTGAGGTTGTGGCTCCCCAATCGATACATTCGAGTGATGAACTTCGGTTTGATAAGACGTCGAATGGTTTTGACCGATCGAATCTTGTAGTGAGTCTAGAACGCAAGGGCTGTTTCGGCACATGTCCGCAATACAAAGTCACTGTCTTTGGGGACGGGCGGGTTGACTATGTCGGATTTCAACATGTTAAGACAATAGGAAGAGCTGAAACACAAATCTCAGCGTCTGCAATTGCTGAGATGAAGGCGGCACTCGCAAAATCTCGATATTTTTATCTTCGCTCGTCTTACGGATTCATTAGCGACGGATGTAGTAGCCCCAATGCCGACAGTCCGACAGCTTATACGACCGTCCAGCAGGGCAAGAAGACGAAGTCAATTAAACGATCAGACGGCTGTTCGGATATTCCGAAAGACAGTTCTATAAAACGGCTAGTCAAGTTCGAGCTGGAAGTAGACCGCTTAGTAGGTATTGAAAAGTGGATAGGAACTCCCGAAGAACGGGCTAACCTAAAACAGCCTTTATTATTGCTTCCTAGACAATTTTCTTTTTGAGTGTGACAACGGCTATGGAAAAGCCGACGTTAAGACCCCAGCTTACAAAGATCGTTGACAATCTGGACCATAACCGCGATAAGCTGTACGAATTTGACGCGCTCGGGCGAATGATGAACGCGAAAGGCGGTACGGCGGCGGGAGGGCTGGGTAAATTCGAAATCGTATAGGGGATGGTTGCGGTGGCGGGATGGTCGAAAGTTTCTCGTCGATTGTTATTTCGCTGTTAAAGATCCGGGGTGGTAAAGATTTTGATAGACCGGTCAAAAGCTTTGAACGCGATCCTCGATCCCTCCGATCTCAAGCGCTATCCCGCCGAGGCCTCGGATCGTACCGCCGACCAATCTAATACCGGTTTTCCCTTGATCGGAGGACACTTGGCATAACTTAGACACTTCTACTAATTAAGATGGAAAAGATGCTCGTTCTCGACCAGATTGATTCCGCATTCTCTTCGGTTCCCGCTCCCGAGGGATGGGAGAAATACGGGAGCGAAAAAGACTTTGAGGATGGGCTTGGGGACGCCTTTCTCTCCGAGTATTGGCGAGACGTATATGACCGCGATAATGGCGTAACTTCTTATGTACTGCCGTTCGTGATGAGATATTTCTTGCGAGATGACTTGAGCGTTGCTGATACCGTAAATCTTGAGATGCTCATAATGCAACTTACACCGAGTGTTCAGCACGAGATTGGTCTTGGGGAATATTTCGAGGAAATGTATGGCAAATATTCCGGAGAGCAAAAAAAAGCTGTCCATGAATGGTTGGTTTTTTTGAGGAAGACCAAGACACTTTCAGGAATTGACGACGCAATTTCTTTCTGGGCGGGACTAATGCTGCGGAATAGCCCTAGTAGGTAAATAGCAACAGCAACGTGCTTGAGACGTACACATACGGGGCGGGACGGAACAAGTTGATGGTCGAGACATCGAGTGAGCGGCGGTACTTTGCGTGGGGCGGGCAGTCTGTCGTTGCGGAGTTCGTCGAGACAGGTTCCTCGACCACGCCGGCCTATGCAAAATCTTGTTCTTCGTTCCGGCAGACGACATTCCCATTCGGGACGACGATCAGTGCCGAGACGACGGGGAATACTAATCAGGTGTTCACTTCGTATGACCGAAGCTCGACTACGGGCCTCGACTATGCGGTGAATCGAACTTACTCCAAGGGCCAGGGCCGCTTCACGCAAGTTGACCCGATCGCAATGGCCTCCGCCTCTATCGGCAACCCGCAGTCGAACAACCTCTACGCCTATGTGCAGAACATGCCGACGGATTTTGTCGATCCGAGTGGATTAGACAAGCGCCTTATTGCTTACCAATGTTTTTGTGTAAATACTTCAGTTCCTGGATGGACTGACCCGAATCCCAGTTGTCAGACTTGCTGGATGTGGGTCGAAGTTGACAGCCCGTGGCCGGCAGTTGCTGGGGGAATTAGCGGTTTTTTTGGCGGAGGTGGGGGTAGTATTTCTGGTGGGCAGGGACCTGGCCCCGGTGTTTCGAAACCTCCACCTCCTAGGAAATCAGATACGGATCCGTGTGGTGGAAGTGGTGACGTTAATCTTGGAGCGGGTCCTTTTACCGGGGGGATCGTGTTTGGAGCACATGCCGTATACCCGTATTTCGGTATTTCGGCGAGTCCAAGGGCTAGTGTTGCAATCACTGTAAACACACATTCACCAACCTCAGGAACATTCGTCCAAGGTTCAGTTGGGAGTCTCTTCGCTGTTTCACGATCACAACAGGTGGAATCCATTCTCGATCTTAGAGGAATTGCCAAAGCGCCACTCGACATCCTTAATCCATACTCCTCATCTACGCTGAGTTATGGTGGTTCCACTCCGCAGGCTGGCATATCTCTAGTCAAGAACTTTCGCGTAGGTCTGCCGAATGGGAAGCCGGAATGTCAGAAGTAATATTGCCTGCTAAGATGGAGTGCTCTCGACTTTGGTAAATGAATGAAAGTTGTTTTTGACAGTGCTTTACCTTTTCTTCTGCTGCTAGTGGGGCTAACGGTATTAGTGAATTTTAAACGTTGCTCAGATTTCCTAGATCGGCTCGACGACCCATTCTTTAGGACTCGGATTGGCAAGTGGATTCCCCGCGCTTCCCGATTCCGGGTACTCTTTTTCGGTGTCCTGCTATCTCTAGCCGGAATTGTTGGAGTTTGGGAGTTAGTTTCTAAATGGACGGGAGTAGGACGGTAGCTTTGCTCGGCGCCCCTCACAACACATAATGGATATTAGCTTTTCTTGAAATGTATGCATGTAAGAATTGCAGTAATCTGTGTTGCCCTATTCTGTACAATTAGTTGTTGGCGAACACTGCCGGGCGGACCCAATTCCAATGTTATTCCCTTACCTCGCGTAACCGAAAATGAGAACCGGGCCTCAGATATGTATTCGGATGCCTTCGTAGGCGATCTCATAAATCTTAGATTGGACGAGGCGTATCAAAAGATGGATTCGCCTTACGTTTCAGAACAAGGAAGAACTGGATTTGACGCAACATTGGATCGAGTAGCTAACAGTTTTGGCGAGCTTACTAGCTGTGAGCGGAAAAAGACAGATTGGTTGCAGGGACTAGAGCAAGAACAACAATTTAGTAAGGTTTGGTACTCTTGTGAAACATCTCAGGTCAGAAACACGAGAGTTTTTCTTGTCGTCGACGTCATCCATCTTGGTAATCGCATGTCGGTAAGCAACTTTTCCGTTTTGGTTTTTCCGGTGGATATTCCTCCCGACATTCAGTGAGGAGTATGGAAATTGAGATCGGTACTTGGATATTGCAATTCTATCGGCGTTCGGCCCGGTATTGGCTACCTTGAGCACTTCGACAACCGAATCACAACATCCGGTTGGGAATGCGACCTTGCCGGAAACCTGATCCGCGGGCAGAACGCCAGCGGTGTTTGGCAAAGATTCGAGTACGACGCTGCGGGCAGATTGAAAAAGGTCAAAGACGACAGCAGCAACGTGCTTGAGACGTACACATACGGGGCGGGGCGGAACAAGTTGATGGTCGAGACTTCGAGCGAGAGGCGGTATTTTGCGTGGGGCGGGCAGTCTGTCGTTGCGGAGTTCGTCGAAACGGGGAAGACGCCGGGGTACGCCAGCCCGCTTGCGGGCTAGAGAATTTAGCTACACGCGTCAGCGTGTAGTCGATCGAACAGTAAGCGAGAGCCCGTTTGCGGGCGACAGAGCTATTCCTGCCAGACAAAATCATCGAGCGGTATGCCGTT
>CAZJFB010000123.1:0-7644 GCA_964545145.1 uncultured Chloracidobacterium sp. | reverse complement strand
CCGAGTACACACCGTTCATGAACCTCGGCCCGCCGACCGGCAGGGCGGTCGTCGAACAGCTTGCCTGGTACACCGCACCTACCAACGATACAGGCCTGTTCTGGCATCCGGGGATCGGGCCTCCTCCGTCAAGGAAGTTGACCGTGCCCGTCGGTGCACCTGCACCCGGCGATACTACGCTGACCGTCGCTGTCATCGTCACGCTCTGGCCCCATACGCTCGGGTTCGGCGTCGATGTCACCGCCGTCGTCGTGCTTGCCTTGTTAACCACCTGTGGATCGCCCGTGAGCGTGCCGGTGCTGTTTTGATACGCCGGCGCGTCACTTGTGTATTCCGCAGTGATGTTGTGGCTGCCCACTGTCAATGACGAGGTAGCGATAGAGGCTACACCTCCGACCAGAGTGACCGGAGCTCCTAGATTGCTGGCACCGTCCTTGAACTGAACCGATCCCGTCGGAGTTCCGCCCACAGGTACCGTGTTTACCGTCGCCGTGAAGGTAACCGACTGGCCAAAGACAGACGGATCGTTGTTTGAGGTGACGGTCGTGGTAGTCGGGACCGTACACGGGATACTTTTATATACAAAGCCACGCACATCAACGGATCCCAAAGTAAGGTCGGTGGTAGTACCTAAGTTCGCGCCCGGACCGGTGATCGTCCAAGATTCAACAAACGAACTGATATCGTTAACGATGAAATCACCGGTTGTCGGGTTTATCTTGGCACCGAACACCTCACCGACTCCGGGAAATGACCCAATAGGTGTTATTGGATAGCCGGGCAACGACGGGTCGATCTTTTCAAATTCGACCGTTGAATTACCGGACCAGTGATAGAGCATGCCGTCCGCGGGCCTGAATGTAATAACCTCACCATCAACTCCGGCTCCAAGGGTCCGAATAAAGGTCTTCGCGGCTGTATTCTTATTGATCGAATACAGGCACTCGGGACAGGCCACGTCACCGTTCCCCGTCGTTCCCCATAGGCGTCCGTCGGGTGCAAATGTGATCGAAGAAAAATTACCGCCCAAAGAAGATGCTGCGGGCGTGCCGTTTACAGGCGTGAGAACGCCCGTGTCAAGGTCAACTCTCGCAAGCACGCGGCCCGAGACGCCTGAGACCTTGGCGATCACGTAGTATTGGCCACTCGACACATCATGATCTATCGAAGTAGCACCGGTTATTGTGAAGCCCGGGATCGTCATCGGGGTTTCCGTTACAGCCTGGTAGGTGGTCGTCGAAAACTTGTAAAGTTTGTTCTGGTACGGATCGACAGAGTAAGCATAGTTCAGATCGAAGCCGACACATGCCGACTGGATCTCGAAGGAACCGATCTCAGTACCATCGCCGCCCGCAGCGTTGGTCACGAGCGGATCGTCGTTGGTACGGGCGAGGCCCGTCTGGTCGGTCGTCAGGCCAAAGGCGTTGCCCTTATCGATCGCCGGGCTGCCTGCATTCGGCTTGTGCGTCTGTGTCGGGCCGCCATTGTTGCCCAGAGCACCGAGCATCGGATTGATCGGCGAAACTCCGGTTCCTACCTGGTCACCGGTACCTGTGAAGCCAGAGCTGCCCGTGCCGTCGCCTATCAGGTTGTAACCTTGTGAATTCACTGAGCCGGAAAAGTCCGGCCCTAACCCGGCCGTGTTCCCCGCAACGATGGAACTGCGCGAATTCAATTGGGCCGTCGAATTGTATACGCCGCCGCCGCCGAAGCTGCCCGCCGCGGAATTGTTAAAAATGGTAGAATTTTTGATCGTCAACACCCCGTCGTTCCTAATGCCTCCGCCGTTGCCGAAGGAGGTGGTGGCAGAGTTTCCCGAAATGGTGCTATTTTCAACGGTCAATGTACTGCCGGAGTTAATACCAATGCCTCCCGCGATGCCCGCAGCCACATTCGTCGAGATGGTGCTGTTAGAGATGGTTACAACGCCTGCGTTAATACGAATGCCGCCGAAGTTGCCGTTGGCGGAGTTGGCCGAGATCGTAGAGTTGGTGATACTCGCTGTGGTGGTGTTGATATAGATGCCCGCCGTATTGGCGGCAGTGTTCCCCGAGATCGTAGAGTTGGTGACAGTCAGAGTATTGCCAAGGCTCATAAGTCCGCCGCCAAACGTCGCAGAATTCCCCGAAATCGTCGAGTTGTTGAGTGTCAAACTTGCGAGGACATCAACGAAAATACCGCCGCCCGAATTTCCAGACGTGAGATTGCCGCCAGATATGGTCAAACCAGAGACTGTAACGAGTACTGGCGTACTAATGTGAAACACTCGACTAGTACTGCTTGCCGCCGCTGTGTTTTGTACCGTCAATGAACCCGCACCCGGGCCGGTGATCGTCAAATTCTTGTTAATGGCGATCTCGCCCGTGGTCAGCGTGATCGGACTCGGCAAACCTGCCTGGAAGTTGATCGTCGCTCCGGAACATGCATCGAGCACCGCCTGACGCAGGGTGCCCGCGCCACTGTCTGCATTAGAAGTGACCGTGATCGGGCCAGCGTTACAGCCGGTCGTAAAGGTCGATATAAAGTTATCGCCGCCGGTGCCGTTGCCGTCGCCATCGAGCGGGTTACCGGCGATATCTGTCAGATTCGCCGCGACCCCGGTGACGGTACACACCGTGTTGTAGGGTAGGTTTGCCGTCGGCGTGATGACGATCGAATTGACGTTATTCTGCGGCAAGACGGGGGTGAACGAGATCGCGCCGCCGCAGTTGAGCGTGATGCCGCCCGCAGCGATGTTGACGTTCTCGTCAAAGTTAAGCGTGACCGTAGTATTTACCGCAACGCCGGTCGCCGCATTTGCCGGAACGACGCTCGTCACCTTAGGCGGGGTCACCTCGATCGTCCAGTTGAATGAAGCGGTGGCAACATTACTGTAAAAGTCGGTGACCTTGACCGTGAAAGTATGCGGCCCGGCAGAGAGCGGTCCCGGATAGTTCATACTCGAATTTGTGTCACACGCGCCAAAGGCACCCGCGTCGAGTTTACATTCCCAGGTCGAAATCACATTCGGAGCCTCAGCCTCGCCGGGACGTGTATCACCGCTAGTCCAGCTAAAGTTTGCCGAGGTCGAATTTGTCGGGTTTGCCGGATTGCCTGTGATCGAGACCGACGGCGGAATATTGTCAGGCGCGATCTCGTCCGCACCGATCTCGTAACCCGAATTTGCCGGACGCAGTTGAGCATCGAAGTCGTTGCTGACGCCGGTATTCGCTCCAGTGTCCTTCATCGGGCTTGCCGCCTGAATGTGCAGATCTGCCGTTGGCGAGACATACAACGGATCGACGTCCTGCGAATTTGCGTCGTCCGACACCGCAGCCTGCCAGAGAGCGAGTGTTGCGTAATCAGTTCCGGCAGCCGAACCGAGTGAACCCGAACGGAATCCGCCATCATTCGCACCCGATGACCAGAAACCGTTGTTGTTCGAATCGAGATTCGCAAATGTGGTCGTGACCATTCCTATGGCGTATGCCTTAGCATTGGCGCCGCCGGTAGATGCTGTCTGGGTCGTGTAAAAGATGTTGTTCTTGAGCTCGACAGTCGGGTCCGTTCCGGTGATCGCCAGGCCATAGCCGGGCATCTGGGTTGCACTTGTGCCCGAGAAGCTGCGATCACCGGTCATCGCAACGGAGTTATGAAGCAGACGCGTCTGCGAACCCGATACACCGGCAATGAAGATGCCCGCAGGAATATCAGGGCTCGTCGCCGGTGCCGTGACCCCCGAGATCATGTTATTGACCAACGTATTCGGAGCACCCGTATTTCCCGCGACCGCGATACCGACCGCCGAGAAACCGGTGGTGCTCAGGCTGGCGACGCCATCGACCTTGTTTCTCGCGACATACGCGTTATTGACGCCGAAGCCGGTTGTCGAGGTCGTGTCAACGCCAGCCGTTCCGATCCCGATCCCAATTGCGTCCCCCGCAACGGACGTCGAGATGCCGTTGACGCTGTTCAATGTGATCTGGCCGCCATTATCGTTGAACAATTCGATCCCGAAGCGGCTGACCCTGTCGCCAGCCACGGCCGACGTTTCATTCATGGTGATGATCGTGCCGGTATTCTGATTCGCGGCGCTGGCTCCGGAAGAATAGATGCCGATAACGGTGCGTTTTATAGAGCAGTTTTCGACCACGTTGTTATCGTTATCGGTGCCCGGGTTTCCCGGGGTGCTCCCGCCGAGAGCAATGCCGATAGAAGTTGTCGTCGGATCTTGGCCAAGAATGTTGACGTTCCTGATAGTGTTGTTCTGAGCCCCATTCGTTCCCGAGGCGACGGACAAGACCGCCGCCAAGGTTCCTGTGTTCGTGTTTTGGAAGGTGAGTTCGCGGATCGCGGCGTTGCCGCCGACCACGTTACCTGCACTTGCACCTGTGGTTGAACCTTCAAACGTAACGCGGTCAGCCCCATTAAGTCGGATCAATCCGCCAGAATTCGATCCAGTGACCGTTCGCGGCGCACCTGACGGCTGGATCGTGACCGTAAACGGAGAAGCGAATTCGTTGAGTGCATTTGTCCCAAGTTCGCCTGTAAGGTTCGCCGAGATATTGATCGTGACATTCCCTGTCACAGTATTGTTGTTGAGGTACTCAAATACACCGCCGGCATTCGTCAATGAAGCAAAGTTCGGCGCACCGCCGCCAACGCCATCGACGTTCAACGTGCCGCTGACCGACGCCGTGATGTTGTACGAATTAGGCGTGGTCGGCGGAGTGGTGACGGTGTTTACATCAGTTCCGACAAAACCGGCACTAGGATTTGCTGCAAGATTGCCAAGCGTATCCTGAGCGACCACAAAGTAAGTGATCGCATCGCCTGCGGTTACGCCGCCCATAGAAGCGTTGTTTATCAGGCAGTCCCAAGTGCCGCTCTGCACCGTACCGCCAGTAAGTCCGCAGGACGAACTAAAGTAAGTTCCGGCGTTCTTGCGGAAATAGATCCTCGGTGCAAGCCCGCCCGTGGCGACACCGGTCGCATCCGTAAGCGTGATCGACTGGATCCTGTCGGATGTGCTGTTAGTGTTGGTCAACGCTGTATAAGCTATCGACGGGGGAGCAAGGTCGATACCAACGAAGTTTCCGGCGTCGGCTCCAATATCTACGGGTGTAAAGGACGCGCGCGTTTGTCCGTCAAAGTCATCCGTCGGTGGGCTCACCAGCGTTCCGTTGCCGTCGATGATCGTTGGATTCGTCGGATGAATATGGAGGTCCGGTGTGGTCGCATTTGTCGGATCGATGAATTGCGGATTAAGGTTGAAACTGTTTAGATCCTGGGACGTAGCGGTTCGCCAATCAGTTAGGGTAATTCGGTCGGAAGTTGAGAACCCAATGGTCCCGCCGTTGTTGGGAGTAATAACGTCGTTATAATTCGAAGTCGGATTTCCCGATGTAGTGTTAATCGCGTAGTGCCGTCCCGCATTTGAACCCGGTGCTCCAGTACTAGCTCGGTTGTTCCAAAGAATGTTGTTCTTAACATCCATCGTGCTGGATACGACCTTGTTAATACACGACGTATTAACGACATTTGCCCCTTGCGTTCCGTCGATAAATATACTGTTGAAATATATGTTCGTCGGTGAACTTGTCGCGGTGTTGTCTAGAATTCCGCGGATAATAGGATTATTACCAACCCCCGTTCCCAACCTAATCATGTTGTTGTAAATGTTAATGGTTGCTGAACTGTTAAAGAGGTTTATTCCATTGATTACGGACGAAGCGCTAGTTGATGCGGTCGTTAGATTGTAGATGAGGTTTCTACTGATTGTCGTACTAGGAGTACTCCCAATATAGATGGCCTGATTTGTAACTGCGGTGGCGCCCGCAGTCGTACTTGACAGATCTCGGATTGTATTCGTCGTAATCGAGTTCCCTGAAGTCGCGGAATTAATAATATTGATTGCGAGTATTGCACTGCCGGAATTGGCGGCGGTGTTAGTGGAAGCTGTTGAAAAATTCGCTATTGTATTCCCGGAAATCGTTTGACCGCTTACCGCACCAGTAAGCTCAATTCCACGCAACGAGGCGCTGGTTCCTGTGCTGGTATGCTGCAAGTTTCTGATCGTATTGTTAGAAACCGTTGCGGCAAAGCCCGTCTGCGTTCCACTAATTCCCACAAAAGCGCCGTTAGCACCGTTTGTAATGCTGTTTGCGGTCGAGTTACTGCCGATCAAGTTGTTAGAAACCGTGTAAGCCGCGGTTGCCGTTCCAGAAAACCTAATTCCGTAAAGCGTGGTGGTGCCAGCACCCGCAATAGTTAGACTTCCAATTGTATTGTTGGAGATATTAATGCCGTTTGGTGTTCCTGTTCCGGCAAGGATTCCAGCAAATTGATTTGACGCGCCCGCATTCCAAGTAATGCTTCCCGTTCCAGTTGCCGCACCGATCGTATTACCAGTGGTCGTTCCAATATTCGCCGCCCCTGTGGTGACCGAAATTCCCGCATTGACTGTTGAGGTCGTTGAGGTGGAAATATTGATATTCGCTATCGTATTGTTTTGAAGACTCGAAGCTACCGAGCTTCCCACCGACATCCTTATTCCAATAAATGTATGGGTTGTTGCTCCTGTCTCTGTCCAAGCCGTGCCGCCCGCAGATGCTGAACTACCCCCAATGAAGTTATTGCTTACGTTGAAATTTACACCTGACGTATCGGCTATTGTAATAACCGTATAGCCGCCGCTAGCAGCCATCGCTCGGGAAGCAGTCTGAAAGAAGCTGTTTCCAGTTATTGTCCAGTCTGTACTTCCCGACAAGTTGATTCCACTAGAAACCGTCCCGGCACTGGTGTAAAAATCAATTATGTAACTGCTAGTGACTTGGTTGCCGCTGTTTCGCGTCGCCTGTGAGGTAGTTGTACCGCTTGAGAATATGCCTTGAAGGGGAGTATTTGCTCCTGCGGGACCGATATTGCACGCATTAATTATGTTATTGTCATTGCCCGTAGTGCCGGTCGTTGTACCAAAGATCACGTTTCCAGTTGAGGCCCCGGTTCCAGACCCTTTAATGTATGTTGCCAAAACTGAATTGTTTGATGCGTCATTGATAAATCGGATTGTTGACGTTTGAGCGGTTGAACTTACGGTTGTATTAATCAAGTTAAGAGACCCGTCTCCAAATATCGTTACGTTATCGGCACCGTTCAGATCAACGAGGGGGTTTCCCCCAGTTGGTGCCCCTGAGATCGCCCGAATGCCACCTACAGGAGCCATCAGGATCGACGTGTAGGATGCAGATCCGGAGCCGCTTTCGTTGAGGAGTGCAGTTCCACTCCCCTCATTAGTATCCCCGCAGACGTCGATCGTGATCGCCCCGGTGTGCGTTCCGGCGTTGATCGCCGCGAAACCGGCGGTCAAAGTTGGATATGCGGTCGGTGTTGTTCCTAGGATCGAGCCTTCGACCTCGATCGGCCCGGCCGTGTCGCAAGTTCCCGCCGTCATCGGGGCGTCGTCGGGCGGCGCGGCCTCGGCCTTTGCCTGAGGCGCAAAGATGCCTAATGAAAGGCTCTCGGCGAGGGCGGTGCCCCAGTTCGCGGTGATCGCGACGGTTGAAAGGGCGACGAGACAGAGGACGACTATGACGCGGTATGAGCGGCTGCGGTTCAACATGGTATTCAGGCTTCTCCCTTTAATGACGGATAGTTGCTTTCGTT
>CAZJFB010000122.1:0-7658 GCA_964545145.1 uncultured Chloracidobacterium sp. | reverse complement strand
ACTCCGGAACCTCCATCGCTGCAGGTGTAATTCGCGGCCACCGCCTGATTCAGCAAGTATGTCCCGCCCGTCGGAGACGTTATCGAGATCTCAGGTGCTTTCTTGTCGACCTTGTTTCCGGCTATCGGCCCCGCCGGCGAGCAGTTCCCGACATTGTCACAGACCGAACGGCTGCCGGTCGATGCATTCGATATCTCGGTTCCGGCGGCAACAGAAGTCGACAGGCTAAAACTCGCGTCTCCCGCCGACGCGAGGCCGGACCCGGTATCCGATCCGGTACATGCGATCGACACGTCAGCCGCGTGCCACGATCCGTCGGGTGAGCCGCAGTCAAGAGCAGGGGCTTTCTTGTCGATCTTATTGCCGGCTATTGGGCCGGCGGTCGCACAGTTCCCTGCAATGTCACAAACCGAACGGCTACCGGTCGATGCATTCGATGTCTCGGTTCCCTCTGCGACCGATGTCGAAAGGCTGAAGTTTGCGTCACCTTCGCTCGCAAGTCCGGATACGGAATCGGTTCCGGTACACGCGATCGACACATCGGCCGCATGCCAAAGTAGATCGGGCGAACCACAATCGAGCAAAGGTGCCGTTTTGTCTATTTTAATCTCCAGCGTTTTCTGGGGTTCGACGTTCCCGGCGTTGTCCTCAGCAAAGTAGGTGATGGTCGTTGTGCCCTCAGCCGAAATTGTCAGATTCGCACCAGAACCGCTGACCGTGGTCGAGGGAATCGTCTGAGCTCCGGTGGCACTGTAAGTTATGGTATCTACTCCCGAACCGCCCGCGTTATCTTCGGCGGACAGGGCGACAGAAACATCGGTATTATTCCAGCCTACGGGGTTCGCTCCGGGTGTATTTGCCACCGATGTCAATGGAGCTATCGGATCCGGTCCGGGATCTCTCGGGGGATTCAAGATCGGATGAGTACGATTGCTTGTGCGTTGATTATCGTGATAACGAACTGGCCATGACGAGGCAGGATCGTAGTTATTCGCGGCTACCGGGATCGCGGTTATCGAGGTCTGACTACCGGAAAAATTCTGTCCGGAAGCATATATGAGCCCTGCACGAAGAACGATCTCCCAGGCCGATTCAACATCTGTGACTATTTGTCGAATGGCTCCGTCGGATTGGCCAATGGCGTAGATCTTGCCATTTCCGTAGCCCCCGGTACCGGCATAAACTGCACCGTCGTCGCCGACCAGAAGATCGTTCGGCAGGCCGTCGACGGGCGTGGTCCATACGAGATTGCCGGCCGGGTCGTAGGCCGAGATCGAGCCAAGCCCGTTCTCGCTTATCGGTGCCGGCTGCGTACCGATGAATATCAGCCCGGTCGAGCCAATTACCGGTGGAGTCACTGCGTTCAGGGACCGGTTAAATACAATGGTGCCGTCGGCGAGCAGCCGGGCCAGCTTGCCCGGTGACACTACACCGCCAAAATGCGGCGATCCGCTCGTTACAACAACGCTGCCATCGGCCGCGATCGCTGAAGGCTGGAGATCGCCGGTGGAAATATTTCGGCTCCACTGGGCTCCGGCAATGGTTGGATTCAACTTTGTGACATTTCCGCTACGGCCAGAACTGTAAAGCGTATTTGTGTTTGCGATACTGAGTGAGGCAAAGGTGTCCCCAGCTCCGTAATAGAAATAATCTGTGTTTCCGGTGGTCATGTTCATTCCAAAGAGTTGGCCATTTGAGAGGCTGTATGCCGCATTTCGGTCATGATCAAGCGCCAGCGGAAACCTCGGAATATTGCAGCAGCCAAGATCGCGTAACAAACGCAAATAGCTTCCGTTTCGATCCAGTGCAAACCTATTAGCGTAGCCTCCGACTAGAATATCCTGCGACGGATCGGCCCCAAGTTTGACCGAACTCCGCACGTCCGGGGCGTATATCGTTCCTGAGGACATGCCGGTCGTTGGATCGAGTTTTGCCGCAAGCACACCTCCGGACCCCGGGTGACCGCCCGGAATGCCGACAGCGTAATCGTCCGCAGCCAACAAAGTGCCGTCGCCGAAGAAATGAAGCGAAAAGAACCCGTTGTTAACTGTCCACCTTCTAACGCTCGCGGCGGTCACGATGGAGGGCACGTCAACCCGCGAAAAATCGATACCCACCTCGTTGCCGGCGGGCGGCCCGCTGAATGTCAGGGAGACCACGAGTTCCCCGTCACTTAGGAAACTGGGATCGATCGAGAATCTGAATAGCCTCGTCCGCAGGTCAGACGAAGACAATTCAAACGCGGAGATGTCTTGAGGTATCCCGTCCAGCGAGAACGCGGAGATCTGGTTGCCCGCAAACTCTGAGTCAAGGTCCCAAAGTGAGAAGGTCAGTATTCCCTGACGCCCCGAATCCAGGCCGGTATGTGTGAATGTGATCGTCTGGGGCGCTACGTGTATCGTGTTGAACGGATACGGTTCACCCGCCTGAATGGCGAGCCAAGTCCCGTTCGAGCCGATAATATCGCCATCGGCGTAATCCTGCTCACCAAGGATGCTTGTGTTCGTTACGGTCGGTGTCGCGATCGCCGACGCCCGGACCACTATCCCCTCAAGTGCGACCAAAGCTATCGCAACTGCAGCGACTAACCCAAGTTGCAAAATACCTCGCTTCGTAAAGTTCATATCTCCTCCGTTTTTTCTTATTTCAAACAAAAGATGACAAAACTACCTTCTTATTGGTCACCAGGGAGATATTTCGCTCCTCCCGGCCCTCGAACTCGGGCTTGTACCTGTCACTATTTGCTCTTAACCATACATTGCGACGTCTTGACTGATTTTCTATCAAGGAAACTTGCTCGTTCGTTTGGCGCTCCCACCTGTATCAAAATGTCATCGGCCGATGTATCGGTTACGAAAGTAGTTGACAGAATTTCAGTACCCCGTTACCCTCGCTTTATCTACATATAAGTTTTGGACGGGCTCGCAACTGATATCCCATGTCAAGTTCCTCATATCGTCGCGGAGAAATTAGCCAACTCCTGGCCGCATGGAATAACGGGGATCAGGAAGCGTGGAACAACCTGGTGCCGATCGTTTACGACGAACTGCGGCATGCGGCTCGACGGCAACTGAGGAACGAGCGTGCGGACCATACGTTAGAAACAACGGGTCTCGTACACGAAACGTATTTGAAGCTGGCTCAGCAGCGTGCTGTCGGATGGGAGAATCGCGGACATTTTTTCTGGGTCGCCTCGGAAATAATGCGAAGGGTGCTGGTTGACTACGCCCGCGGACGAAATCGCAGAAAGCGTGGCGGAGATGCGGAGACTGTTCCGCTGAATTCGGCCATTCAGATCGCCGCCGATAGTTCGAGTGTGGACCTCTTAGAACTGGACGCCGCCCTCTCAAAACTCGCCGAGTGGGACGCACAGCAGGCTAAGATCGTCGAACTCCGGTTCTTTGCCGGCTGCAGCATCGATGAAACGGCGGACACACTTGGCATTTCCGCCGCGACGGTCAACCGTGATTGGGCTGCGGCGAAGGCATGGCTTCATCACGAGCTGAGTTCTTAGACGCAATGGACCGGGAAAACTGGCAAAGAGTAAAGGAGGTTTTCTATTCGGCACTTAAACGCCCCGAATCGGACCGAGATGCCTACCTGAGCGAAGCCTGTTCCGGCGATGCCGCCTTCAGAAGCGAAGTCGAATTGCTGCTCAACTCATATGAAAGCGACTACCTTGAGCAACCCGTCTGGCCGCATAAGGACACCCGTGAGAACCTGGCACCGTCCTTTCTTTCAGCAGGGGCAGAATTCAGCCACTATAAAATTATCGATCTTATCGGCCGAGGCGGAATGGGAGAGGTCTATTTGGCCAACGACACTACTCTCGACCGGCGCGTCGCGATAAAGATCGTCCATGAGGGGTCCGGTCTCGGCGAGATCGCAGCCAAACGTCTGCTTCGTGAGGCCCGCTCGGCCGCCCGTCTTGACCACCCGAATATCTGCGCTGTCTATGAGGTCGGTGAAACCAACGGCCGGCCATACATTGCAATGCAGTATATCGAGGGCCAAACACTCGAGTCCCATATCCGAAGTACAGCGCCGACACCTGAGGTAAGTATCGGGTTTGCGATCCAGATCGCCGATGCTCTACACGAGGCTCACAAGTCGGGCATCGTCCACCGAGATATAAAGCCGTCAAATATAATCATCGATCTTCGGGGCCAGGTGAAAGTCCTCGATTTTAGTCTTGCAAAACAAGTGTTGATCCATGCCGGTGGACACACCATGAGCATGCTGACCGAGATAGGCACGGTCGCGGGAACGGTCGCTTATATGTCGCCGGAACAAGCACGGGGCCTTGAGATAGACTCACGCAGTGATATTTGGAGTCTCGCCGTGGTACTTTTCGAGATGCTGACGCTCCGGCATCCTTTCTTTGGCTCCACAAAATCCGACATCATTGCCTCGATCTTGCAAAAACCGGTACCGTCACTCGAAAATTTCTTTGAGGAATATCCGCACACGACGGATAAGATCATCACCAAGGCCCTGCAAAAGGATATAGAGGTGAGATACGACTCTGCGGCGGAGTTCGCCGAAGATCTGCGGGGCTTGAGTCTCGAGGGAGTTCCATGGATCCGCCGGGATGCAAAGGTGTCGGATCGGTCCAGTTCCATCGTTTCTGAATGGTCATATCTGCCCTCTACCGGTGAGGTTGGCTTTGATACTTCTCAGTTCCTAACGAAACGAACCGGTGGGACGGGCATCCTTCCATCGACGACTGTCGTTCTCAATTTTCTTTCTGCGACCCGCACCATCGCACTGCTTTGGTTCATCGCGATCCTGTCTGTCGGGACCTTCGCTTGGTTGTATTATTCTACTCGCAGCCGCGATATCGCCTTTATCAGGGAAATGCACCAAAAGATGACTGTCTCTCCCCTGTTTGCGCCGGATAAACGTCCGGAGGGGACGGTCGCCAATCCAAGTTTCTCGCCGGACGGCAAATTTGTTGCATATGATCTCCTTAATGACGGATCGAGTATTATCTACGTTAAAAACGTCGACGCTGGAGACTCGGTGAAGATCAGCGACGGCAGATCATTTGATCGCACGCCGGTATGGTCGCCGGATGGACTAAGACTAACTTTCCTGAGCAACCGGGACGGAAAGGAAGGACTGTGGACCATCTCATATCTAGGCGGCGACGCCGTATTTCACTCCGCAATAGAAGGTGGCGGCGAACAGCATTCGCTCAGGAAATGGAGTCTTGACCTAGAGCATATCTATTCAGAGGTTCGTGGACAGATAAAGCGTATAGATCTCAACAATGGGAATGTTTCCGATGTGCCCTTCCAGTTTCTGGAAGGGGCGAAACAGATCGCGATCTCTCCCGACGAGAAAAAGGCTGCGTTTGTTACCAGTAATGGTCCGATCGATCAGGTGTGGGTAACCGAACTGAACGGCTCCGAGCCGACCTTGATATCAAATGCCGCCACGCGGAGTTTTGGCCCCTCGTGGTTTCCGGATAGCGAAGAGATCGCCTATTGCGTGGACATATCAGGCAAGCTTCAGGTCGTCGCCTACAATCTGGGACTGGGCATGGAGAATCAGCTAACATTCAATGAATTCAACTCCAGAACGCCAATAATCTCGCCGGACGGTTCCCGGTTGAGGTACCTGGCGCAAGATAGGTTCGAGAACGATTGATGTTATGAACCGTGGCCTCGTCTATGTCAAAGCATTTGTTTCAATTGTTGCCATTTTGGTGATAGGTGCGGGGTTCTTATCGGCGGCTTACATTCTTCGGCTCGAAGAGCCCGACTCTCGCGAAGCTGAGCTCAAGGTGGCTCATACTAGATTGGTCCGCGAAATAGAGATTGCCGGGAAACGGCAGGTTCCAATCAGACTTTCCGAGCCGATTCTGATGCAAGAGGATCGTTCGATTCTTTCTTTATCAGCAAACAACGCCATTGCCATTCAAGATCTCGACGGTTTCCAGGCAGTCATTACGGACCTCAATGCTGGCGACGCGAGACCTTCAGTGCCTAATGAGACTCTTAGATCGATCAAGGTCGCTGGTTCCGATCTTCTCGCTGCCCGAGCCCGAAAACGCCGATTTGAGACTGATAGGCTGATGGATGAGACCAACAGCACAAGAGTTGAACTTGCAGCTAGGCCCAATTCCTCGAATCTGGTCAGGCGTCTTGAAATGATCGTTGAGATGCGAGAGATCCTCGTTGCAGAATATTTTGCTGACCTGAGACGCTCGATAGAGCTTGACCGGGCTAATGCCCGTGCGTTTTATGATCTGGCCCGATTCTACCAGGACAGGCGCACTCGTCCCGACGACCTCAATGCCATACGCTATTTCGAACGCGCGGAAGGCCTTATGCGTGGGAAAATGGAGAAGGATGCGGATTTTGTTCGGGCGATCCTCAATCTTACCGTGTTGCATCATGCAGTCGGCAATATCACAAAGGCAAAGTGCTATGCTGCTGAAACGATCGAAAAGTACAATGCGCGCAGCGATACCGATGTTGACTATCTTTTCGGCGTGGACGAGAACGGAAACTTGAACGAACCGGAGTTCATTAAAGCGAACGATTTGCTCAATCCCCAACGTAGCGCTCAACACCCTGATTGCAGGCGGGTGGATCGATGAAAATAATAAGTCCGATTGTATTGCGGATCAGCATATTGCTTGCCGCTCTTGTCGTGATCGGTGTCTCGATCATCGGTTGCGCAACAGCGCTTAGCACGGCGTTCAGCGGCGATCTTGAGAGTAAGATAGTTGAGTCGGACCTCAATCGGCTTAGAAAAGAAGTATCCCTCGCTCAATATCGAAGGAGCGCCGTGCATATCCAGGCAAATTCCGCCCCGGCGGAGTTGAGAGTCAAATTTGATGGTATCGCCAGAAATGCCATGTCCGTCTTGGACCCCGAGGGCATGGAGTCCGTTCTGAGAGAAGCCGAGGAACTTGGAATTGACATGCAAACTTCTGCAGGACTGAAGAAATTAAGAAGTTTGACCTCTGATATTTTGGGCGAGCGGGCTCGGAAGAGAAGATACGATTCCCACCAGCTGATGCTCCGGATCGCCGAATTTGATTCTCAGTTGTCTGACGCACAGTCGAGGATCGATCTGCAGCAGCAACGAGACCTACTAATAAAAACACGAGCAATTTTGCTGTCGGAATACCCGCGTGATCTTCAGCGGGCTCTCGCTCTTGATCGAACGAATGCTAGAGCCATCTATGACCTGAGCAGGTTCATGCAAGACAAGGTGGGGAGTTACGATCGACGTATTATCATCAGAAGTTTTGAACGTGTCATCGAGTTGCGCTCCGGGCAAAGTGAGAAAGATGCGGATTTTCTCAACGCCCTCATCAATCTAACGGTCCTTACTGCAGATATTGGCGAGGACTCCAAGGCTCGATGCTATTCTGCTCTCACATTGGAAAAGCACCTCGCTCGCAGCAGAGCAGATTACGATTACCTATTCGGTTCCCAGCCCGACGGAAGAGTCAATGAACCTGAATTCCGGGCCGTTACTAACAGGGTCAATCCGTCATGGTCCGTCAGTCTCGCGGATTGTCGTTAGGTTTCGTTCTTCATGCTCTTCCGTTTCCTCCATTACCTCCGGCTCGGGTTTGTAGGCCTCGCCGGAGATGCCGAAGGTGCTGCGGCGCCAGCGGCGGATGGTGTCGTTGCGTC
>CAZJFB010000121.1:0-7683 GCA_964545145.1 uncultured Chloracidobacterium sp. | reverse complement strand
ACCGACGACCTTTCGATTACGAATCGAATGCTCTACCAACTGAGCTAGGGTGGCTAATGATGACTTTCGCTGGTCTGAAATTGCTTTCCGAGTCTAGCAGAATCCGCAAAGATTCTCATCCGAGCGAAATTCCGAATATACGTTTCGCCGCATCACCTGTCAAGCCCATGGCCGCCTGAACCACACTTGGCGGTCTGACGATACTACTAAAGCCCCTTTGATCGCCGCGAGCAAAATGCCGATCGCCACAGAATTGCTCGGGATACAAAATTATCTGATACGAAATCGTCCGAAAGATCGCCTTACATTCCGAGAGAGCGATACGGCCCCAAATGGGAAGTACCGGTTCAGAACAAACATTGGATCTGGAGGCTTATATGGCAACCAATTTTGCAACAGAATTTGCGGGACACGATCTGGCAGCCCGGCGAGCGAGGCTTTCAGCGGAACACCGGTTTTTCCTCATCGTGGCTATACTATTTCCGCTGGTCAACATCATCGGATTTTCGTTTGTATACCCTAAGACAATTATTAACGGGACCGCGGCATCACCGTTGGTCCATGTCCACGCGGCGGTCATGTCGCTGTGGGTCATACTTTTTAGCGTGCAGGCGACGCTTATCTCAGCGAAGCAGATCAAGCTGCACATGACGCTCGGAATATTTGGCGTATTTCTGGCCGCAGCGGTAAGCGTCGTAGGAGTAATGACTGGGTATGGCTCGCTGGCACGCGGGGCCGGATTTCCGGGCTACTCGGCGAGCGAGTTCTTTATGGTGCCGTTCGCCGACATTGTGGTCTTCGTCATTGTATTCGGGGCCGCGATCTATTACCGAAAGAATGCCGCAAACCACAAGCGGCTAATGCTGGTGACCGTGCTGGGATTTTTGCCGCCATCGATCGCCAGGTTACCGCTTGGATTCATCCCCGATCTCGGAACGATCTGGTTCCTTGGCGTTCCGGTGGCCCTCGGGTTCGTCTTCCTGGCGGTCGACACATACCGAAACGGCAAGATAAACAGGGTATTTGCCGCTGCGGTCATCTTTCTGACGATATCTGCACCATTACGAATGGCGATCGCCCGAACAGAAGCCTGGAGCCAATTTACGGCCTGGCTGGTTAGTTAAAATTCTAAATATCAGCGGGCGGCCGCCGTAAGCCGCCCGTTAATAGTCACGATCTATCTGCCGTCCCGGGACAGATCGACATTACCATCTAGTGTCCGCAACGGAATTGAGTTGCCGTCGCCATCCGACATGCTCCGGGCCGCAAGGCTGCCTGTCAACGTTATTGACGCCTTCCCGGCTGCCTCGGGACCAAGATCGAACGAGATAGCGACGAACCGCCGCGGAGATGCGGAGGCTACCATCGGGCCAGTCGCATCAACCAGTATGCCGATCCGTCCGTCCTCGACGGCATTTACAGTGAGCACCGCGCCTTCGGCCACCGAGTCATCGAGCACGACCCGCGGATTGGAAAGCATTCCGGCATCGTATTCGACCGTGAAGCTCAAAGCAGCCTCATCGCCATTTGAAGTAATCTCGATGGGAACCGTCAACGTCGAACCGCCGTCATATGCCGCCGTGCCGACGCGCATTTCGCGTCCAAAGAAGTACGCGTAAATGTCGTCAATGATCGCCATCAACCCACTCGGCTCGGGACGTGCTGCCGGCCCGCCCGCTCCGGTAAGCGGATCGAGCCCAGTGGCATATCGCCTGCCCTGAACAACGTCACCGGCATTGATAATGCCGTCACCAAACGATGCACGAGGAGCAATGTCGGCACGCTGGCCTTCGTTTGTTCCTGCCCCGGGAGTATCAAGTCCGGTTGCAAACCTTCTCAACTGAGTGACGTCTGTGGCAAGCACGACGCCATCCCCATTTGGCCGCGGAGCTACGTCACCCTCAAATCCAGGTGTCGGGGTCACGGCCGGCGTCGCAGTCGGTGTCGCGGTCGGAGTATTGGTCGGCGTCGCGGTCGGGCCCGGTATGTTCACGGTAAAGGAACCGATAGGCCCGGCGGGCACGAAGTTGCCGTCAATATCTGCGACCTGGCCGGCTTGCATGTTTATCACATAGACCCCATTGTCGCCGGCATCCCAGCTTCCTCCGGGCGGGATCAGCGAATATGTCACAACTCGGGGGGTGCCGTTCGTTGGAATATTGACACTAATGAAGAGAGGCGTCGCTCCGAATGCATTTGGCCCGGTGACGTTGTGATCTGCCCCGTCGAGCGTACTGATATTTATGCCCGTATTGTCGGTGTAGGTCGTGGTGATCGTATGTGCCGTGCCGCCCGCTGTTGTGACATTGGCCGCAACTGAAACCGCCGACGGCGGATTGATCGGAGTGGCAGTCGGTGTTGCCGTCGGAGTATTCGTCGGGGTTGCCGTCGGAGTATTCGTCGGCGTGGCGGTCGGCGTGTGCGTGGGCGTCGCTGTAGGAGTATTCGTAGGAGTTGCCGTTGGGGTATTTGTCGGTGTCGGCGTTCCGCCTGCCGATATCGTCACATTGGCCGAGGATGCTCCGAGCGGTGCTACAAAGTTGTGTTCGCGCACTCTGAAACGCGCGGTCGATGTCGGCGTATTCGGTACAGTTATCTGGCGGGTTCCAGTATTAGAGACATCCGTTGCCAGAACTGTGGGGAATGTCGTTCCGCCGTCGGTCGACATCTCTATGGTCACGTTTCGGTTAAATCCGCCGTTATTCGTCCACGTGACGTTTATGTTACTTCCCACTGTGATCGTCGTGCCGCTTGGTTGGACATTTGTGATCGTGTCCGGCGTCATGTCAGCGGTTGTATCGCGATACCACCCAATGTCTCGCATCTGCTGGCGAGTCAGGTCGAGATCGAGCGGCAGCCCGGAGTTGATCGCGGGCTCCATTAGCAGGTTTGGCGAACAAGTCGAATTAAAGTGTGAGACAGACGATCCCGACTGGACCGGATTTGGTGTGAACAACTCCACCCGGCCGGTCCCGGCATCACGACAAGTGACGAGCGATCCGGATGCGAGCCTGACGTTAGGCCCATCCCACAGGACGTTATTGGTATTGATCGCCGATGCCTGTCGTTGGGCGTCCGTCATCGCGTTCCAAAATGTGGAGGTCGTCCTATCGAACATAAATGTCGAATACACATCAGGAAATCCGCCATTAAACGCACCGGTTGACGAGTTTACAAAACTCGAGAATCCCAGCCCGTGGCCCATTTCATGCAGCAACACGACAAGCAGATTAACGGTTCCCGGCGGCGTCGAATTATTAAGCCCATAATAGAAACGCGTGCCGGCCCCAAGACAGCCAGTGTCGACATCGCTGTTAAAAGTTGCGTTGATCTCAGCATTAGCGGGGGCGAGGTCTGAACCTGCGATCTTATTTGCGAGAGCCGCATGATACCAGGTATTAGTAAGCGGCGCATTAGCAAAATTCCTATGAATATTGAATGTACCTGCCGAGCCGAGCACTCCACCCGCAGGCGTACAAGGCGTCAACGTATTGAACTGCGAATTGACGTTGGTCGCCACGCTGCTGTCCAAAAACGCTCCCCAAATTCCGGCCGCAAAGTTAAATAACTCCAATCGTTGGGCACCAAGGGTGGCTCCAGTATTACCACCTTCACCCGGTACCGCAGGAGCGGCAGTCGAGTTAAAACCCTCTCCGGGACCGTCGCCGTTCACAATGTTGATCGTGGCCGCCTGAGGATTCTCCCTACGCACCTTGGCCGCTTGTTCGATCATGTTCACGAAAAATTGATATTCCTCGGCGGTCATCTCGTGGTGCTCTGATCGCGGTGTAGACGGCGTACGCGTGGTCGGGATACTCTCGCCCGTCTCCAGATCCCTGCCAAAGAATGCGTTCGCTTCAGGAAGGCTAGTTATGCACCTTACCGAAACTTCCCCGGTGTCCTCAAAGAACGCCAACGGAACGTTCTGAAACCGCTCCTGCAAGTCTAGCGATACCCCGCCGTCGGGCATTACCTGTTCCGTTAGTCCCTCGGTCGATCGGTCGGTAAGTAGTTTGATAAGGTCAGCCATCTCCCGGTCGGTCTGTTGGTCAAATCGATTCTGTGCTTTGGACGGCCCGATCAGGAACGATCCAACAAAAAGAATCGAAGCGCATAGCAGGATAAATAAGATCTTTCGCATTAAATTGACTCCTTAAATGTCTGGACGGGACCTCAAGAACATAAAGTGCGGCGTATTGTGCGCCGACGGCTAAAGAAAATAGGTGATCCACCAAAGGGCGGGAAGGGATTTCTAAGGGTCCATTATCAACATAAACCAAATTTGCCATTTCCTGCAAGACTTTTGTCAGACCGTCGCAGTGTGCGTGCCTGCGTGAAAATTTACATATTTACCGTGAGAAATTGCCGCCCAATCATGCAGCGGCAACCGATCGCTGATCAATATCGCGGTATTACTGCTCAAATCTGTATTCGGCCACGCTCCCGAGAGGCACGAACTTTGCACTATTAATAGTTTGGACCATAGGCCAATGCAGACGACCGCCGCAAGATCTAGCCATATTAGCCGGAGTCCCGTTCGTGCTTTTCTATACTTGTCGTCGGTCATTCTTTCTCTTTCGTTGATCGTCATCTGCCGCGAGCCTTATTCCGCTGTCGCTAACGCCGATCTCGACCGCGACGGGAGGCCCGAAAGGGTCGTAATTAACAGCGAGCGATCCCGGGCGCTCCAGGTCTGGCGAAGACATAAGCTCCTTTGGGCAGGCGTGCCGTCCGGCTGGCATCCATGGAAGATGCAGATCGCTGATGTTGACGGCGACGGCAGGCTCGAGATCGCCGTCGGGGTCTTTAAGCCGACAACGTTCTTTCCGCGTCCGCATAACTGCCTCTTCATATTCGGCTGGGCGGGCGACCGTGCATTCCCGAAATGGCTAGGATCGTCGCTCGCGCGGCCATTCACTGATTTTCGCTTTGCCAACATCGACCACAAGGCTGGTGAAGAGTTGATCGCGATCGAGACCTCACTGGAAGGTGCAAAAAGCGTTGCGATGTATCGATGGAACGGCTTCGGTTTTACACTCGATTCCCGCGAGGGCAATTGGCAGACAGCAAGGCTGATCAACACATCATTCGAGAACATATTGGTCGAAGCGGACGGCCGGCTCATTACCGCTTTGACTCGAAAGGAGGCTGGCAATGAAAAGCAAGCAAATACGAGATCTGTTTATCTGGATATCAGCAACGATATTTTTTATTAGCTCGGCAATTCACGCCGCCGGGCAGCCTGCCCGCGTCAAACCTTATACGGTCTCGCCGCGGATGGCCGAGGTGTCGAATCTTACGCATTTCAACCGCAAGATGCCGATCAGCGCCGCCAAACGGACGATGCTCGCTAAAAACCTCTTCGCCGTCTCGCCGACCAAGTCCAAACAGCTCTTTCACATCTACGAAGACAACGATTACAAGGACATTCCATCATTCGTAACCACAGACTCGGTGCTCCACCTCTATCATATCTTCTTCGATTTCACGCTGCGCACAGTAGAGGAGCAGTCGCTTACGCCCATACTGCAGCGGCTGACCGAGGGCATGCTTGCCGATTCGGTCAAGACCTGGAACGAGGCCGAACAAGGCCAGCTTAAGGATGCCGCTCTGAAGAATGTCGTTTACTTCGCCGTCGCCGCCAGAACTCTCGGCCTCCAGCCAAAGGTGCCGTCCGCCGCTGAGAGCCTGATCCGTATCGAGACCGATCTCATCGACCGGCACGAGGGAATGAAGGTTGGGGCCATCTTCCCTTATGAGGTCGATTATTCGCAGTTCATTCCACGCGGCCACTACACACGAAGCGAGCAATTGCAGCGGTACTTTCGCGTGATGATGTGGTACGGCCTCGCTCCGTTCGCCCTTCGCTCGAATAAGGGCCGCGCTGACGAGACCATTCGCCAGAGCATCCTGCTGACTCGTTCGCTATACCGCTCCGGCCTGATCGACGAGTGGCAAAATATCTACGAACCGACAGCATTTTATGTCGGCACCTCTGACGACCTGACACCGGCCGAATGGCGATCGGCGATGGATACCGTTTTTGGGGCAAACGCCCGTGTCGCGGACTTTGCCGATCCTGAGAAGTTCGATGCATTCGTCGATGCGGCACAGTCGCTCCGCCCGGCGCGAATACAGTATCGCCGGCTGATCGAGCCGGGAAAGACGGTCGCGGCCGATCCAAATGTCCAGTTTCGCTTTATGGGCCAGCGGTACATTCCGGACAGCGAGATTTTGCAAAGGCTGACGGTCCCGATCAAGCGTGTCTTCCCTGCCGGACTCGACGTGATGGCCGTTCTGGGCAGCGGCCGTGCCGCGAGCATCCTCGATGCCAATCCGGCGATATACAATCCGCAGAATTGGGACCAATACAATGCAGAACGGGCAAAGCTTGTCAGTCAGTTCGCACAGGTCACGCCCGAGACGTGGACGTCGAATCTTTACTGGAGCTGGCTCAATGCGATCCGCACGCTCAACGAGCCTGTACCCGCGGGCTATCCGTCGTTTATGGGATCTGAGGCTTGGCAGGACAAGTCGCTCAACACCTCGCTCGCGTCATGGGCGCAGCTCAGACACGACACGATCCTCTACGGTAAACAGAGCGGTGCCGAGATGGGCGACGGGAGCGAGCCAGCACCTTTCAAAGGATACGTCGAACCAAATGTGAAGTTTTGGGGCCAGATGCTCGATCTCACCCGCAAGTCTCGCGAGGGCCTGACCTCGCGCAAGCTGCTGCCCGAGGAACTCGAAGGGAAATTCGAGTCGTTCGAGGAGATGCTGGCAAACCTCAAGACGATCTCTGAAAAAGAACTGCGTAACGAAAAGCTGACCGAGGATGAGTACAATTCGATCCGTTCGATCGGCGGGACTCTCGAGTACCTTACGCTCTCCGTGATGACCGGGCAGCCCGACACCTGGGAGCTCGTTAACGAGACCGACAAGGACATGGCCTGCATCGCCGACGTTCACACGGGCGGCAACCGGGTTCTTGAGGAAGCCGTCGGCCACGCCAACGAGATACTCGTCATTGTCCCTGTTGAGGGCAAACTCGTATTGACCCGCGGTGCGGTATTTAGCTATTACGAGTTCATCTACCCGGCCGAGGACCGCCTGACCGACGAGAAGTGGCAGAAGATGGTCAACCTCGGCCGTGCACCGGCACCGCCGTCGTGGACGAATTCGTTCCTGATCTCGCCGGCCACGCGTTGAGTTGGGCAAACAATGTCGGTCGAAGGGCAGATCCGGGTCAAATTTTGGGTCCCGAAACGCCATGATCCACGCGAACCCCGATATTTTCTGGGTGGGTTGGTTTCGACTCTCAACTCCCCACTGTTCAATGTTCAATTCGTTCACACAGTAAACATGCAAATTTACTGAGCATTTTCGCGATTCCGTACTTTTAGCTACTTTCGGGTATGACCCCGGTATGCACGGGGTCATACCGGGTGCATACTTTCGATCGGGCCATCGGGGGTTTTCTCTCCATCGTCCTTACCTCGGTATGCACCCGGTCATACCCGGGGAATACCGCGGTCATACCGGCGAAGGTAAGGTAAGAGAGTTTTCACCACAGATGAACACGGATCTGGTTATCCGTGTTTATCCGTATTCATCTGTGGCTGCAGCTCCCGGCGAGGAATGCTGGCCGCAGGTGTTATTCAGTTGTCAAAGATCAAGGCCGAC
>CAZJFB010000120.1:0-7997 GCA_964545145.1 uncultured Chloracidobacterium sp. | reverse complement strand
AAGCTGCTCCAGCGAAAAAGCGATCGCGACTGGATATTCCTCTATTTGATGTCTTTTTTCGAGGTGCTACTTGCGGCCGGTTTGAGCATCTCGACACTGTACCTGGCTTCATTTATCGCATATCTGCTCGCGATGGTATGTGCGGTGATCGCGTTCGAGATACGCAAGACATCGTTCTCGGTCGAAAAATACCTTGCTGGCGAAGCTCCCGCAAAAAAGGAAGTTCGCTCAGAATCTGGCGCCCAACTGCCATTTCGACGTCTGCCGGCGGCTGCGGCGGTCTTGATCGTGGTCATTGTGTTGTTAGCGTTGCCACTTTTTTTCACTCTGCCGCGTGTTGGTGGTGCTGGATTTGGCGGCGACCAGCGCGGGCTTCGGACAACGTCGGGTTTTTCAGATACTGTGAGGCTCGGGGCAATCGGTACCATCCAGCAGGGGAGCGAGATCGCTATGCGCGTCAAATTTGACGGCGAAGCAACCGTTCCGTCGGACCTTTATTTCCGCGGGGTAGTGCTAGACACATTCGACAACCGCTCTTGGAGCCGTTCAAAGTCCTCGCCGCCCCTGGTCTTCATGCGAGGCGAGCGGGATATCATCCGCATCGACCAGCCCGCCTCGCCCGCGAATTTGCTTGCCCAGACCGTATATCTCGAACCCATGGATACCGCAGTGCTCTTTGCAGTGCCCAGGGTCGTTGGCGTGCAGGGCGGCTTTTCGGTGCTTTACCGTGACGCGTATGGAGCGATCAAATATCCGCAGAAGTTTGAGCGGGTCAGCTTCACAGCCTATTCCGATGTGAGCAAGCCGTCCGTCGAAAGGCTCCGGGCCGATCGCACGCCGTACACAGCCGCCGAGAATAACTACCGCGACCTGCCGACCCGATATGACCGCCGCATTGCCGATCTGGCCTTGAGCGTTACGGCGGGTTTGAACAACCGTTATGACAAGGCCCTCGCGATCGAGCGATACTTGCAGGGCAGTTATGGTTACTCGCTTGAGATGAAGCCCTCCGGCGACGAGCCGCTTGCCGATTTTCTATTTAACGTTCGCGAAGGGCACTGTGAGTATTTTGCTACCGCAATGGCCGTGATGCTGCGGACGCAGGGGATCGCGACGCGTATTGTCAACGGCTTTCACGGCGGCGAATACAATGACGCGGCGGGCGTGACAATAGTTCGCCAGCGTAACGCTCATTCGTGGGTCGAGGTCTATTTTCCAGGCGAGGATGAATGGGTCAGATTCGATCCGACGCCGGCCAGCAGCTCTTCGGGAATCGCCGGCGGCGGAGGAATCGTAGCCACCGTGACCAAATACCTCGAAGCTATCGAGACCTACTGGATCCAGAATTTTGTCTCTTACGACGATCAGGAGCAGCGATCGCTCGCAAAGTCCGTTCGGGCCGGTTTCATCAGCTATCAGGAGAGTTTGTCGGCATTTCTCGATACCGCCCAGGCAATGGCGATCGAGTGGATCAACGAGATCCGCGGCGAGCGCGGCTGGGAGGCACGACGTAACGCTGTCGTATACGGACTCGCGAATATGGCCGCCGGTGCCGCATCCCTGATCTTGCTGGTGTGGCTGTACCGCCGGATACGTCGGCTGCAGATCTGGAATCGCCTTCGCGGGCGTCTGGGCACGAGCGGAAGGTCTGTCGTCGAGTTCTACGAAAGGATGCTCGCGTTGTTGGCCGCAAGAGGCATTATCCGTGAAAACCACCAGACGCCGCTCGAGTTTGCCTTAGCTACCGGCCGCCCCGAGGCAATTAAGATCACCGAGGCCTATCATCGCGTCCGTTTTGGCGGGGCCGGACTCACACCATCGGAATCCGCGGCCGTTGAAGACCTCCTTCAAAAAATGGAGCAGATGGACCCGAATTGACAACCGGCTTTGTGGTAACCTATATGTTTGTCCGCGACGTCGGGGTCATTACTGTATGAAGAAGGTCGGATTTGTCAGCCTCGGCTGCCCAAAGAATCTCGTGGATAGCGAGGTCATGATGGGCCAGCTTGCCGAGGCAGGCTATGAGATAACAAACAACGCGGGCGAGGCCGATACGGTCGTCGTCAACACGTGCGGCTTCATCGAGTCTGCCAAGCAGGAGTCGATCGACGCGATCCTCGAGGCGACCAGCCTCAAGGCCGGGGGAAGCGCGTCTCGCGTGATCGTCGCCGGCTGCCTGGTCGAGCGTTACCGCGACGACCTCATCAAAGAGCTGCCCGAGGTCGATGCCTTTATCGGAACGTCGCAGGTCAGCGAGATCCTAAAGGCCGCCGACGAAGAGTTTGACGCCGGCGAGCTCACGATCACGCCGGTCGGCAACAAATCGGCGACCTATCTTTACGACGAATACACGCCGCGGATGCGGGCGACGGAGTCGCACACCGCTTTCATCAAGATCGCCGAGGGCTGTGACCGCCCATGTGCGTTTTGCTCGATACCGTCGATGCGTGGCTCGTTTCGCTCGCGGAGGTTCGGCTCGATCGTCGAAGAAGCCAGAATGCTCGCCAAACAGGGCGTCAAAGAGATCGTGCTGATCGCACAGGACTCGTCGCGCTACGGTGAGGACCTCGGCGAGGTCGATGCTCTCGCGGCCCTGATAAGGGCGCTTGGCGAGATAGACGGCATCGAATGGATCAGGCCGATGTACGCTTTCCCGACGCATATCTCGCCGGCATTCCTGGCGGCGATCGCCGAGACCGACAAGGCCGTCAAGTATCTCGACATGCCGCTGCAGCACGCTTCGCGGAATGTCCTCAAGCTGATGAAGCGCGGCGGCACCCGCGAGTCGCTCGAACGCCTGATCGCTCGTGTCCGCGATGCCGTGCCAGGAATTGCCATTCGGACGACTTTCATCACGGGATTTCCGGGCGAGACAGAAGAGGACTTTGAGGAACTGATCAAGTTCGTTCAAAACTGCCGTTTCGACAACGTCGGCGTCTTTACCTATTCGGACGAAGAGGGAACTGCCGCCTACGAACTGCCGAATAAGGTCGATCCCAAGGTCGCAAAGCGCCGCCGTGACCGCCTGATGAAGGAACAGGCCAAGATCAGCAAGCAGGTTAATTTGTCAAAGATCGGCAAGACCTACAAGGTCATGTTCGAAGGCCTCTCACAGGAATCGGACCTTCTTTTCCAAGGCCGTCTGCCGGGCCAGGCCCAGGAGATCGACGGCTACATTCTCATCAACGACATGCCCGACGGCTTTGATCCCAAGGTCGGTGAGATCTACGATGTACGCATCACCGAAGCTCACGATTACGACCTCGTCGGCGAGATCATTGCGTAACAGATGCTACCGCCTCTGCTTCCGAGTCGAATCGGGTCAGCCTTTGTTCGTCCTCGCTGCCGTAAACGAGGAATTCGTACGATTCCCTGTAAACGTAGAACGTCCCGCACTCTGGGCAACGCTTAAGCACAGGGCTGCGAGTTGCTCCGGGCTTTAGTTCGCGGACACTCTCGAGCTGCCAGGCGGCTGCAGGCAAATTAGTATCTTCATCCTCGTGCCCGGCCTTTTGCATCGCCCATTCCTCGTCGCGAAGCTGTGTGCAAATGCCGCAATCCGCCCGGCTTACGGGGCGTTTTGCGAAGTGCTCGACCGCCGCCATCATTTCGCCCGCGTTCTCGAGGACGTATGGGAATACGCGTGCCCTGCCACCGGTGAAATAGAGGTCGATGTTATTCAGAGGCCCCGGCTGTCCCCACGGCATACGCGTGTGAACGTTCTGCTGCCGCTTGAATTTGCTCCAGGCGAGGCGTTTGCCGTCCAGCCGGGTCACGCCCTCGCGGTCGATCTGCCGTACGGCACGGAGATGCGTGAGGGCCATTATCGAGACATAGAACAACGTCGGAACGACGCCGACGGCGATCAATGCGGGACGGCCGCGTGAGATCGACAGCGTCAGCAGCCCGATGGCGAGGAATATCCCGCCCGTAACTGCGATCCTGACAAAGAACTCGCGGCTGTATCTGGCGGTTACGGCTTCCATATCTCAAAACGACGGCCTCACCGCGTCAGCCGATAGATCAGGAGCGCGGTCCTTTTGGTCAGCATCGCCAGATTTTCGACGCCGGCGGATTCATTTTTGGCGTGCGAGTTACGTGTGGCGTCGATGCCGATGCCGTCGAGTCCGGGAATGATACCCGATATAAAGGCGATGTCGCCCGCACCGCGCGCACCCGGGTCGAGCGCCACGACCGGGCCCGCACCGATGTCGCGGCTGACCTTATCGAGCTGCCGCATAAGTTCATAATTGCCCTCGACGGGCGTCATCGCCGGGATGCCGTCAAAGAAGGTGATCTTTGACTTTGTCCCGGGCAGGCTGCGTCCGACGATCTCGCGCATACGCGAACGCGCCGCTTCCTTTTGGTCCTCGCTGATGAATCTCAGGTCGCCCTTTACCACCACTTTTGCGGGAATGACGTTCGTCTTGCCCGACGCCGAGCCGTCGGAGTCCTTGGCGTCAACGGTCGTGCCGCCCAGGGCGAGCGACGGGTTGAATGTCAGATAACGCTCGCCCGCCAGCTTTTCGCGAAACTCGTTGAGCACCCGCGAGGCCTCGAATATCGCTCCGTAGCCGTTCAGCTCACCAAATACGCCGCTCGAATGGCCCGTCTTTGACTCGATCTCGAGTGTCCACGAGCTCGAACCGCGTCGTCCGACGGTCACCGTGTTGAGCACCGTCGCCTCAAAGCTCAACGCCAGGTCGCTGCGTTTTGCGGCGGCGATCATATCGCCGCGGCAGATCTCGACAGGGTCGCATGAGTCCTCTTCGTCGCCGGTGAACATCACGATCACCTGCGTATCTTTGAGCACGCCGGCCGCGTGCAGGGCCTTGAGCGCCTGAACGGCGATCACGTTGCCGCCCTTCATATCGCCGACGCCGGTGCCGAATATCGTATTTCCCTCGCGGCGAAACTTCTCGCCCCTCAGTACAGTGTCGAGGTGGCCGAGCAGCAGTATGCGCTTGCCCTTTGTGCCCTTGGTCTCGGCGACGAGATGGCCGGCACGCTTTTGTTCGGCGGGCATGTCGATCCACTTTGCGGTCAAGCCGATCTCCTCCAGCTCTTTTTTAAGGACCATTCCGACTGCCTTGACACCGGCGAGGTCCTCGGTCGGGCTCTCGATGTCAACGGTCGCCTGGATCAGCGAGATGGCCTTGTCGTTGTTCTTGTCGATGTACTCGACTATCTTTCGCTCGTCTGCGTTAAGCGTCTGGCCAAGTGCCATACCGGCAAGGACAACGACACCTGCAAGGGTGCGGGAATAGCTGATAAGTGTTCTTTTCATAATGGTTTTACGTGATGATATTGCCAAATCTGCCGCCGGTCAAAACGGTCGCCCTCCGAGGCCCGCCGGCCGCCGGCCACATGCCTGCTCAGATGGTTGTGAAAAGGCCATGTTTGTCTTAAACTTCTTTTCGTAAGATCCGCTTACCAAAGAGGTTTTAATATGAAGTACAGAATTATCGCCGCGGGCGCCATGCTTTTCGCCCTTGGTACGGCAGCGTTCTCCCAAAAGGTCCCAGACAAGCCGCTCAACGAGTGGGGCAAGGAAGAATCCATCCGTATCGTGAACGAGTCGCCCTGGGCCAAATCGTATCAATCGACGGCCGCCGCCAGCGGTGCAGCCGCTTCTCAGATCGCTCGCGAGCAGCAGCAGTCGCGTGTTACGGGCGCCCCTGAATCGTATCGTACCGAGCGTAATTTCGGCCCGCCGCCGATCCGTATGCGGCTCCACTCGGGCTTGCCGCTTCGACAGGCGATGGTCCGGCTCCAGCAGCTGGGCGTCGGTTACGACAAGCTCAGCGATGCCGAAAAGGCACAGTTCGACGCGTCGAAGAAAGGCTATCTCGACTGCGCGATCTGCAAGAACTTTTACGTCATCACCATTTACCGCGACCGCGACGCGAGCCGCAGCACCGTCGAGGAAGGCATCTTTCAGGGAATGACGATGGAGGACCTCAAGGGCCAGGTCAAACTCGAGAATGACAAGGGCGAGGCCCGTGAGATCTTTCAATTTAACGCTCCAAAGGGCCCGGACGATCCGGCGGTGCTCTACTTCAAGCGGACGGACGACGCCGGAAATAACCTGATCACTAAAGAAACTAAGGACTTTAAGATCAGCTTTGCCCCCACATTTCTCGACCCGGCAAAGAATCGATTCGCCGTGATGATACCGAGGACGATGGAATTCAAGGTCGCAAAGCTCATCAGCGGCGACAATATTCTCTTTTGATCTCACATTCATTGGTCATTTGAGGCTGCCTTAAGGGCGGCCTTTTTAATTCGCTCAATAATGGCGCAATGTCGTTAATGAGTACCGGTTTATGTCGCCCCTAACGGGGCTTGTCCTTTATTCTGCATTCGCATTCTACAAACATTTCGCTCCTATCGGAGCTATGAAACGTTCCTATCGTAACCATGCAGGAGGCTTCCATTCCTTTGTTTTGCATCACTTAGCCCAAATCTCCTACAAATATGTAGGAAATGCCGGCACCATCCCCGACGCCTCGCCACGCATTCCGGTCGCGGGCCGCGTGCAGTAAAATCTCCAACTTGTTGACATAAGTTCCATCGCAATTTAGACACGATCACTAACTAACAGGAGCAGCAATGAATCCAAAAACTGTATTAACATACGCGGCCGACCACGAGGCCAGGTTTGTCTCGGTCAGGTTCACCGATCTCGTAGGTGCCTGGCATCACCTTACATTTCCTATCGAGCAGCTGTCCGAAGACAGCTTTGAGGACGGATTCGGCTTTGACGCCTCGAGCCTTCGCGGCTGGGCGGCAATTCACGAGTCGGATATGCTTCTCGTCCCCGATCCGTCGCGGTTCTGGATCGACCCATTTACCGACGACACCACGCTCTGCCTGATCGCCAACGCCGTCGATCCGATCACGAAAGAGGGCTACTGGCTCGATCCGCGTTCGGTCGCGGTGCGTGCCGAGAGCTACCTCAAATTCACCGGCATCGCCGACACCGTTTTTGTCGGCCCCGAGGCGGAATTCTTCATCTTTGACGAGGCACGCTACCACAACAGCCAGCACGCCGCCGGTTACATGGTCAACTCCGAGGAGGGCCACTGGAATTCGGGCCGCAAGGACGGCGATATACCGAATAACGGCTACCACATTCGCCCGAAAGAGGGCTATGTGCCGGTCGCTCCGCTCGACACGCTCATCGACCTGCGAAACACGATCTCGACGATCCTTGGCGAGGTCGGCATCAATGTCGAGTGCCACCATCACGAGGTCGCGACCGCGGGCCAGTGCGAGATCGATTTCAAATTCTCTAACCTGCTGCATACGGCCGATAACCTGATGCTCTTTAAGTACGTCGTCAAAAACACGGCGCATGCCGCGGGCAAGACGGCGACCTTTATGCCGAAACCGATCTACGGCGACAACGGCTCTGGCATGCACTGCCACCAGTCGCTGTGGAAGGACGGCAAGCCGCTCTTTGCGGGCGACGAATACGCCGGCCTGTCGGAGATGGCAAAGTTCTACATCGGCGGCCTGCTCAAGCACGCTCCGGCGCTTGTCGCACTCGCCGCGCCGACCACGAACAGCTACAAGCGGCTCGTGCCGGGCTTTGAGGCACCGGTGAATCTCGCTTACTCGGCACGCAACCGCTCTGCCGCGGTCCGCATACCGATGTTCTCGTCCTCGCCCAAGGCAAAACGCCTCGAATTTCGTCCGCCCGATCCGTCCTGCAACCCGTACCTGACGTTTGCGGCACTGCTGATGGCGGGCCTCGACGGCGTCCAGAACCGCATCGATCCGGGCGAACCGCTCGACAAGGACATCTACGATCTGCCGCCGGAGGAATTGGCGAACGTTCCGTCGCTGCCGGGCAGCCTCGACGAATCGCTCAAGGCTCTCGAGGACGATCACGAATTCCTGCTCAAGGGCGACGTCTTTACGCCGGAGCTGATCGAGCGTTGGATCACGTACAAACGCGAGAACGAGATCACGCCGCTTCGCCTGAGGCCGCA
>CAZJFB010000119.1:0-8056 GCA_964545145.1 uncultured Chloracidobacterium sp. | reverse complement strand
CACGGCTATATGAAGAATGAGCGGAGCGACCACACGCTGCAGGCCACCGCTCTCGTTCACGAGGCGTACATTCAACTCGTCGACTGGAAAAATGTTTCGTGGCAAAATCGAGCACACTTCTTTGCCGCTGCCGCCCGGATGATGCGAAAGATCCTCGTCGATCACGCCCGTGAGCGTAACGCCCTCAAACGCGGCGGCGGGCTTCGCACCATCGCGCTTGACGAGGCGATCAGCTTTCCGAACCAGAACAACGTCGATGTGATCGGGCTGGATGACGCATTGAACGAGCTCGGCTCATTCGATCCGCAGCAGGCACGCATTGTCGAGCTGCGCTTTTTTGGCGGATTGACCATCGAGGAAACGGCCCACGCCCTCAATATTTCCGATTCGACAGTAAAGCGCGACTGGCAGATCGCAAAGGCTTGGCTTTTTAACAAAATGAGGCCTTAAAGTATGGACGCTGAGACCTGGGCGAGAGTTAAAGAGATCTTCTCCGAGGTCATCGAACTCGACCCGGACCTGCGTGAGAAACGACTCGCTGAGGCCTGCGGCGATGATCTTCAACTCCGGACCGAGGTCGAGGCTCTATTGAGGTCCAATGACGAGGTCGAGGGCTTTATCGAGGAACCTGCCTTTGCAATAGCGGACGCAATTCCGCCGGACATCGAACCATCAGCCAATAAACAGATCGGACATTACCGAATCGTCCGCGAGATCGGCCGCGGCGGAATGGGCACAGTCTTTTTGGCGACCCGCGACGACGGCGAATTCCAGCAAGAGGTAGCAATAAAGATCGTCAGCAGCGCCTTTCTAGGCCGCGAGAATCTTCGCCGATTTCGTCAAGAGCGCCAGATACTCGCCGAACTGAGTCACCCGAATATCGCTCGTCTGCTCGACGGCGGCGTGACCGATGACGGGCTGCCATTTTTGGTAATGGAGTACGTCGAGGGGGAACCGTTGGTGGAATTCGCCGAGAAGAGGTCTCTGACCGTCGAGGAACGCCTCCGTCTCTTTCAGCAGATCTGCCGTGCTGTCGCCTATGCTCACGCCAAGCTGATCGTTCACCGCGATATCAAGCCCTCCAATATTCTCGTAACCTCGGATGGCGAGATAAAGCTGCTGGATTTTGGCCTTGCGAAATTCCTCGACATCGAGAGCGGCGATATCACCGCGACGAATTTTAGAGCACTGACTCCCGCGTATGCTTCGCCAGAGCAGATCCGTGGTCAGCCGTTAACAACTTCGTCGGATGTATTTTCGCTCGGAGTTGTCTTGTACGAATTGTTGACAGGATCGCGACCGTTCAATTACGAATCGATGTCGATCGCAAAGTTGATAGAGACTGTGTCCGATTCCGAGCCGGTAAAACCGAGTTCGAAGGCCTTAGCGATGTTGAACCGGGATATCGACAACATAGTTATGATGGCGATGCGTACCGAGGTGGAACGGCGCTACAGATCCGCGGATCAACTGGCCGATGATATCGAGCGTCACCTCAACGGACTACCGGTTTCGGCAACAGAAGATACGTTCTTATATCGGGCATCAAAGTTCGTTACACGGCATAGGTTTGGTATAGCCTCAGCGACTGGGCTTGTTTTAATTTTGATCACAGGTATTGTCGCAACCCTATGGCAAGCTCGTGTCGCCATGACGGAACGCGACAAGGCTCAGCTTGAGAACGAAAAGGTCGAACAGCTCAATGACTACCTGCAGAGCATATTGTCTGCGGCTGCCCCGGAAAGGATGGGAAAGGACGCTAAGGTCATCGACGTACTGGATGATGCAGCCCGCCGCCTTGATGAGGAACTGCTTGCGGGCCAGCCTGAGTTAAGGGCACGCGCGCTTTCAACGATCGGTGAAACTTACGTAAAGCTCGGGCTCCTGGAAACTGCCGAATCAAAACTTCGCTCCGCGGTAGCCTTTTATGACGGCGAATCAACCGCTCCGGCCCGCGACGGCCGGCGGGCACGGAAACTGCTTGCCGAATGCTTAATAGGAGAATATAAATTTGATGAGGCGGCAGCGATCTTGTCGGCGGTGATCGACGCCGAACGATCTCTCGGCCCCGGAAGTGTCCGGGACCTTTATGAATCTCTGTTCATGCTCGGAGAGTCAAAGGTGCGAACAGCAGACTATTCAGAGGCCGAAGCGCTCCTCAAGGAATCGATATCCTTGTGTGAAAGTCTTGGGACCGAGATGAGATTTGACTGTGCGTATGCGCAGATCTCTCTTGGAAGGGCGCGCCAGTTCTCCGGTGACCTTGATACCGCTGAGGACATCTTTCGAAAGTCACTGGCGGTTTTACAGTTACAGCCAACCCGTTACCCCTTGCGCATCGCCGACCTTTCCGTCAACTTGGGCGACCTGCTCGTAGATAAGGACGACTCTAGAGGCGGTTTGGATCTGCTCTTGACAGCCGATGCCATATACGAAAGGGAACTTGGTAGTTCCTACCAGCTTGTCATATCCAAGTACTATGCTGGCCGAGCGTATCTCGAACTTAACGATAATGCCTCGGCCTCGAAGTTCGCAGGCGATGCTGTCGAGATCGCCCGAAAGCTTGACTGGGTAAATAATCGAAATTTTGTCGGTGCCCTCGCTCTCAAAGGGCTCGCTCTGACTCGTCTGGACAAGGCCGTCGAGGGAGAGACCCTTTTGCGTGAGGCTCTGCACATTGCCGAAAAGCACTTGGCCGCCGGCGACCCTAGGATCGCAAATGTCCGCAGCTCGCTGGGCGAGTGCCTTACCAAGCTCCGCCGCTTCAAGGAGGCTGAACAGATGTTATTGGCGGCTCTGTCTGAACAAGAATTGCGGTTACCTCCGAACTCGAAAGCGATCACTGCCACCAAACAACGACTGACAGATCTTCCATCTTTTGCTGGACCTAGGATCATCAGACAGTAATGAACCCAGATCGAAAAACGTCGGTTTTGGAACAAATGCAGATGGCCTCAACGGAAGCCGGGAAGACATTCCGTCATTGAGTCACAAAGTCTTAAGGCCGCCTGAAATGGAAATTCAGACGGCCCTGTCTTTTTAACATTTGGACCGATCGGCTATTTGCCAACGGAATGTGAACTCACAGGGTTGTACCGCGGAGCGAGTTTCGTCGATCCCTTTGACGCGATGCGCTTTGTCTTAAGCGTCTTGGGGAAATGCACGAGGCTCGCCCCATAGACCGCTGCCGAGAATTCTTCCTCGATCCATTCTGCTTCGTCAATATCAAAGTGCTGCGTTAGAGCGGCAAGCGCCTTGTCTGCGGCAAGCTTTTCGACATGCGACTGTAGGATCGCGAACAGCGCCGGGCTGACACGCCAGCGAAGTTCCTCCAAAGTGAATCCCGATGCGAGAGCGAGCAGCGCGTATCGAATGTCCTCGGGCGAGATCGCCTCGATGCCCTCGCGGGTGCCTACCAGGCTTGCGAAAGCGGTGTGAGTAGCATCCTCTGCCGCCGCGTGGTCATCACCGGCCATCGCTACATCAAACGCATCACGCGAAAATCCCGCGACGTCGAGCACCTCGGCAAACTTGTTCGCCGAGACTGTCCATTGGGCTTCGCTTGCCGGGCGAGGACTCGGGCTGCGACGCGGTGTCACGATCGTGTTCGAGTAAATGATACGAAAATACGGACGATTGACCGCATAAAAACCAATCTCCGCCTGATATTCGCCGTCGGGCTCGACGTCGAACCACCAATTGCCCTCGGCGTCACATGGGTGCACCTTTTCGATATCGCGCTTGAGATCAGTGAGTTTCAGCACCAGCGTGTAGCTGCCCAGATCGTGGCCAAAGATCTTGCGAAGCTGCTGCCACGGGTTCTCGCGGATCGACCAGTAGAAATAAAGCCGCGTTGGCGATTGCATCAGCAGCCGGGCACGATTTTCCTTTTTCAGCTCAGGAAGTGAAACATCGGCAAGTGCCTTAAACACCGGCGAAAGCTCGACCTCGGGCTCCGAGGCGGCGATCTCAGCAGTAACGTCGAGACTTGCCTTTTTTGTGCGGACCGCACTCTTGGTTGCTTTCTTAACTGCGCTCTTCGCCGTTGCCTTCTTTGTCGGGCTGGCCGCAACCGCTTCTGGTTCTTCGAGATCAGTAGGTGCAACGGACCGGCTTTCCGCTGCCTTTTTCGCTTTTGCCTTTACAGCAACGGCCTTGGCCGCTTTTGTCTTGGCAGCCTTTGCAGCCTTGACGGGAGCTTTCTTCGAGGGCTCGGTGTCGGTCGCCGGAGCGGCAAACGCATCGGCGACGGCGACTACTGCTGTTTTCGTGGGCTTGACGGCACTCTTTGCCGGCTTCTTAACCTCTTTAGTCTCAGCCTTTACGGCTTTAACCGCACGCGTTTTCGCCGCCGGTTCGGTGACGATCTCGGCGAAGGGGTCATTTACGACCGGGTCATTCTTCTTTTCTACAGCACTCTTCTTGGCAACTTTCCTTTCCATAACAAAAAAACCGCAAGCTAAAAGTATGCGGCCTGATCATCAAACTTACAAGTATTATTACTTTGGCGAAACGACGGATTTGAGCTTGATATCGATCTTTCCGTACTGTGAGTCGATCTGCGACCGAACGGGGACCCGGCGCGAGTCCTCGGTCATCCATATGACCATCTTACCCTTTTGCTCGATCAGGCGGCCGCGTCCGAATATCTCGGGCTCGATCTTGAAGCACCAAACTTTGCCGAGTACGGTCTTCTGCTGCTCACGGCCGGTTACCACGACCGGCACTTGATACACCAGACCGGAATCGCTGACAGAAATATCAAACCGCTTGCCGACTACCAGCGGCTGCAGCCGAACCGCGTAGATCGCCGAGACCATATCATGCATCTCCTGCCCGATCTCCGAGGCGATGCGGCGTGGCGGGCGGTTCTTGTCCTTGGGATCGGTCTCGACCCAGGTAACTCTCTTCTCTCCGTAATCGAACAGGGCCTCGCTGTCGCGCACACGCTCTTTCTGGACGTCGTGCTTGACCGTCTTGATGATGCGGAAATTGGCCAGGTCAACAGCGGATTCGTAATTTTGAACAAAGCTAAACCTGAAAAGCTTGAGCAAAGTTCCTTTCGAGACGGCATCGGTCTTAATAAAAAGCTTGTCGCTGTCCTGCGGCGCCTCGGCCTTGAACGTCATTTCAGCGACCGAAACGCCTATCCGCAGCCGGCTTACCTTGCCTTCGTACGTCAGGGTCTCGCCGCTAAAGGCAATTGCTGCCGATCTCTGTGCCGGAGCCGGTTGCGCAGCAATAGTGCTGTAGCCGACTAAAAGAACGGCGAGCAGAAGAACTGATCTGAGAAGTGAGGTCCTCATCAAATTACGGGAGAAAATATGCTTTAGCTGCCAAAACACCGATCGCAAGTGCAACACCTATCGCCGCCCGATACTCACGATATTGCAAGTATAGCGAAAAATCGAACTTAACGTCAGATTTCCGCCACCGAGTAATGCGCGGAATTAACATCGGCACGTTCCTTTCATACTCGTCAAACTCGGCGCCGAATACACGCCGCATATCTTCTGCTTCGACGCGCATTACGGGCAAATAGATGCCGATGAACAGGACCGAAAATAGTACCGCGAGCCACCATACGCCCGCGGCCGTTGAGAAACCGATGCCCATGATCAGGCTGCCGACATAGAGCGGATTCCGCGTATATGCGTAAGGGCCGGAGACGGCCAGCGTGGCTGCTTTGCGGATATGCCCAGAAGCCCACGCCCTTATCAAAACGCCGATGACGGCAATGCCGCCGCCGATCGCAAGCGTCATTACCGTCGGCCGGGCAAAGTAAAGAAAAACGGCGGCAAAAGCAAACCCGAGCGGCACGCGAATGCGCTGAACTGTACGTTTGTCGAACGGCATCTAGTCAATAATGATATGTTCCGAGTTGAATTCACAACCGCGAAAGCCCCAACGTGAAATTAGCAGATATCATGCCTCGGCCACAGAAGCGAGCCGCTCGCATACCGCCGCAAATACCGTCTCGACATCGATGTCCATGCAGATCCATTTGTCACAGCTGCGGCGATGGCAGTCCGTACGGCAGCCAATATCGGTTCGCTCGACACATATATCTCCCGCGTTCGGACTTCCGTTTCGCCACCATTCCGTCGGGCCAAACAGCCCCACGATCGGCGCCGACGCCGCAACCGCGATATGCGTCGGCCCCGTATCTCCGCCGACGTAGACCTTTGCGTGCTTGGCGAGCTCAAAAAATCCCTTTAGGCTCGGCCCGGTCGATATCGCCTTTCCTGACCGGCATGACGAAAGAACCCGCTCTGCGAGACCTTTCTCGTTGGGGCCGGTCGCGACGACCGACAGAATTCCTTTTTCTTCCCAAAGGCGGTCTGCGAGCCGGCCAAAATTCTCCGCGGGCCAAAGCTTTGTTACCCAGCCGCCGCCCGGATCGAGGATCGCGAATTCGGTGCCGCTCTTCTCAATGATCGCTTGTGCCTCGGCCCGGTGCTCATCTGTCGTCGCGATCGGGAATTCAAATTCGCCTGTCGGAACGGTGATACCCAGTGCGCCGGCGGCGAGTGCCAGATTCTTTCGAATAATGTGCGTTTTAGCCGGCACCTCAACTGAATCGGTCAATAGGATCCGGCAGGACGGTTCGCGAAGGCCGTCGCGCGAAAAGCCCCATCTCCTTCCGGCACCCGACAGTTTTGCGATGGTCGCCGACTTCCATAATCCCTGAAGATCTATCGCAGCGTCGAACTTGAATCTTCTAAGCTCTTTTATCTGCCTACTGACACCGATAAGCATGTCCTCAATCACCATTCCGCCTCGTAGGCTACGAGTGTCGACCTCGATCAGATTGTCGATCATCGGATTGCCCCGGAGTATTTCGGCCGAGCGCTCTTCGACCACCCATGATATCTCGGCATCGGGCAGAGCACGACGAATTGCGGCGAGCGACGGCAGCGTGTGTATCAGGTCGCCGATAGAGCCAAGTTTGACGAGTAAAAGGTGCACCAGTAAATCGTAAGATAGTTGGTGCCGTATCCGAAGTCGAGGTTTAAGCAAACCGTATCGAGTTACTACCGCAAGTCGTTTTATCAAAATAATTTACAAGCAACTAGGAACGATTTTTTGATAGACAAACGCTCAAATTCTCAGGTAAACTGGTCGTTGCCCTATCCGACTGAGTTTTTCTACATAGAGGTTGTTTACTGTAATTGTCCGTTCCGCTGAGCCGCACCGCGTATCTGCGTTTCGTAATTAATCTTCACTGATCAAGGAGCTTTCCCGTGAATACTGTCCGCATATTTCGTTTTTTGTTCGCCGTAATTCTGTTTTCCGCATCGGCCCTCTCTGTGGCCGCGGCGTTGCCATCCGACGATGGTGTATGGACGCCGATCGATAAGGGCGAGCTTCGAGCTCCGGGTGCCAAGGCTGAAAGCCTTCCGACCGCCTACGAGGCGTTTCGCTTGAATCGGCCCGCACTCGAAGCCGTACTCAACCGTGCACCTGAGGAATACTCTTACGGTGCCGAGGTTGTTCTAAGCCTGCCGATGCCCGACGGGTCCTTCGGACGCTTCAGGATCGAACACTCTCTCGTGGTCGAACAGGGACTGGTCGACAAGTACCCTTCGCTTGGCAACACGTATCGCGGCTACGGTATCGACGATCCGACAGCCTCGGTCCGATTCGATCTCTTGCCGAGCGGATTTCATGCGATGGTCCTTTCTTCTAACGGCACCGTCATCGTAAACCCGTACCTCGATGCAAAGAACGACGAGTACATCAGCTTTAGGAAAAGCGATTCGCCGCGTATGACAAAGTTCGTGTGCGAATTCGGTAACGGTATCGATAGCTTGTTCTCCGCCAAGGGATTTGATCCCGAAGAAGTGATGATCGAAGACGCTCCGGAGGTCACCTCGGGAACACAGCTTCGGACGTATCGCCTCGCTCTCGCGGCTACGAACGAATATTGCGCAACGGTTGGCGGCAACACGGTCGCAGGGTGTCTTGCGGCTCAGGTCCTCGTGATGAATCGTGTCAACGGAGTTTATGAGCGCGACGTGGCGATCCATATGAATATCGTCGCCAATAACAACCT
>CAZJFB010000118.1:0-8211 GCA_964545145.1 uncultured Chloracidobacterium sp. | reverse complement strand
ATGAACGTGCCCTTGAGCGTCTCGACCTTTGAGATCACGTGATGGGCGATGTCGATCGCGTTGGTGCCTTTTCGCTTTGAGACGGCGATGGTCACAGCCGGCTCGATGCCGCCACCGGCCTGGCCGTTCATTACGTAATCGGCCGGTTCTTCCGGCCCGTCAACTATCGTCGCCACATCGCGGAGATAGACGGGACGGTCGCCAAATACGCCGACCACAACGTTGCCGACGTCCTCCGCCGACTCGAGGAAACTGCCCGTCTCGACGATCGCCTCGCGGTTTTGTGACGAGAGATATCCCGATGCTTGCTGCTGGTTCGATCTTTCAAGCATCGGGATAATGGCGGCGGGAGCAATATTGCGCGATGACATCCGACTGTCGTCGAGCAATACACGTACCTGCCGCCTTTGGCCGCCGATGATCTCAACATCGGAGACGTCTGTTACTTCCTTTATCTGGTCCGTGACCTGTGCGGCGATGCGCCGCAGCGTAAAATGGTCGTACTTTGAGCTCGACAGCGTCAGCGCGAGTATCGGCACGTCGTCGATCGACCGCGGCTTGACCAGCGGCATGCTCGCCCCCTGCGGTATCAGGTCCATGTTGGCAGCGAGCTTCTGGTTAAGGCGGACGATAGCGTCCTCTTCGTTCTGGCCGACCTTGAAGCGAACGATCGCCAGCGACGATCCAGGAGACGATGTCGAGTAAATATATTCGACGCCCGGTATCTCCCACAGGAGCTTTTCCATCGGCCGCGTAACACGTTCCTCGACCTCTTTCGAGGATGAGCCCGGCATCTGGACCATCACGTCGATCATCGGCACGATGATCTGCGGCTCTTCCTCCCGAGGCAGCAGGATGACCGCACCGAGCCCGAGCAGGACCGAGGCCGCGATCACGAGCGGCGTAAGTTTCGATTGGATAAAGGCGGCGGCGAGCTTGCCGGCGATGCCGATCTGATTCATCTCTTTACCTGACCTTTACTCCGTCCGTCAGCCTGTCGACATCTGAGCCCGCGACCTCGTCGCCCTCAGAAACGCCCGACAGTATCTCGACCGCACCTTCCGAAGTGCTGCCCGTGGTCACGATTCGGAAAAATACCTTGCCGTCCGGGCCGACCACGTAAACCCCGGTCAACTGGCCGCGTTGTACGATCGCCGTCTGCGGAAGCGTCAGAGCCTCTTTTTGTACCGTCGGAAAGCGTGCAAGGCCATAAAGACCTGACCTGAGAGCGGCATTGGCCGGAAGGTCGATCTTGACCGTGTAGCTGCGGCTGGCAGCATCGGCTGTCGGCAGTATCTCGGCGATCGTTCCCATTACCTCGCCTTCGCCAAGCGCGTCGATCTTTATGACGACGCGGCCCCCGATGCGGACCGATCGCGAACGCGATTCCTCGACCGCGGCCTCAAGCCGGTATTGCGAATTGTCCTCGATCGAGAGCAGCGGCGATCCGGGCGATGCCGTGGCACCGGCCTCGGCAAATTTCTTGACGACAACGCCCGAGACCGGTGAAGTGATGCGCGAATATCCTTCGTATACCTTTGTGTTGGCGATATCGGCTTTTGCCTGATCGATCCTGGCGTTTATCTGCTTGTTCTTCGCCTGGATGGCGAGCACGCCTACCTTGGCACGTTCGAGTTCTGACGTGGCAGCCTTTAGCCGTGACTGTGCCTCGTCAAATTCCTGTGCGCTCGCCGATCCGCGTTTGTACAACTCCTGATATCTGGCGAATGTCGATTCCGCCAGCTGCTTGTTGGCCTCGGCGGTGCGGACGCCGGCATTTGCGCTTTCAACAGAACGAGCCACCTCGACAAGCGCGGCCTGTGCCTCCTGCAATCCGGCCTGGGCCTTGGCAAGCTGCGTTTTGCTCTCGCTGCTGTCGATCTCGACCAGGGCCTGGCCGCGTGTGACGTTGTCGCCCTCAGCGACGGGGAATGAAAGAATGCGGCCCATCATGTTCGCCGAGACCTGCGTTGTGGTCTTTGCCTTGACGGTCCCGGTCGCTTCGTAAAAATCCTCGATCGACGAGCGGCCGACCTTGATGATCGCGACATTCTTTACCTCGGCCGGCGGCGCGGTGTTCGCCTCGGCGCCCTTTTTCTCGGAGCAGCCCGCTGCGAATGCCGCCAGGGACGCGAAGCCGATAATTGCAAATTTCCTCATCATACTCTCTCCGATCAATAGAACAGCCGAACGTCGTCCAGCCGTCCCGTCGCGAGCAGCACTGCCGCGTATGAAACGTAATACTCGTAACGCGCACCAAGCAGGTTCTGCTTAGCCGCTACCGCCGCCGCCTCGGCCCTGATGACCTCGGTCATCGTCGTCAGCCCGAATCTGTATCGGTCCTGTGCGATACGCAGTGCCTCATCGGCACGGGCGATGCTCGTTATCGAGACGTGTATCTTAGACCTCGCGGTCTTGTATTTCTCAAATGCCTTTACTACCTCGAGGCTGATCTGATTGGCCAAAACGGCCCTTTCGCTCTCGGCAAGCGTTTCCGCCTCGGCGGCTTCTGCCTCGCGTGATTTGCGGCCCGCGTCAAACAGCGTGTAGCTCAGGCTCACGCCCGCTGTAAAATCGGTGCTCCCATTCGCGATGTACGGCGAACTGTAGCCGACGTTTCCAAATGCATCGACCCTCGGCAGCCGCAGATCGCGAACGGCCTTTGTCTGGCTCCGGCTGTTGCGGATCGCGAGTTCCGAGCCGAGGTAGTCGGGGCGGTTCTCAAAGGCGGTGCGGATCAACTCGTCGCGGTCTGCGATCGGGAAAAACTTTTCGCGGAGATCACCGTTGATCTCAGGCATGGAACTGAGCCGGTCGCCGATCGTCAGATTGAGCGCGGCGATCGTGGTCGTAAGGCCGCTCTGAGCTTCGAGCTTGTGCTGCTCGGCATTGGCGACCTCAACCTCGGCTGCGAGGAGGTCTGCCCCGGTCGTCATTCCGACCTCGACCATGTCCTTGGCTCGTTTGCGGTTAGCCTCGGCCGATCTAAGAGCCTCGTCACTGACCTTTAGCATTTCCTTGCCCAGGATCGCCCCGTAGAACGACTGGATCACCTCGAACCTCAGCTTCTGCCTGACGCCCTCTGCCTGAAGCTCCGCCATGCGCTTCGCAGTCGTCGCCTGTTCAACGCGTGCACTCGTCTGCCTTTGGTCAAAGATAGGCATCTGTGCCTGTACGAGCGTGCGCAGATTAGCGATCGGGTTTGGGTTGTTCAGTGAGTTAAGTGCAAAGTTTGACGCAGAAAACCGGCCCTGTTCGAGGAGTGAACCAAAAACAAAGACCGGATTGTTGCTGCCGATGAGCGACTGGCTAAATTGGGCCGACGGCTTCCGGGCCGCCCTTGACTCGGCTATTCGGAGATCCGCGATCTTAAGTCTAGACTCTGATACTCTCGTCACCGGATTGCTCGCAAGTGCCTTGTCGACCGCGGCGTTCAGGTCGAGTTCGCTCCGGGACGGCGACTGGGCCGATGCCATCGCCGCAAATGCAAAGGCCAGCGCCAGAAGCGCCGCCGGGCGCATCGCAAACCGCAGAGAGTCCGTTTGATTCTTGTCGAATGACATAGGGCAACGGCTGTCCCGGGCTTCTTTGCCCCGGAACCTCGGGCTTTACGCTTCCTTGAAGCCGGCCCATTTCAGGATCGACATCATCGGACACCATCCGGTAAAGGCCGACTGCGCCAGATTCAATCCGACAAACCCCGTGAAGTAGAAAAAGTACGGGCTAACTGTAAATCCGAGAACGACGCTGACAAAAACAAATACTCCGGCTATCAGGTCTATCATCTTTGGTATCGTCATGTTTTCCCCCTAAATAATTTTGACACTATATTCTCATATAGTGATATAGTAGCATTAGAATATGTCACATCACTGATGTGAGTCAAGCGCGAATTCAGCAGTTCTGATATGGCAGCAAACAATGGCTAAGGTAACGAAGCGGTCAAATATGGATATAATGTACGTGACGCCCGGCTGCGGGCCGACGGTAGATGAGAATGGCGAGGTGTCGATGAAACAGTACGATCTGAGCGATGACGCTCTTGAGCTGATCGCGGGCCGATTCAGGATGTTGTCCGAACCGACCCGCCTGAAGATCCTCAATACGCTCAACGATAAGGAAATGACCGTAACGGAACTAGTCGCGGCGACCGGAGCCAGCCAGGCAAATATCTCAAAGCATCTTGGCATTCTTCTGCATGCGGGTATCGTTTCTCGGCGCAAGGAAGGACTCACGGCGAATTACCGCGTCTCAGACCCGACGATATTCGACCTGTGCGACCTTGTCTGTTCTCGTCTGAGGGACCATCACGAGACGCGGCAGAACGCACTGCAGGGATTCAGCAAATCCTGATCGGCCAATGGCGGCGGGCAAACATCTATCCAAGAGTTTACGTAAGGGCACTCGATCGCGTGCCCTTTCTTGTATCATGTGTCTATGCATCGCTCGCCGGTCAAAGCCGTGATACTCGCCCGCGGGCTTGGTACACGCATGCGTGCCGAGGCCGCCGGTGTCGCATTGACAGCCGAGCAGGAAAGCATCGCCAGTGCGGGCATCAAGGCATTGATCCCGGTCGCGGGCGGCAAGACCCTTCTCGAACTCATCATCGGAAATCTCAACGCTGCCGGCTTTACTGACATATGCATGGTGATCGGCCCTGAGCACGATGCGATCCGCGACTATTGCGCGGCAAAAGGAATAGCGGTAAGCTTTGCCGTCCAGCAGGAACCTCGCGGCACGGCGGACGCGGTACTCGCTGTTGAGGGCCTGATCGCCGGCGACGAGCTTTTTCTGGTGGTCAATTCGGACAATCTGTACCCGGTCGAGAGCTTGCGTCATTTACGCGAAGCAGGCGGCTCCGCGATGCTCGCCTTCGATAGATGTGCGTTGATAGACAAAAGCAATATTCCCGCGGAGCGGATCGCAAAATTCGCTACCGTCGAGATCGACGACAACGGAAATATGCAGCGAGTGGTTGAAAAGCCCGACATCGTAACGGCTGACTCGCTGGTCTCGATGAACGCGTGGCTCTTTTCGCCGGAGATATTTAACGCCTGCCGTGCGATCGGCCCGTCGACTCGGGGCGAGTATGAGATCACTACCGCCGTTCAATACGCAATAGACCACCTCGGCGAAAAGTTCGCTGCCGTGGGGTCGGCAGAGGGCGTGCTCGACCTTTCAAGCCGTGCGGACATTGCGAGCGTCGCTCGATTTCTTAACGATACTTAATGTTCATTCCCGGCCGCATTGAGGTACTTGGCAAGCACACCGACTACTGCGGCGGCAGGAGTATCGTGTGCGCTATTGACCGCGGTTTCCACGCCGAGGTCGAGGAGCGTTCTGAGCCGAACGTTGTACTCCAGAATCTCGACATTAGCGAGCAAGTTTCCGTTTCGCTAAACGATCCGGCAGGCATGCCCGGCCATTGGGGAAACTACGCGGTCGAGGTCGTTCGCCGCGTCTCCGCCAATTTTCCCGAGCGTATCAAGGACGGCGTCAAGATCCGCTTTCACAGCGATCTGCCGCGGGCCGCGGGCCTGTCGAGCTCGAGTGCCTTGATGATCATGGTCTTTGCAGCGTTGGACGCTGTTAATGATCTTCGCGGCTCGGGACGCTTTCAGGACAACATTCATGACGGCCTCGACCTTGCCGAATATCTCGGCAGCGTCGAGAACGGATACAGTTTTCGTGAATTAGCCGGCAGCGCCGGTGTCGGAACGTTTGGCGGAAGCCAGGACCAATCGGCGATAATGCTGGGTAAGGCTGATCAGCTCAGTGCGTTCTCGTTTTCGCCGGTGCGGCACAACGCCGATTTTGAGTTTCCGAAAGCGTATTCATTCGTGGTCGCCTCTAGCGGCGTCGCGGCTGAGAAGACCGGAGCGGCACGCGACAGTTATAACCGCGTTTCGCTTATGGTCTCCGAGATCACGTCGGCGCTTGGCAGAGGGCTGACGCTTGCCGGGATGTTTGAGGAATTCGGGGTCGACGAGGTCCTGACCGGAATAAAGCGCATGAGGTCCAGGTTCATGACCCGCGATCTGCTCGACCGCGTGGAGCAATTTCGTATCGAGAATTTTGAGATCATACCGGCTGTTTGCGATCTGCTGGCTAACGGCCGGATCGCGGATATCGGAGACGCGGTCGATCTGTCGCAGGAAAATGCCGAGCGGTTTCTCGGCAATCAGATCAGGGAGACGGCTTTCCTGCAGAGGTCCGCCCGCGAGATCGGTGCCGTCGCGGCGTCGGCATTTGGAGCGGGATTTGGGGGCAGCGTGTACGCGATCGTGCCGGCCTCGGACGCCGCGTATTTCAGCAAAGAGTGGCAGCGTAAGTACGTCGAGAGATTCCCGCAGCATCGTTCTACGTGCGAGTTCTTCGTAACGCGGCCATCACAGATCGTTCTCGCCTGAACTCTGTTTACTCGCGAGGCTGCGGAGCATCTCCTTGATGTCCGTTACACCCTTGAATGACACGTATGCCGTGACAAACGTGTACCAGACGACCGCCGCGATCGTAAGTATCAGCCAAAAATATCTCATGCCTCTTCTCCTTTTCGCGGCTTAAGCAGCGAGAATATGACCATCGCCAGAGCCGACGAAACGTACGCTGCGATGCCTGAATAGTACGGCCCGATCGACTTAGCAAATTCCTTGCTGGAGGGCGTCTTTTCCAAGACAAGGAACGTTATTGGGATGGCGGCCGCAACGATTATCGACGCGGTCGCTCCCCAGCTGTTTGCTCGCTTCCAATAGCACGACGCGATCAGCAGCACCGAGATGCTTGCGAGGTATATCGTGCCCGTGATGCCCAGATAAGCCCAGACATCGCCCTCAAGCGGATACCATAGGCCGTAAAACAGCAGGAACACGCCGATCAACGCGACGATCGTCCGATTGACCAGAATTCCCTTCTTCTCCGACCATGGCGTCTTGCGAAACGGTGCCATGATGTCGTTATAAATGACACTGCCCCATGTCAGCATATAGCTCGAGTCGGTAGACATATCGGCCGCGAGCATCGCCGCGATGCACAGGCCCATCAACCCGACCGGAACAAACGTCGAGAGAAATGTCGGCATAGCGTCGAGCGTATTCGTGACCTGGCCCAGCGTCGCAAGAGCGGCGATGCCCCATATCCCGGGAATGAGAAACCGGCAGACGAAAAAGAAGCTTGTCCGCATGTATATGCTCTGCCCGGTCTTTGAATCCTTTGCCGCGAGCACGCGTGCGATTGTCGTCTGCCACGTCAGTACGGCCGCAAAATTTAGAAATATTTGAAACAGAACATACTGCCAGCCGAGATCGGGATGCACGAACGGGTTAAATCCGCCCGCCCCGTAATTGACCTCGACGGTTGTGACGAGCTTGTCCCAGCCGACGTAAATCAGTACAAGCACCGTCACCGCGATCAGCCCGACACTCATAACGACGAACTGCAAAAAGTCCGTGATCAGTACAGACAGCATTCCGCCGAGTATCGTGTACGTCGCCACGCCGATCAGCAGGACGGTCATCATCGCCTCGAGATAGCCGATCTCAAAGCCCATCACATTGAACGACGTCACTTGCAGCCCGACGATCTTTACCAGGAATTGCCCGCCGACACGCAGGAACACGCCCATGTTGAGCAAGCCGCCAAGCACGATCACCACGCCCGCCGCCCATCTCACTCGCGGGCCAAACTGCTTCTCGATCAACTGCGGTATCGTAATAACCCCCGAATCCCGCAGCGGCTTGATACAAAAGCCCGTGTAGCCGATTACAAGCATAGACAACGCCATCGCGATGCCCGGCGTCGCCCCGGCAAAGCCATACCGGTAACCGGCCTCGGCCGTATACATACAAGTGACGATGCCGAATTCGGTCGCCGCAAGAGAGGCGATGCCGAGATAGACATTCATCTCGCGGCCCGCCACGAGAAAATCATCCACCTTGCCGACGTACTTTCGCACGTAAAGGCCCGCCGCCATTGTCACCAGCAAATAAAGCCCGACAATGCTTCCGTCCAGAAGCCAGTTGAAGTTCGTCATATTGTTCAGAGCTTACAAAAAGAATGCGTTTCCCAAATACTATTCGTGTTTTTGTTTTCTGTCCAATAAAAAAGGCAGCCTTTGCGGCCGCCTTTGAGTATTTGAATGACCGGTACCGAAGTGTGTGTGGTTCGTTTCTTCGGTACCGGTGCGTTGGTTGGTCGTGTTACTGCTCGCGTCGG
>CAZJFB010000117.1:0-8230 GCA_964545145.1 uncultured Chloracidobacterium sp. | reverse complement strand
AAAATTACACAGGCCCGTAAAGATGTAAAGGCGCTGACAGAAAGCCTGGACGAGATTATCTCGGAAGACAGCTCTGCTGTTGCAGAACGTCATCGTGCACTCTTGGAGGACTTCGAGGAACTTGAAAGTCGAAGGCAGAAAACCGAGTCGGATTTAAGTCTGGCGACACTTGTGATCTCCGAACTCTCACTCGAATCGGTGGTTCTCCGCAATGAGTACAAACGATTATTTAATGCGACCCTAAGGACAGAAACCCCCATAGAAGATAACCCTGATGTTATTTATCTGCTGAACGACATGCGGCTGCGCCTCCGGCTGGATCAGCCTGTAGACGACTTAATCACGAAGCTAATTGAGACAATTAAGAATGCTGACGAACCAGCCGAAACTTCCGCCGAAGTTTTTGAAAAGCTAAAAGATATTGATTCACGCCTTCTTGAGATATCTGGTAATCTGCACGATGCACAGAGTCGCGAGTCGCGACTGGTTGGAGAAGTTGAGAGCATTGACAAATCTTTGCTTGATGTTAGATCCAAAATTGCAGCGATTGAAAATGAAAACGCCGAGTTAATCAGCAAGCTCTTTGTTCCTAAGGACGGTAAGGGGACTGAATCGATACTCTCCCATTATCGAGAACAAATAGTAAGATTTACGGAACAAAAAGAAGAAGCCTACCGACGGCGAGATAAAGCGCGAGAGGAACTCGCACCTTTGGAGGAAGAATTGAGCGTTGGCTATGTTGAAGCGGAAAGAGAATTTATCCCGCTTTTCAATCAATACGCAAAAAGCTTCCTAGGGCTTGAACTAAGTATCAATTTATCGACATCATCCAAAGGTATCACCAGTTTATCGATCGATATTGACGACTCGCATAGAAGTGAGGCCTTTCAATTATCGGAGAGCCAACGATATTTTGTTGACATTGCCCTGCGAATGGCTTTGGTCGACCTTATTGCGGATTCGGCCACCTTATATATTGATACACCGGAAGGTTCGTTGGATATAGCTTACGAGAGCAAGGCTGGCGAAATGTTTGCACAATATGCCAGCGGCGGACGCCGGCTGGTCATGACGGCTAACATAAACACGTCACAGTTATTGCTGGAGTTAGCAAAGATCTGTAAGAGCGAGCGAATGAATATTGAGCGGATGACAGACTGGACCGTCATGTCAAATGTTCAACAAGATGAGAACGAACGTATTGAAGAAGCGTTCTCGAACATTGCGCTCGCACTAGGCGACTAATGGACGTACTTCCCGAGGCTACTTTCGACACATTATTTGTTGCGAGTCGCGTTCAGCAGCGACTAAAGGATTTTGCTGAGAGCGAGGTCCATTTCTTCGCCTACTTCGGCTGTCTATTATCCGTGTATGACGGACTTCCTTCGGACTCGTGGAGATATAAATTTGTAAAGACCGATTTTGGGACACCATTCAGCAGTGAAATTCAGAAGGCTATCCGGGCCTTAATTGCGAGTAAATTCGCCAAGGGGATCGGTGAGGGTGACTATTTTAACCTAATGGAAGAGGGTGGAAAACGATTGGAGTTCCTGTCTTCGAACTTTACATTTTTTCACGAAAGGACAAAGTACCTGGAAGTCGCGTGCAACATGTTAACGCTGCTGCCGTATGGGCAGATTCGCGAAAGCTTAAGAAACGAACCGGTGATATTTTCGGCCGAATCAGGGGGGGCAAGTCGCACTCTGTTGGAATCTACAAGCCCAGCGACGCATACCTTGCACGCACAATTCCGACTTCTGAAAGAGGCGATGGTAGGCTCGAAAAGCAGGTTACTTCTGCCGGCCGCTGTGTGGCTCGACGGGCTAGCTCTGAAAGGAAAATGATTGGAACAACCGTAGAACTCAATTACTTCAAAGGGATCGCGAAGCTACACTATATTGATATGGTGGTAAACGATTATGGCATCGAGGGCGAAGTAGCAGTTGTTCGACTTACTGAAGCAATTACAGAAATTTACAGATTTCTTGACTACGGTCGCTTTGAAGAAATTACGATTTATTGTCGCATAGAAAAGAATGCACCGTCCTTGAGCGATTTCGCCGATAATTGGAAACAGATTAATTCCTTTGACACATACGCCACGCTAGACGCGGAAAAGCAACTTGTAATCGAGGTCGTGGGTCCCGGGCAAACGCTAGTTTCTGTGGATCGAGGTGTCGACGTCGAATCGATTCGAGCAAACTCACTCGTGTATAGGTTTTTTCCTAAGGATGCTCACGAAGTGTTTCTCGGTCGAACGGAACATCGACGTCTCGCGCAGATTCCGCAGGCCACGACTTACTTCGCACTCGAGACATACAAGGATCTTGACATAGCCCTTGAAGACTATGGGACCAAAGTCGCGCTGGAGTCAGTCGGATGCCGTAATCTGTCAGATGCGTGGTTTGACCTAAATAACCGAATATTCTTCAAACCGGGCCCAGAACACCTAATGCGTGACTCACTGACGACTTTCCTAAAGGCTCGACTTAGGAATGCTGAGATTCGGCCTGAGCAGGTTGTGGACAAGTCCCATCCAGTGGACATAAAAGTCACATGGTCGTTCGCTAGTCACCTCGCTTTGATTGAAATCAAGTGGCTTGGCAAGTCGCTTGAGGCGCTTGGAAAACGTTTCACCAAAATCTATTCAAAAGGTCGTGGACAACAAGGGGCTGACCAACTCAAAGACTATTTAGACTCTAATGCGGTGCATGCAACCGAAAAAATTACGCGCGGGTACCTTGTAATATTTGATGCTCGTCGCTGGAACTGTAACAATCATTGCGTTTCCGTGACCGAGAAGGATGGTATGCATTTCTCAACTGAAGAGGTGCCTTTTGAGCCCGACTATTCTACTACTAGATCGGACTTCTCTAAACCATTTCGTTTCTTTATGAAGCCCATTTGCCAGAACTAACTGAATGATTAACCACACCTTCAGCCTTAAAGATGGCGGACATTCAAATTACGAAAGTACGATCGAGCTACCGCGCCACCGATGGTACTACTACAAAGAAGGTTTTGCTCCCTCACTTGTAAAGGCAGCTATTGAACAGGCCCGTGTACAGCCGGATGATCTGGTGATCGATCCCTTCAATGGAAGCGGAACAACCACAGTCACCGCATCGACATTGGGCTACCAGTCGTGGGGAATAGAGGTTAATCCATTTACGGCCTTTCTTGCTAACACCAAGTGTCTTGATGCTGACAACTCTAAGCTCCAGGCGGCTGGCGATATTGTGCTAAAAGGCTGTGAAACTGGTGCAGTGTCTTCACTAAAAGGATTTTCCACGTTTTCTGCAAAGGAGGGCTTGAAGAAGTGGTTGTTCGAAGACGAGGTTCTTGATGCGTTTGAAGGTGGCTGGCAAACCTTAAGTAAGATTCGTGATAACAGCCTCCAAGATCTAATAAAGTTGGTTTTGGTGTCGGCCGCGATGAAAAACTGTAACGCTACCAGAGATGGCAAATGTCTCCGTTATCGGAAGAGTTGGGAAAGTTATGGTTTCAATAGGGCTACATTTCTCGCGTCATATCAACTTCTTCTTAAAACAGTAATTGACGATATTTCTAGCAGCCCGGTACGCGCCGCAGTGGAGATTTCGGGGGGTGATTGTCGGAAAATCCTTGCGAGGCCTCATGAAGGCAAGTTTAAGCTATGCATCACATCACCGCCCTACCTAAACACGTTTGACTATACCGACATCTACAGGCCCGAGCTGTTTCTCGGTAAATTTGTCGACTCTAAACAGGGTCTTCGGGACTTGAGATTCGAAACGGTGCGATCACACGTTCAAGTAAGTTGGAAGAGCCCAACGCAATTAGATTTCGGCGCTCTATTTGCGGAGTCGCTGGCTTATCTTCAAGAAAATGACGCTGCCCTTATGGATAGACGGATTCCTTTGATGGTGCAGGCTTATTTTGAAGATATGAGGAATGTAATCAGACAACTGTTTCAACATGCTGACGCACACGCTCAACTTTGGTTAGTCGTATCTAATTCGGCATATGCCAATCGGGAAGTTCCCGTCGACCTGATCTTGGCCGACATTGGCTCGAAGGTCGGCTGGTCTCTTGTCGAGGTTGGAGTGATGCGAAACATTCGGAAAAGAAGAACGATACATAGTCCTGATGTGGATGAGCTAAGAGAAAGCGTTGTGATCTTTTCCAAACGGTAGTTTGGACGTCTGTGGAACAAAAAGCCTCGCAGATCATTCGACGAGACTTTTCATATATCCAAGAAGCGGCCTAACTACTCAGCCATTGCCATCGTGCGAAAGGAGAAAGGCTAAAGGATAAGGGATAATGTAAAAAGCCACTCAAAGATCGTCCTCAAAAGCAGAAAAGCCTCGCCGCTGCCGGCGAGGCTTTTCCAGATCAGTAGGACCGTGCTCGAAAGGCCCCAACTTACTTTCAGGTCGTGTCTGCAGCTACTGAACGATATTGATAAGCAGCCCGCTGTCGGTGCCCGTGTTTCCCGAGGTATTGCTTCGGACGAATACGGTCATCGTTCCGCTGCCGTCGCTTTCGGGATAGGCGAGCAGATTAGACACGTACGCGTAACGGTTGACGCCGTGGAGCGGGGTTACATTCGGGATCGGATAACTCGTAAATGTTCCGGGAGGAAAGTCGAACTGATACCAGCCGCTGGTTATGTGGGTCACGGTGACTCCGGAACCTTTGAACACGCTGCCGTCCGGGTTCATGCCGATGGAGATGACCGACGATCCGCCTCCGCCTGATCCTGCCGGTCCCGGAGGCCCTGCCGGCCCCTGCGGGCCTTGTTCGCCTTGCGGCCCGGTCGCTCCCACAGGCCCGATCGGCCCAGCGGGCCCTTGCGGCCCCGTTGCCCCTGCCGGCCCGGTCGCACCTGTCGGCCCGGCAACTCCTGCCGGTCCCTGCTGCCCGGCCGGCCCCGCGGGCCCTGCGATTCCCTGCGGGCCTGTCTGATTCCAGGTGATCGCCTGTTCGCTATTACGGCAATCGGACGAGGATGCGACAATGCGCACCGCACCGTTCGTTCCGTTATAGCACGCGTGAATAACGCCGTTCGTGTCCGGGATACCCGCTACCACTGCCACGCCATAGGTTGCGGCGGAAATAGCGGTAATGAGAAGTGCAGACATACCCAGTCTGATACCGATTCCTTTTTTGATGTTCATTGGGGTCTCCTTTCTTAAAGTTCTACAGTCCGTGTTCACTCTTACGAATGAGAGTCAGCACTCTAAGAAATTGCGACGCATCAGGGGCGGGAAACGGCACAATATTGTTCTCTATCAAACTAGTTTAACATATAGCAAAGAAGATAAACAATACTATGTTTTTCGAGGATCTGAGTCGCTTTGACGATCAGGGTGTTCGATGTGAATGGATCAGGCGAAGCTTTGCATCAGCAGGATCGCTGTTAGGCCGCCGACGCAGTCGAGGGCGACGTCTGCGATCGAACCGATGCGATCCGGATGACGGCTCTGCAGAAGCTCGTCCAGAGCGGCGACAATAAGAACGACCCCGAATGCAAATACGTACCAGAAGCCGGCGACCGAATCCATAGCAGAATTGTAGAAAGCCATCGATGCCAGCAGGGCAAGAACAGCGTAACCGGCCAGGTGGCATGCCTTGCGAAGGACGGTGTGGTATTTACTCAGCTCGTCCGGGTGAGCGTTGGGGAAAAAACGCCGCAGCGACGGAAGGACAATTCGCGCCGTCCTCGGGCCCGAGCCTTTGCCCGCAGAAAGGTAGAAGATGCCCACGATCCACGCGATCATGAGGGCGTATCGCCAGAAATTTGGTTCTCTGTAAAATTCCACCTTAATGCTGCGGTAAATGCACCGGCCAAACACACGATTCGGGCGGTGAAGATCTTTCCGGCGTAAAGACCAGGTTCAAAAATGCGGTAACCCGTCTCCGGGCGGATCTGCTAATTTTGCTCAGCCGTCAGACGCTGCAGAGCGTGTTTGCTAATGATACTGATGACGACGACCGCAATTATCGTAGCGGCGATACCGAACACGACCAGCCAGGTGTCCTGCGGGCCATCGAAGCTAAGGTCAGAAAGCCCGGCCCCGACAAAGACGACGGCCGAGGAACGCGGCAGCATACCCAAAAAGGTGCCGGCGAGAAAGGATGTAAGCGGGACCTGCGCCGCTGCCATCAAGAAATTTGTCAGAGCAAAAGGCATTACCGGCGACAGCCGCACCAGCGAAATGATCAAGGCAGCTCGCCAAACGCCCTGTCCCAAGAGAGCTCCGTAAACCGCCTTTGCATGCGGGTGAGCGTCCAAAACGTGCGGCAATTTGTCGCGGGCGATGCGTGAGTGTACAACGAAAGAGATACAAGCTGCCCCGACTATACCGGCACTCAGGACCGCAATTCCCAGTTCGAGGCCGAAAGACCAGCCGGCCAAGATCCCGACGACGTTGGTCGGGAGCAGTGCAAGTCCGCAAAATATCAGAATGCCGAATAGATAAAGCGGCGTGCCGATCTCCCAATTTCCGCGGAGCCAACTTCCCAGCGGGTACGCCTGCAATAGCAGGATCGAACTGCCGATCACCGGCAAGATCGCCATCAGGAAAGCCATGGGCGTGAGCGATCCAAGTTCCTTTAAGTATGAGTAGAGCTTTACAAGCATTCTGTATTTTAGAAGGCCTCGCCGATCACTCGACGAGGCCTTTCTTCAATAGCGATTTTACCTGATTAGTGGCCTATTCCGCCATTGCCATTTCTTTTTCTTCGTTCTTTTTCTTGATGCCGCCGATCTGGACGAGGTTTTCGCCCTTGATCTGGTTCTTTTCCATGACCATCTGCTGGTAGAGTTTACGCATCATCTGCATTTCCTCGGCAGCCGTCTTCGGCCCTTCCATCTGCGGCTTGTTAGGACGCGTCAGGTCGACTTCGTTGAGTACGAGGCCGTGTGACTTGTCGCCAAGCTCGACTTCCTTACCTCGAGCGAACACTTCGTGACGGCCGTGGTCCTTGTACCACTGAGCGACGGTCGCGTTCTGGTGCATGTGCTCGATGATATTTCTCCAACCGATGCCCGTGTTATACGCACAGAAGGAAATTTCGCCTTCCTGCGTGCCGTACGGGATGATGCACATCTCGGTGCGGCGGAAATCGTAGTTGAAGAGATCCTGGAACCACATGCCGGCGATAAAGAGGAAGTTCCACGGGTCCTGACGACGCTTCTCGATGTCTTCCATCGTGCGGTCCGGGCCGACCTTTCCATAGTCTTTGCCCGAGAGGCCGAACGATTTGTCGAACTTCTTGAGGATGCCGCCGAGCGTGAGGCTCTTTGGTGCACCGTACGGGTTGTAGTTCTTGAGCAGGGCGAGGCCCATCATTATGTTAGAGAACCATTTGCCGCGAGCGGTGTCGGTGATGTGCTGCATGTCGGTGACGAGGCCCTGAATGTTCAGGAACTGCGGCACCGGTGCCATCTCCTTCGTTTCCTTGTTGACCATCACGGCCGTGCCGACGCCGCAGTTCGGATGGCAGCCGCAGCTGACCTGTCCCCAATCGGCATCCTGTCCGTGAACGACGTCAGCGAAATCGGCGAACGCTCCCATAAGCGAGAGCGGGAACCAGTCACGCGTCGGCTCGGTAATTCCGACCTGGCCCTTAACGTCATGGGCGAGGTGAGCGAGCGTGTAACGCTGCTGCAGGCGACGCTGCTCGGTGATGTGTTCGTCGCGGCCCGTGAACGACACCGGCTGGAACGCGATGAACGAGATCTTCTTGGGATTCTCGAGAGCGAAGCGGATGATCGATCCGACCTGGTCATTATTGATGCCGTTGACCAGCGTGGTCACGAGAATGATGTCAACGCCGGCTTCGTGGAGGTTATTGATCGCACGGAGCTTGACGTCGAAGAGGTTGCCGATCTGGCGGTGCGAGTTGGCGTCGTTGCCGATACCGTCGAACTGCAGATACACGAAGCGAAGGCCGGCTTCGGCTGCTTCGCGGCAGAATTCTTTTGATTTGGCGAACTCGATGCCGTTGGTCGCGGCCTGGACCGAGTTGTAACCGACCTTTCGTGCATAACGCACCGCATCGAGGAAGTGCGGCGACAGAGTCGGCTCTCCGCCCGAGTACTGCACCGACATCTGACGACGCGGCTTGATCTGGATGGCGTTGTCGAGGATCTCCTGGACGTCTTCCATCGAGAGCTCGTGGACGAAGCCGACCTGGTTCGCGTCCATGAAGCACGGATCGCACATCATGTTGCAGCGATTCG
>CAZJFB010000116.1:0-9203 GCA_964545145.1 uncultured Chloracidobacterium sp. | reverse complement strand
GCCCTTCTGATCGTGACCCAAGAGGTGCACTTACTACTTGAATTCAGTAGCACATCCGTTGCACAGATGGCAAGACATTTCTTAAATGGTGTCGCGGTAGTCGTCGCGAACTACCCGCAGCAACGAGCCCGCCAAGCGGACTAAATACCCATTCCGCCAACATCTCAAATGTAAGACAAACAACGTGTGACTTACATCGAAGAGGTGTGTTACATTCGTGCCGTGGTAGTAATTATGAAAACAACAGCAACAACCAAAGGACAGGTAGTGATACCTTCGTCTATCCGGCGAAAACTTGGAATAAAGACCGGTACCCGCATACAGGTAGAGATAGACGAGGCGAACGCGCAGATAATACTTAAGCCGATAACGCGGGAATACATCGAACGAATGGCGGGAAAGTTTCGCGGGCTTCCTCTTATTAATGATCTGGAGAGGGAACGCGAACTCGACAGACAGCGTGAGAGCGGCAAGATCAAGAAACTCACGGGTAAATGAAAACGCGCAGGAATATCGTTTTAGATTCGTGGCCCATAATGGCATACCTTCAGGGCGAGGCTGCGGCATTCCGTGTTATCGACATCATATATGACGCGAATACCAGTGGTGACGCCCTTCTGATGTCGGTCGTCAATGCGGGCGAAGTTTGGTGCACCATCGCCCGGCGAACGAATCCAAGTAGGGCAGACGAGGCGATCGATCTTCTTCGCAGCCTTGGCATCAAATTTATTGACGTTGACTGGCCGCTCACCAGGATCGCTGCAGAATTTAAGGTAAAGGGCAATATCTCGTACGCTGACTGCTACGCCGCTGCCTTAGCCAAACACTACAAGGCCGTCCTATTTACCGGAGACGCCGAGTTTGGTCAGTTGGTCGGGGAGATCACTATATCCTGGCTCCAACAGGAAACATAACGCCACTTTGGTGACAGGAGCACGAGGAAAAGGCCCGCGATCGCTCGCGGGCATTTCTGTGTCTTAAAAGATACGGATGAGGGCGTCCGCGTTCCGTTACTCAGCGACAGCCATTTCTTTCGGCTGCTCTTGTTTTCGCGTTTGATGCCGTGGATCGGTTGGGCGGCTCGATCGTGATCTCGCGTTTGCCTTCGGTTTCTTTTTTGCGAGCCGTTTGTAAAAGGCCCTGAGCATCGGGTCGAATCGAGTAGCGGTCATCACCGCCTGTCCGAGATGATGTCGGAGCATAGACGAACCGGCCTTTGTGATCGCCCCGAACCGTGTACGTCCCGCCGAAGACATCTCACGAGGATCGAGACCCGCAAATGATACCACCGTCTTATTCACCCTCTTGAAGCGCCCCACATCTCCGAGTGTGTGAACGGTCACAAGTGCCGTTAGGTATCCGACGCCCATCTGTGTCTGAAGAAGCCGGGCCGGACTATTCTCTTCAGCCTTGATCTTCAGCCACTCTTCGAGTCTCGCGATCTGGCCGCTGAGTTGTTCGATCAGCAAGAACAGGTGCTCTCTTCTCATTGAATCGGCTTCGGACATTTCAGCAGCCTTGAGAACAGTCTGGACCTTTGCGGTTTTCATACGACCCTTCGGCATCCCGATGCTGTGTGCCAGAGCCTGCAAACGGTTGTAGCACTGGATCCGCTGCCGGACCAGGTTCTTCCTCAGGCCCATGATCTCGATCACCTGATCGCTCGTCTGAGGCCTCCGCCAGATCGCCGGAAACTCGTCCCGCATCAGCAACTCAAGTATCAGTTCGGCATCACGTCGATCATTCTTGTGCCTCGATATGGCTCGCTTCCTTATCAAAACCGGGTTGCCGACAAGTAGCTTATGACCTGTGTCTGCCAGCATCTTCTCGAACCAGTTCATCTTCGACGATGCTTCGATCCCAACAATTGCCGGTTCGCTCAAACCACCATAAAACTCGCGAACCAGTCCAACGTCATGCTCGAGATCGACTGTCTGTGTTTCCCCAGTCGTCGTGTCACACCACGCAGCCGTCTGCTGATGTGGATGTAGATCAACTCCGATGTACAATGTCATAACGGTTTCTCCTGTCAAAGAGCGAGTTTTTGTCTTTCAACATCGATTCTAACTCGATGCCTCGAGAAACCGTCTTTATAACATCAAGTCTGACCCTGCCACTTGTGCCACTTGCCGATTGAACGCAAATACCAATACACCGAGTCCTAGAATAGTCGGTAGCGCCATCATGATGGTTCCGAGAATAATTCTGGCTTGAAGATTCTCACCGAATGGGCCAACAAGATGGTAACTCGGGTCTGTAGGCAAATACGTGACCTCGATGATCATTCCCACATATGCAGTTCCCTTATTCGCATGGAATTCCGAATAATATTTGTTATCTCCTACCGAGTACTCATATTGTATAATGCGGTCACTTTCGTTCCACGCGATCACAGAGCCTTTCACCATTTGTCCTGACTTTTGGAGTTTCAAATATTTTGGGATATCAAAACCGCAAACCGCAGCCAGTCCAACTACTGCAGTCAGAATTAGCCACCCAGATATTGAAAGAAGTAATACATTCCTGCTCATAAGTTTAGCTCTTCAATCTTCTCTATTAGGGACAATTACAACCCTTACTCCCATAGAGGTTCTCTATTTCGCTTCCCAAAGCAGAGCCTAGCTTGTTCATAGTAAATACACCGTTTGGCGGTGTATAGGTATTGAAATTCGCGTAGCCTAGCGAGCCACCGATTCCGCCAACAACTGGCGGGGAATAGTGAACTACCCAAATATTGCGCCCGTCCGTCGCAGTCCCAAAATCAAGGTTGATGCCTCCAAACGGTCCGAGGCCAATCACTCTTGCGTGCCTATTGGATCGGTAATACTTGTCAGATTCCCGTCAATGTCATAAGTATACGTGGTCTCGTTAGAAAGTGCATCTACTTTTTTAACAACGTTCAACCGTTCGTCGTAGGTAAACGTAGTTGTCTCGCTGCCGCTGCTCCCACAGCCGCAGGCCCCGACAATACTTGTCACAGCTCCACGTCCGGCATCGAAATAATAGGTTGTCTCGTGTCCGAGTCCGTCGGTCACGATAGTCTGGCCCGAACTCGCGTAGTTGATCGTGTATTCCTCTTCGCCGCCATGTACCTCGCTCGTGAGTGCTTGACCACTGCCCGTATGGTAGGTATGCGCTTCGAGCACATTGTCGTAAGCATCGGTGACCGACGAGAGAAAGCCGTTGCTGCCGATGATCTGGTATTCGAAGTTGAATTCAGAGTTGTCGGGGTATGTGACCTTTTTGAGCCTTGTTGTGCCGGTGTGATACTCGTAATTAGCAATTGTCCCCGTCGAGTCCGCGATGGCCGTAACATTGCCGTTTCCATTTGTCGTAAATGTCAGGGTCCTGCTGAACGGATCGGTTACGCTTGAGAGCACTCCGCTGGTATAGGTCAAGGTTGTTTGATTACCGTTGTGGTCCTTTTGCCACAGAAGCTTCCCCGCCGAGTCGAACTGATGGATCCGCCCATCTTTGAAAGTTAAGGTGTACGTTCCATCACCATTTAGGACTATCTGGCCGCGAAGGCCGGCGATCAATGGTTTGAATGGGTCGCTTGTACTCGCCCGCCCGAACTGGATCCTGGTCGCATCAGGCAGGGTAAGGCGCAAGAATCTGCCTGAATATGTCGACCCGCCCGCAACTATCGACTCATCGTATTGAGTTGTCCAGCCTTTTCCGAAGAGTCCAGCAAACTGAGCCCATGTATTGTAGTAGCGCTCTACCTCAATATTCTCTCCTACTCCCGGAAGTGAATAGTCGGTTTGGGCAAGCCACATGTTGCCGCTTGTGACATTTATTGGTTTTGCAATGTTTTCGGGGGCAATTGGATGATTTGGAGAGCCGACCGGCGGAGCGGGACACGTTCCCGAGCCATAATAATAATCAACAAAAACCCAGGTCGTGACGGCTCCGGAACACGCACCGAGAACATCGCAGAGTTTGTATGTGAAGCTGTCCGCCCCAAAAAAACTGCTATTCGCATGATATGTCTTTCCGCACGAACCGCCAGTGATCCAGCCGTTATCAGGAAGATCCAGAAACTCAACGTCGTAAAACGAATCGCTTTCCGGATCATATGCATACTTGGTCAGGTTGATGCACAAAGCACCCGGATAGGGAGGGACAAGATAGACGTCTCCGTTGATGACCGGGGCCGAGTTGACCACCGAAAGAGTCACCGTTGCGGTGATCGAGCATTCGGTCAGGCAGAGATGATAAGTGAAGGTATCGGTACCCGTATAGCCATTGTCGGGAACATAAAGCGATCCTCCGCTGATCGTTCCGTGACTCGGAGCATCTACAATGACGGCATATGGTGTGTATCCGGCAAAATCGTCATTCGCAACAAAACTGACAACGGTTCCGCCATGGATCGTAAAGCTATCGTCAAAGGGGGTGAACGGCGTGGTACCCGAAGCCTTCGATCCGGCAACAGACGAGATGCCAAGCACACAAGCCACTAATAGTAAGAGGCCGCAAAACAACACGCGGATGTAGGAAGATCGCATATCATTCTCCAAATTCAGATTGTTGTCAATTGACGATCAGGAAACGAGGCTCAAGCTCTTGGGGAGTTGGGAAACGGGAAGAAGAAACCTTATTTCGATTTCCGCGGCCTCGGTACTTGTTTCGATGCCCGGAGTTTTATGCCCAAGCAAATCGATTGTCAAGCCGACTACCGTGACGTGCGGTAAGCTTCGTCAATCCGTCCAATTACGAAAGCTAAATCGGTGAGCCATCTCGAGACCGATGCCTCTGGTTACGGCCAGCGGCACGAGATTTCTATCTTCTATTCGGTTGTTGCGTCTAAGGAGAGTGTTAACGTGCGATCGGAAATCTCTGCTAAAATTCCCACATCATGAAAAAACTACTGATCGCGGTCCTCGTGGGTTGTTTTGCATCGTTCGCACAGGCCCAGACTTGCGTTGAGTCCGCAAAAGAGGTCAAACCGATCCTGAGCGAGAACGCAAAGCTTGAGTACTCGCGGAATCTCGAGATCGCTGCCCGCAATTATGCGGCTGAGGCCACGGCGGACAACCTTATCTGGTACGCGCGGCGAAAGGGATATCTCGGAAATTACAAGGACGCGATCGAGGCGTTGACGATCGGGCTTGGGAAGTTTCCCTCGGACGCCCGCATCTACCGGCACCGCGGGCACAGGTATATTTCGATCCGCTGTTTTGACGACGCGATCAAGGACTTTGAGAAGGCGGCAAAGCTGGTCAAAGGCAAACCTGACGAGGTCGAACCCGACGGGCTGCCCAATGCACGCAACATTCCCACGAGCACTTTGCAATCCAACATCTGGTACCATCTTGGGCTCGCTTATTACCTAAAGGGAGACCTCAAACGCGCGGGCGACGCTTACAAGCACGCGATGTCGGTCTCAAAGAATAACGATATGCTCGCGGCGACCACTCACTGGTATTACATGACGCTGCGGCGGCTAAACAAAAACAAAGAGGCTGAGAAGTTGCTCGAACCGATCAACGGCGAATTTGAGGTGATCGAGAACGAAGATTATCTAAAGCTGCTGCGGCTCTATCGCGGTGAGGTCGGTGCTGGCGTCCTGATGGAAGAGATCGGTGCCAAGGCAGACACGCTCGGCAATGCTTCGCTCGGCTACGGCCTCGGCTGCTGGTACCTCTACAATGGCGACCGCGACCGTGCGATGGACATCTTTCGGAGGATCACGGCGGGAAATCAATGGGCGAGCTTTGGTTACATCGCTGCCGAGGCGGAGCTTAAGCGTTAGTATGGCAGACACCGTAAAGATCGCTCTCGCTCAAATAGCACCAGTTTGGTTCGACCGGGACCGTACGCTGGACAAGGTCTGCGATCGCATCTCGGAGGCTGCGGACGGGGGATGCAGCCTCGTTGCGTTCGGTGAGACTCTCGTTCCGGGTTATCCGTTTTGGCTTGAATACTCCAACATCACTGCGTTCAACTCGCCTTTTCACAAACAGTTCCATGCCGAGTACGTCAACCAGGCAGTCTGTATCGAACGCGGCGATCTCGACCGCGTTTGCGACATAGCTCGCGAACGAAGGATCGCGATCTATCTGGGTGTATTGGAGCGTCCCGCGGACCGCGGTGAAAGCGTATATGCATCATTGGTCTTTATTGGCCAGGATGGCGAGATCGGTTCGGTCCATCGAAAGCTGATGCCGACCTACGACGAGCGAATGACCTGGGCGACCGGCGACGGAAACGGATTGAGAACGCACAGCCTGGGCCCATTCACGGTTGGCGGCCTCAACTGCTGGGAAAACTGGATGCCGCTTGCACGAACGGCACTTTATGCCCAAGGCGAGGACCTGCATGTTGCGGTCTGGCCGGGCAGTTTGAGGAATACAAAAGACATAACACGGTTCATCGCCCTCGAATCGCGTTCTTACGTTGTATCGGTTTCGTCGTTGATGAGAAAGAGCGATCTGCCGGCGCATTTGCCCGGTATTGAGACCGTGATAGCGAATTCTCCCGAGTTCCTGGCAAACGGCGGCTCTTGCATTGCAGGGCCCGACGGCGAATGGGTCGTCGAGCCTGTTTGTGACGAAGAAAGGTTGGTCATTGCCGAGATAGATCACCGGCGAGTTCGCGAGGAGCGGCAGAATTTCGATCCGGCAGGACACTATTCGAGGCCCGATGTGCTGAAACTTACGGTCGACCGCCGGCGTCAGGCGGCAGCGGAATTTACGGATAGCGAATAGCACATTGCCAGCCGCTGCCCGGCACCCTAAGATATATAGGATCAAATAAATCAATCATGAAAAACAAAACAATTGCGACCTTGTGTGTCCTTTCCGCGATCGCAGCGGCGACCGCTTGCCAGAGTGCGGGGAATGCCAATTCGAATAAACCCGCGAACAATGCGGCCCAGCCCAACGCGACCAAGGAAACGGCCGTAATGACGCCGGTCTCGACCGATCCGGCCCCGAGATCCGCGGGCTCGCCGATCGATACCTACAAGGCGGCGTACGCCGCGAGGAAGAACAAGGATGTCGATGCTCTTAGAAAATTGATGTCCAAGGAGATCATGGAGTTTTTTACGGAGATCGGTAAGGAAGAAAAGAAAACCCCCGACGACATGCTGAAGGAACTTTGCGAAAAGCCGCAGGCAAAGACCGACGACGCCCGTAACGAGAAGATCGACGGCGACCGAGCGACCATTGAGTATCTGGATGAGAACGGCAAATGGAAAACGATGGACTTCATCAAGGAAGGCGGCGGCTGGAAACTGACCCTGCCCAAGATGGACGAACCGGCACCCGTCTCGAAGGACGAAAACAAGGACAAGAAAGCGGGCGGAAAGGACGATAAATAGGTCGCAGGTCTTTCATATGAAAATAATATCCAGATCGTTGGCGGTACTGGTATTTTTGGCGGCGGCGATCACCGCCCAGCATACTGATCACAAAGCACCTGAAACCCCGGTGACAGGTAAGCCGATCGAACTGGTTACCACCGACGCGATCGCACACCGCAAGGTCGCTACATCGAACAAGCAGGCACAGGCCTTCTTTGATCAGGGGCTGACGCTGTATTACGCATTCAATGACGGCGACGCGGTAAGGTCGTTTCGACGGGCAGCGGAACTCGATCCGCAGCTCGCGATGGCGCACTGGGGTGTCGCATTGGCCGCCTATCCGCGCGGTACGGGCGGCGGAAATCCAAGCGACGAGAAACGGCTGAAAGAGGCTCGCGATGCGATCAAGATGTCGATGTCTTTGCCGGCCCCGCCGTCGGACCGGATCTACATTGAGGCACTCTCAAAACTCTTGCCCGATGAGGCAGGCTACAGCCGAAAGGCCTCTGAGGAAGCCTATCGCGAGGCAATGAAGCCGATCTACCAAGCATCACCGCGAGATGCCGATGCAGCCGCACTTTATGCCCTCAGCATCTTTTACTCGGCGGGTTATAACAATTGGACACGCGACGGCGAGCCGGTCGGCCGGTGGCCCGAGATGCTGGCAGTTCTCGAGGCCGGGCTGAAACTACACCCGAAACACGTCGGCCTGACGCATACATATATCCACGGCGTCGAGGAATCAATGCAGCCCGAACGTGCACTCGCGGCAGCCGACGCTCTGCGGGAGCTAAAGATCTTTATCCCGTCATTCGGCCATCTAGTGCACATGCCCGCACATATCTATGTGCGAACCGGTAATTTTCAGAAGTCGGTTGAATCGAACGAAGAAACGGCGACGATGCCGACCGACACGCTTTCGGAGGAATTCAAGCTGTGGCATTACAACCATGTGCTGAATTTTCTTTTGTTTTCGTATGCGATGCAGGGCAATTTCGCTAAGGTCTCGCATTCGCTCGACCGCAAGTTTATTTTTAAGTCGCCGCGTTCGAGCGATCAGCGGCCGCGATATTGGGTGCGCTTCAAGCGTTGGGATGACATTTTGAAAGCTCCGGCTCCACCTGCGGATAGCCGTCCTGAAACGCTGAGTGGCTGGACGTGGGCACGCGCAATGGCTCTTGCTGCGACCGGCGACATCGCCAAAGCCCAGGCGGAAAGATCGAAAGATACAAGTGATAAGTCTCCGCTGCGTAAGATCGATGATGCACGTATCGACGCGGCGATCGCCCGTCAGAAAGGCGACAAAGCGAAGGAGATCGACTTTCTAATGGATGCTGTCGAAGCCGAGGACACACTCGGGTATTCCGAACCGCCGCTGTCGATCTCGCCCGTCAGGGAAAATCTCGGCGGTGCCTTGCTTCGCGATGGACAGTTCGTTGAGGCAGAAAGGATCTTCAGAGAGGACCTTCGGCGCAATGCGGGCAGCGGACGCTCGCTGTTTGGCCTGATGAAGGCGCTCGAAGGCCAGGGCAAGAAGGACGAAGCCCGGGCGATCGAAAAGCGCTATCTCGAAGCGTGGAAATATGCCGATATCAAATTGACCGTAGAGGGACTTTGATCCAAAAGGCACATTTTTAAGACCCGAGATCGAGCGAAAGTGGAGTACAATGATGTGCTCCATTTTTGTTGTTGTCGCGTTTTTCGCGATCTATGTGATCTTATGAACCAAGCAGAACAAAAATCGTCGTTGAAGAGTGCTATCGAAAAGCACAAGGAATTTCTTTTTCCCGCGGTTGCGACCTATTACCAGGAGCCGCTCGCTCTCGTAAAGGGCGAGGGCGAAAAGGTCTGGGATGACAAGGGCAACGAGTATCTCGATTGCTTCGGCGGCGTG